>JBJMTU010000208.1:0-5483 GCA_045811545.1 Xanthobacteraceae bacterium | reverse complement strand
CGGCGGTTCCGGCCGCAGCGCGAGGCGCTCTATCTGGTCTCGACCGGCGAACGCTATGCGGTCGGGACCCGCAATGGTCTGGTGGTCGAGGGCGCATGGGTGTGGCGCTGGAAGGATTGGATCGATCGCCGCTTTATGCGCAAGTACAACGAGCTGCCGGAGATGACGCCGATTGCGGCAACACTGCCGCCATTGGCCGACCGCGAGGCGCTCAAGGAAATTTCCGCCATCGCCATGCGCTGTGGCGGCTGCGGCGCCAAGGTGGGCGCCACCGTGCTCTCGCGCGCGCTTGCCGAGATCGAACCTGCCGCGCGGGCCGACGTGGTCGTGGGGCTCGACGCGCCCGATGACGCGGCGCTCGTCGATGTCGGCGGGGAGCAGCTCTCGCTGCAAACGGTCGATTATTTCCGTGCCATCGTCGACGACCCCTACATGCTGGGCAAGATCGCGGCGAACCACGCGCTCGGCGACGTCTATGCCATGGGCGGAGAGCCGCAAACGGCATTGGCGATCGCCACCGTGCCGTACGGGCTCGAAAACAAGGTCGAGGCGGACCTCTCCGCGATGATGGCGGGCGCGAACGAGGTGCTGCGCGATGCCGGCTGTGCGCTCGTGGGCGGGCATACCAGCGAGGGCGCTGAGCTCGCACTCGGCTTTGCGGTCAACGGTCTCGTCTCGGCGGCGGCTGCGTTGCGCAAGGGCGGGCTTGCGCCTGGAGACGGGCTCATCCTGACCAAGCCGCTGGGCACCGGGACTTTGCTTGCCGCCGACATGCGCGGCAAGGCCAAAGCGCGCTGGGTGATGGCGGCGATCGCCCACATGATTGCGTCGAACCGCAACGCGGCCGACATCCTGCGGCGGCACGGCGTGCATGCCGCGACCGATGTGACCGGCTTCGGCCTCATCGGCCACCTCATCGAGATGGTGCGCGCCTCCGACGTCGATGCGACGCTCGCGGTCGAGCGCGTACCGCTGCTCGACGGCGCGCGGGAGACGGTGGCGCTCGGCATCTTTTCGTCGTTACAGCCGCAGAACGTGCGTTTACGCCGGGCGATCAGGGACCTCGCCGCGGCCGCCCGCCATCCGCTCTATCCGCTGCTGTTCGACCCGCAAACTGCGGGCGGACTTCTCGCGGCGGTTCCGCTCGCGCAGGCGGAGCATTGCGTCGCCGCACTGCGGACCGCCGGCTATGCCGGCGCCGATCTCATCGGCTTCGTGAGCGCGCGCAGCGCCGTACTCGAGCCCGTGACGCTGGATCTGACCGGAGAACGCCTCGCGCAAGCAGTGGCTGGGTTACACGCTGCCCGTCCGCGCACGCAGTCGCTTGAAAAAATTCCGGATGTCGAAAAATCCGCCCTCTGATAAGCCAAAAGCGTAGACACTGCTGCTTCCAGCACAGACACCGTCCAGACAACGCAGGTATTCGATATCCCGGATTTCCCCCGCCTTCGCGCGGGTCAATCCGGGCCTCACTCAACTCCACAGCTGCTGGCTGGCCAGTTTGGCGCCCTCGACGAGCGACGTGAACTTCGCCCACACGATGCTCGGGTGCACTTCCTTTGAGCCGGCGAAGGTGGCAAAGCCGCAATCGGAGCCGGCGATCACGTTCTCGCGCCCGACCACTTTGGCATAGCGACAGATGCGCTCCGCCACCAATTCCGGGTGTTCGACCAACACCGTCGAGTGGCTGATCACCCCGGGAATGAGCGATTTGCCCGCCGGCAGTTTGGTGCTCTCCCAAATTTTCCATTCGTGTTCGTGGCGCGGGTTCGCGGCCTCGAAGGAATAGGCGCCGGCGCGGATGCTCAGAACGAGGTCGACGATGTGCTTGAACTCCAGATCGTGGATACGCGGACCCATATTGATACCGTAACAGGTGTGGTGGCGGACCTTCTCCGGCGGGATGTTGCGCACCGCGTGGTTGAGCGCCTCGACGCGCAGCTGTGCCCATTTCCGAAATTGCTCGAGAGTCAGTTCGGGCTCCTTGATCCAGTAGGTAACGAGGTGCGGGTCGTCGACCTGCAGCAGAAGGCCCGCACTCACGATCGCCTCGTATTCCTCACGCAGCGCATCGGCGATGGCGAACAGATATTCCTCCTCGGTCTTGTAGTAGGCGTTGCGCTGCCAGTCCGCCACGCTGGCCGGCGAGATCGCCGGCATGAAGACCTCCTCAGGTTTAGCGCCGTTGAGCGCCGCCTTGAGATTGTCGATGTCGATCTGCAATTGCGCCATGCCGCGATAGCTGACCGGCGCGGTGCAGACCATGTGATTCTGGCGCGCGGCGACGTGTCCCTGCCCATAGAATTCCGGAAAGGATCTTGCTTCGCGCGAACCTGCCCAGGGGCTTTGCCGCGGCATCTCTCTGTCGATCTCGAAGCCGCCGAGGCGTTCGTTGACGTAAGAGACGAAGCTCGGCTTGCCAAACTCGCCGTCATCGATGATGTCGATGCCGAGATCGATCTGCTTACGGACGATCTCGCCGACCGCAGCGCGCAACCGTGCGGCGTGCGCCTTCTCGTCGATCGGTTTGCCCTCCTCCTTGGCCTGCACGACATCGAGCAGATCGGCGGGACGCGGCAGGCTGCCGACGTGGGTGGTGAGAATTCTGTCCGCGCTTCGCTTCATTGCCTTTCTCGATTGCTGCCGTCGCCCCCGCGCATAGCGCGTCGAAGACGCGCGTAAACGCGCTTATGCTGGGGACCCATGTCCCGGAGGCGGTGATCATAGGTCCCCACGGACGCGGGAACGACAGTTATGAGACCGTCGTACCTATCCGCCGCCTCGGGTCTCGGCCAGGAGCCTGCGGACATAGTCCAGGAGCTCCGGCGGCGCGACGGCGATGCGATCGATCGCGCGCAGGACCTCGTCCGCGCCGATCGGGCTCACGTCGACGCTGATCTTGGCGGCATCCTCTAGGTATTGCGGATCGCTCTGCATCGCCATGAACGCGCGCTGCAGCGCTTTGCCGCGAGCCGCCGGTAGATCCGGCGGAGCAGCAAACGGCCGCGACAGCGCGTAGGGGAGCTCCGCAAGCTCGATCAACGAGCGCGCCGCCTCATTCTTGGCCAGCTCACGCGCAGTCGGCACGTCCAGAAAGTCCGGATGCCGGGTCGTGCGCGCGAACTGGACGAGCACGCGAAAACCGCTGTCGGGCTTGAGCCACTCGGGTTTGACCGATTTCACCGTGGATAAATCGATGGTCCGCCCGTGGATCTCGCCGCGCTCCATAGCGAGAAAGGTGGAGGCGCTGTCCGGATAACCCACGACCTGCTTGACGTGCAGGCCGATCGTGTCCCGTAGGATGATCGGCACGTCATTGCCCGCCGAGCCTTCGGCGGTGGCGCCGAGCACGAGCGCCGGCAGATCGGTACGGCGGGCCTCCTCGATCGATTTGACGGGTGCGTCCTTGCGCACGAGCAGAATGTAAGCGTCATGGACGAAGCTCGATGCGGATCCCAGCCACGTGAACCTGCGCGGATCGAACTGGACGTTTGCGTTGCCGCCGAGGAGACCGCTGAGCGGCATGTTGCGCGCAAACGTGCCGATCGTGGTGCCGTCCTTCGGAGCGACGTTGTAGAGATAGTTGACCGCGCGCAGGCTGCCGGCGCCCGGCATGTTCTGCACGATGATGGTCGGATGGCCGGGAATGAATTTGCCGAAATGACGGGCAATCAGGCGCGCATAGATGTCGTAGCCGCCGCCCGGCCCGTAGCCGACGATGAGATTGACCTGCCTGCCCTTGTAGAAGTCGGCGACCGCATCCGCGTGCGCGGGGGCCACGGCCAATGCTGCGGCGATCACTGCCGCCGTACTCCAGCGCACGAACATCTTTCCTCCCGCTACCAGGCTACCCGTGCGCACCCGCGCATTCAATGGCACGTTCGGCCGCAGCGTGATCAGGGGTGTGATGGTCGCTGTCAAGCGTAATTGTGATTCCGGGCCCGAGCGCAAGCGAGGCAGCCCAGCCGTGGTTACTGATTTCGGGCTCGCCGCATACGCAGGCAAGCTTGCGCAGGCTGCGTAAACTTGCCTGCGCTGCGGCGCCCCCGGAATGACATGGGTTGAATCACTTGCGTTGAGGGCGATCATTAGCTCCTGCGCAGTCCAAACATGCTTTCCGCGTTGCGGTGGCAGATCTTTTCCATGTCCTCCTTCGGTAGATCGAGCGACTCCATCACCGCAATGGTGGAGCGGATGTAGCCCCTGCCCTTCTCCTTGTCGAACGGACAATCGGAGGCGAACAGCACGTGATCCGCCCCGAAGAACGACAATCCGCAAATGGTCGGCGCGCGTGCGCCGGCGAGCGCGGTGTCGCCGTAGAAGCCCTTGAAATAATCGAACGGCCGCTTTTTCAGCTTTTTCAGGATGAGTGAATAATCCTCCTCCGACGTGCGCGCTCCCAGCTGATCCCAGCTGTGCGCAACGCGGCCTTCGAAATACGGAATAATGCCGCCGAGATGGTGCGCGATGACCTTCAGGTTCGGAAACCGATCCATGATGCCGGAAAAGACGAGGCGGGCGAGTGCGGCGCCGGTCTCGAACGGCCAGCCGATCACGCTGCAGATTTCATATTTGGAGACCGCCTCGGTCCGGTAGTCCGCCATCTCGCGTGTGCGGATCGGATGCAGCAGGATCGGCCTGCCCGATCTCTCGATGATTTCGTAGATCGGAAGAAACTGGTCCTGATCGATGGGTGCGCCATCGACATTGGTGTGCAACTGGATCGCATTGGCGCCGTTCGACAACACACGTTCCGCCTCTTTGGCTGCGGCGTCCGGCGCGTTCATGGGCAATGAGGCGGCATAGCCGACGAAGCGGCCGGGATATTGCGCGACCAGCTCGGCAAGCCCGTCATTGCCGATCCGCGCCCATTCGGGCGAACGACCGGGCCCGGTGAGGCGGTCGATCGCCGGCATGCCGAGACAGATGACCTGCGTGTAGTCGGGAAAGGAATCGACGACGCGCAGCCGCTCCTCGACGTCGTAGAGCGCCGGAATCCCTTGCATCCGTTTGCCGAGATCCTTCTGTCCGGCGGGCGATTGCAGCATCAATTCGTAGATGCGCTTGGGGAAGAAGTGATTGAACGCATCGATGTAGCGCATGGCTGAAACTTTCCGCTTTCGGCGCGCGCGGGTTTGGAGTCATACCGACTGATCAGTTCATGTCCTGTCGTCCCCGCGAAAGCGGGGACCCATGACCACCGCCTCTGGAATATGGGTCCCCGCTTTCGCGGGGACGACGGCATCATTGCCGGATCGCCCTTGCGATGGCGGCGACGGCAGGCTCGATCTCCTCCACGGCGTGATAGCAGCCGAAGCCGAAGCGAATACGCTCGCCGCGCACGTCGGTGACGATGTTGGCGCGCGCGAGCCGATCGTGGATCGCTTGCGCGCCCGCCAACTCGAAAGTGAGGAAATGGCCGCGCGCGGTGCCCTCCGCAACCGGCGTCACCAAGCGGGCATCGCAGAGCGGCTTGATCTTGG
>JBJMTU010000207.1:0-2830 GCA_045811545.1 Xanthobacteraceae bacterium | reverse complement strand
GTTATGTCTGATGAGTTGTACAGTCTACACATGCGAGCGAGAAGGCCGCCGTGGAAGACGCGCTGAATATGTGTCGCGGCTGCTCCCGCATAGGGAGTTCGCGGCCCGCACCAAGATTCGTGCTAGAGGTGTGGCCAAAAGATCGCTGATCACGAGTTGAGAAGGCGTTGAGATGGCTGACTACGAGGTGAAAAACGTCGAACGCGTTGTGGTCAGTAACGACATTCAGGTGCGTGTCTTCACGCTAGCTCAGGGCGATGTTATTCCCTGGCACTATCACAGCGAGAGCACGGATCATTATTTTGTACTGCAGGGTGCACTCACCATCGAGACCCGAGGTCCTGACAACCGAGGTCCTGACAACCGACGCGTGCTCACCGTCGGCGAAAGATACAAAATTCTGCCGGGCACCGCACACTGGGTTTCGAATGAATCAGCCTCCGAGTGTCAGTTCCTGCTTGTCCAGGGGGTGGGTAGGCACGACTGGCATAAAGCCGATGTGGACAAATGACCGTTTCTCGCAATTTCGCTGAACTCAAGCCGGCGCGTTGAGCTCTTGAGCCGGCACGACGCGAGGCCTCATTCGCTTTTGAAGAGCGTGCTGGCAGCCGTTACCGCCATTTGTTTGTGCCGCGTTCTCCCTCAGCTTCACGCTGCCATTGCCCGAAAGTCATACTCAAACAATTTGCATCTGCTCCGATGGGCAAGCCTCTATTCGACCTCGCCGTCATTGTGCAAATAAGCGGCGGTCAGAAAAGAGGGCTGCAGTCCGGGCCCAGCCTGCAGTGCAGGACACCCAGCCCGTCACCGTGACACCTACACTATGCGACTCGCGATGAGCGAAGTTACAAGGCCTTAGGCAAGTGTGTTTCTTACAAGCGTCGCAATGAGGTGCCAGGACATAAACGAAGCGGTCAATCGCAAATCGAGGCCTGGGTCGGGCTGATCAATATTCCCACTCCGTGCCCAGCCCGATCGTCGATCGTCCGTCGACGCCGACTTCGCCCTGCACGCGTAGGCGGCGCGTGACATCAATATCGACCGAGACGGCGCTCTGTTCCGGCGTGGCTCCGCTCCTGACGCCGACGCTCACGTTGTCGGAGATATATCGCGAGGCGCCGACCGTCGGTCTACCGGCGCGCATCTGGATGTCGAGCGAATTGACGCCGAGCGACTTCCGCATCATCTCGAAGGCATCATTGCCGCCTTCGCCTGCGAATTGCGCGGCGGTGGCGGCGAGCTGCAAGGCTTGCATCGGCGACAAGCCACCCGAGGCTTTTTGGAACATAATGCGGGACAGCACCTCGTCCTGGGGCAGATCGGGCTGCGAGGTGAACGCGAAGGTCGGCTGCGACGCTTGCCCCGACACAGCGATCTGCGCCGTCAGGTCACCGACGCGGGTCTCGGCGACAAAGTCGAGTTCGGGCGAGAGTTCGCCCGAAAAAGTCAGCCGCCCGCGGGTAAAATCGAGACGCTGCGACAGCACGCTGAGGCGCCCGCGTCGCATCTCAAAGGCGCCGATCGCGATGGGCTGCGCCATCGTGCCGCTGAGCCTGATATCGCCGCCGAGTTCTGCATCGATACCGCGCCCGCGGACGAAGACGCGGTTAGGCGCGGCGATGGTGAGGTCGATATCGGCATCGAAGGCGGGCTTTCGCTTTCCACGCGCTTTCGCCTTCTTGTCAAGCGCGACGCGGGCGGTCGCGGTCTTTGTCGCGTCGACATGCTTGGTGCCAGCGAGCGGCTGTGAGGTGACGGGAATGCGGTCCGGCACGGCGACGTCGAGCGAGACGATATCGACGCGCCCGTTGACACGCGGACGCTCGGCGAGAGCGCCCGAAAATTCGAGTGAAAGATCGGCTATCGCCTGCATGGTCTCGTTTGAGACGAGCAGGACGCGATTGCCTTGAATGCGGAACGCGCCCGGAAAGCCGGCATCGGGAGCGAGTCGCACTCGTCCGGACGCCGCGAGCGTGCCCCCGTTGCGCGTCGTCGCCGAGGCTCGTTCGATCAGCACCTCTTCGCCTTGCGCGAGGATGCGGGCCTGAATGCCGTCGAGCCGCACGCCCTGGAGTGGATCCTCGAAGGAGCCGCCGCTCATCGTCGCGACACCGGAGGGGAGCGGCGCTACCGCCGTCCCACGCACTGTGGCGTCAAGTGCGAGCCGGCCCGTCAGCCGCTGTCCCCCGACCGCGAGAGCCTTGTTGGCGAGGCCGGCATCGAGTTCGCCCGCGACGGCGAGATCGAGCGTCCCGTCTGGATCAAGCGGGAGCGAACCTGAGAGCCGGATCAAGCCCTCCTTGCCGGCCGAGATATTGCCGCTGACGGTTGTGCGTCCAAAGCCGAGTCGACCGGATAACGCGGCGTCGAGCGCTGGTAAGCCGGCGGATTGGGTCTGTGGGGTGACAAGACGCGCGAGCTTGAGGCGCCAATCGCCAGCCGGCGCTGTCCTTGGGCCAGTGATGCGCGCTTCGCCATCGACTGTCCCGGAGAGGCCGAGGCCCGGCTGGGCCACCTCGGCGACCGAGAGCGGCATGCCTTTGATCGATAGATCGAGGGCGAGCGTCGCGCCGGCGCGGCCTTGTACCGAAATGCGGCCGCCATCCGCGAGAATGGTGAGATTGCGGATCTCGGCGCCGCCATCGGCGAATGCGATGGAGGCGGGTCCTGCGAGCGCGATGCGCTTCTTGCCGCGCTTTGCCTCGAAGGTCGCGAGATCGAGCCGCAGGGGCTCACCCGGCACGAGACGACCAGCGCCGGACAAATTGAAGCCGTGCGCATCGGCATTGAGCGTGAAATCGCTGCCCGCAGGCGTTCCCTTGGCCGCGAG
>JBJMTU010000206.1:0-19865 GCA_045811545.1 Xanthobacteraceae bacterium | reverse complement strand
CCAACGGCATGGCCGGTGGCATCGAAGCGCTGTCCGTGCAGCACACTCAGATTGACGTCTTTCCAGACTACGACAAAACCGCCGTCGTTGAGCGCGGCGACATCTGGCTCAAACTGGATGCCGGCCGTGGTGGAATTGACCGTGAAGGCCGGACCGAGGCCGGTTGCGATATTGTTATAGAGACGGGCGCGGATGCCGTCGAAATTGCCATCCCCGTTCGCCTCCCTCCAGACGACGACGAAGCCGCCGCCGGTAAGCGCCGCCACATGAACGTCGGTCTGATCGTTGAGGCTGCCATCGACCTCAAAATTTCCGCCGGACAACACTGTTCCCGTCGAGCTGACGATCGCGAAGTGCGGGTTGGACTGAAGCGTAAAGGGATCGGCAAACACTTCCTCCTCGAACCCGACGACGTAATTGCCATTGCTAAGGACATCGGCGTCGGGAAGGCGGTTCGAGTGGCCTTGTTGGCCGATCACGTGCTCGCTGCCGACCGTGCCGCCGGCGCTCACCACGCGACCGACGATCCATTGGTTGCTCCCGACGACAGCGCGCTCGTAGGCAACGAGGTGGCTGCCATCGGATCGGACGGCTACCGTCGGATCGGAGAGGGTGTCGTCATTGGTGTCGGCCTGGATCGTCGTCGCTGCGCCGCCGACGAGGGGTGCCGTTGACGTCGTAGGTTTGCGCGCGAATGGAGGCGCCCGCTGCATCAACGTCGACATAGGCCATGACGAAGCCGCCGCTCGGCCGGGTGTCGAGCGACGCGTTCACCTCGTCATCCATGAAGAACGCGCGATTGACCTGGAACTCGCCGCCGATGCGGTTGCCCCTGGTGTCGAAAATCTGGCCGACCAGGTCCATACCCGGCGAGGTGCCGATCGGACCGTCGACGCCCTCGGTCCAAACCGCGACGTAGCGGCCGGAGCCGATGTCGGCGATGGCCGGATCGATCTGGATGCCCGCGTCGGTGAAGTTCGCCTGCTGCGTCGCGCGCCAGACTTTCGGTGTCGTGGTCATGACGGCATCTGCCTCTATTCATCGGCGGGCGATGATGGCGAGAGCCTGTGGCATTCCCGGTTGCACTGTCTGTTGCTTCAGGCAGCGGAAAGGTTCACTCCCAACCTAGAAATGAATATTGATCACCTCGCCGGCTCGTTCCCGACACGGTAGGCAGGCCGACGTAGTTGTGTCTAATGCATTTTATCGTCTATAATTCATGCAATATCTGGAACATTCGTCCATGAACCTGCGGTCCTTGCGCACCTTCGTCGCCACTGCCGACTCCGGCGGCCTTGGACGGGCATCGGAACGTCTGCACCTCAGTCAGCCTGCGGCGTCGCGCCAGATCGACGCGCTTGAGGCTGAATTCGGCGTGCCGCTGTTTCAGCGCGTTGGCCGCCGCCTGCAACTGACATCGGAAGGCGAGGACCTGCTGCGGCAGAGCCGACGTCTGCTGGCCGATGCGGACCTCTTGGCCGAGCGGGCACGTGCCTTGAAAGGCGGGCAGGCAGGAACGCTGCGCGTGGCCGCCACGCCGCAGCATATTTCATCCGTGCTTGCGCCATTCTTGCCGCGCTATCGGGATCGACATCCCGGCATCGATGTCCAGCTCATCGAAGGCAGCGCGACGCAGCAACGCATCCGTCTCGATCGCGGCGAGGTTCACGTGGCGATCATGCCGGCGAGCGACAGCCGCTTTGCCCACCGGCTGCTGGGTCCGGTTCATTTATTGGCCGTGCTGCCGAAAAATCATCGGCTGGGCAGGCGCGCCGTCATCGAGATTACCGAGCTTGCGGAGGAGCCGCTGCTGCTGATGCAGCGTGAGTATGCAGGGCGCCAGTGGCTCGATGCCGCATGCCAGGCGGCTCACGTGGTGCCGCGCGTGTTGATGGAATGCACGACCGCGTACTCGCTCATTGAATTGGCCGCGGTGGGTTATGGCATCGCCGTCGTTGCCTCGACGTCCCTGATTCGAAATCCGGAGCTTCGCGCTGTTGCGCTGGTCAATCGCGGTGTGTCGATCGGACAATGGTCGAGGGCCTGCTGGGACCCGCAGCGACTGATGCCGCCCTATGGAGAGCGGTTCATCAACGAGCTCGTCTCATACTGCCGTCATTCCTTCCCAGGCCGCGAGTTCGTCCGGCGCGCGCCGGCGCTGGCGCGCCCGAAGCTGACGCCACCGCAGCGCTACGGTTCACATGGGGACATTGCCGCATCCCCGCGTGCACCGACGTCCAGATGACGCAGGCGATCGTCGAGGTCGCTCCGCTCTGGATCGCGATGCACGGCCATCTTCAAAGTAAGGTCACGCGAGCCTGAAAGGCTGAACCTCGCGATACGAACAAGGCGCGGCTAATCTGGCGGTGCGACACTGCTCTGGGAAGGCACAATGAAACGTCCCCGCCGCAAATTTCTGCGTCTGGCCGCGCCGCCCTGCCGGCCGTCTTGTGCACGGCAAAGGCGCAAGGCTATCCGACGCGGTCCGTGCGCATCGTGGTGGCTTTTGCTGCCGGTGGCGCGCAGGGCATTCTCGCACGTGTCATCGGCCAATGGTTGTCGGAGCGGCTCGGCCAGCCATTCGTCATCGAGCATCGGCCTGGCGGGGGCGGCAATATCGGAGCGGAAACGGTCGTCCGCGCACCGCCCGATGGTTACACCCTCCTCCTCGTGGGCCCGCCGAATGCGATCAACGCGACGCTTTACGAGAAGCTCAATTACGATTTCATCCGCGACATTGCGCCGGTGGCCGCCATCAGCCGCGAGCCCAATGTCATGGTGGTCAATTCAGCAGTCCCAGCCCAGACAGTCACCGAGTTCATTGCCTATGCAAAGGCCAATCCGGGCACCATCAACATGGGATCGTCCGGCAACGGGAGTGGACCTCACCTCGCCGGCGAATTGTTCAAAATGATGACTGGCCTCGCCATGATCCATGTGCCTTATCGCGGCGCGAGTCCGGCCTTGATCGATCTGCTCGGGGGACAAGTGCAAGTCATGTTCGCCAGCATGCCATCGGCCATCGGGTACGTTAAGGCCGGCAAGCTGCGCGCACTGGCCGTCACCACCGCAATGCGCTCGCATGCCCTGCCGGACATCCCGATCATCGGCGATTTCGTGCCTGGCTATGAGGCCAGCTCCGTGTATGGCGTAGGCGCGCCCAAAAACACCCCACTGGAAATCATCGACAAACTGAACAAGGAAATAAACGCCGGTCTCGCGGACCCCAAAATGAAGATGCGGCTCGCGGGTCTCGGTGGCACTCCGCTGCCCGGCTCTCCTGCGGGTTTCGGAAAACTGATTGCCGATGAGACGGACAAGTGGGGAAGGGTCGTCAAGTCCTCGGGCGCACGGGCAGAATGACCGAAAGCCTCCCCGCCCCTCTCTCACAGCCGGCGCGGGAGCAGATGACTCACCGCAGCAGGGGTCGGGTGGGCAAAGGCGCGCAGTCCCGTGACTGGGCGGGGATCTCGGGCGCTTTGTATGCGGCCTTGCCCACCCTAAGCGTTGATTCAGTCAGATCTACCGGCCCGACGCCGGCAGCTGCGGAGCAAGCACATTGGGCGGTGCCGCCAGCGCGGGCAACGGCTCGCTGCGCACGGGTGCGGTCGGCGGTGGCAGGCCGAGCACCTCGCGTGCGGCCGGCAGCGTCGCATCCGCCATGGCGGCATGGCCTTCGGCGGTGGGATGAACCGCGCCGCCATAGACCGCCGCGAATATCCCCCAGATCGCGTCATGCAGATCGCTCGGCTGCAGCACGGCGGGCAGTCCCTCGGGATAGGTCATCGCGGTGAAGTAGCTGTCGTTTGCCGTGCGGATCCATCGCGCGCGCGACGCGTAGGGGCGAAATTCGTCCGCCGAGTAGCCGCAGGCCATCGGCTCCGTCGCGCCCTTCCTCAGGCTGGTCTCGAAGGTCTCACCCCTAGGCGAAAAACATTCTCGATCGAAGACGGGATCGTCTTCGGCGCGCGCACACGCGCCATGCGACGCAAAACCCGGCTGGTGAGCATCCACGAAGGTCATGCGTTCGGTCGACGGATTTCGACAGGTCCTGCCGTCTTCGCAGCGCGCGAGCGCCTTGATTCCCGGCAAAAACCTTTGCGAGACGAAGTTCGCGGCCTGACGCAGCCGCTCGCCATCCACAGCGAAAGCGGGATGCACGTCGAAGCCGTCGCGTCCGCCGGGGCAGGGCGTGTCGGGGCCGGCGAGCGCCGGGTTACCATAGGTGACGTACACGACGCGCGAGAGGTTTCCGCCGACGAGCGGCTTGAGCGCCGCGCGCGCCTTGGCGAAATTTCCCGGCAACTCGCGCTCGAGGACATTTTGCGCCTCTTCGACCGAGGCAATGATGCCGCCGCGGCTGAGCAGGCTGCGTTCCGTTCCCGGCTCGATCATGACGTTGGCGACGAGCCCGGAGAAATGCACGTCGTTTGCTCCGATCGTGAGCAGCACCAGATCGAGATTGCGGTCGCCCTGATGGCGCCGAGCCGCCGCCACGAGCTCCGTCAATTCGGCGACCTGGGCGCGCACCGTGCCCGAGCAGGCCGCGCCGGTGCCCGGGCTCGGGCACTCGCGCGCGCGTTGGTTGTTGAGAAATCCGGCGTTGATTGTGGCGCCCGAGCAGCCGAGCGGAATGAACGTGACGGCGACGTGCGGATTCTCCACCGCCAGCGTCAGCGCCGTGCGCATTTGGTAGCTGTAGAGCGAGCGGTGGCAGGGACCGCTGAGCCAGCGCGCGCTGCGCTGCGCCCAGTCACCGGCCCGGCTGTCCTCGTGGGCCATGACGGTACAGGATTTGTTGCCGCTGAATCCTGCCCGCCCCGGCCGGTAATACTCGCCGCCGTCGAAACGTTTGAAGCAAAAGCCTTGGTCCGACAGCTGCACCGGCCGGTCAGGATTACCCTCGCCGGCGGCGATCGAGTCTCCCATGCCGGCGATGAGCAGATCGCGCACCACGATCTCGCTGACCAGCCGCTGCGCGGTGCCGTCCGGCAGAGCGATGTCGACGCTGGCAATGGTCGGCCGACTGCTGACGAGGCGCGCCCTCACTTCCTCGTCACAGGCGGCGTTGACTTGCCGCGGGCGACCGTCGCCGTCGTCGAAGCTCCACACACAGCCTTCATTGGCGGGCAAGGTTCCCGCGAGGGTGATGGCCACGCGGTGATCGCGCGGCGCGAGATAGATCTCGCGCTCGCCGTCGCGTTCGCAGAAGTCGAGCAGCCGGCCGGCACGATCGACGCACAGCCGCTCGAGCATATCGCGCGCCCAGCCGCGGCCGTCGCTCTCTTTTGCCAGCCGCCGCTCGGCCGCCAGCACGCCATCGCTGCGCGCTGCTTCGACGTGGCGCTGGAAGTCGGCCTCGTTGCGGAACAGCCGAAACCGGTTCTTGACTTCCCACTCGATGCGCGGCGCACCGCCCGCTCGCGGCTCGGCCCCGAGCGCTTGGCCGCAACAGGAAAACACGAGCAGGAAGGCAAGAAAAAAGCCTGGGAACATAGCGTCTGCCGCGATCAACCCCGGCCCATGATTAGCAACGCGGATGCGGCGGAAATGTGAGGTTGGGGCGGTCGCGGCAGTCGCAGCTAACCCTGTATCCTTGCAGTGGTTTTGATCCTCCCGCACAATCGAGACGCCCGCCCGGGCTGCGGCCGACTCGCTCGCGCGACCCATACGGGCGCGCTTCGTCGAAGCCGCGTGCATACCCGACGGTGGGGCCACGCCCACCATCGCAACACCGAACTTTCTCGACCACGCAAATTTTCATGAGTACAATTTTGCCAACATAAGCGAACAATCTCGGGAGGATGGCAATGCATCGAATACATCTGGGACTTGGCTGCGCCCTTGCGCTCGTCATCGGCGTCTCGTCCGCGCACGCGCAAGGCACGGTCAAGATCGGGATGATCAACGTTCTCTCCGGCCAATTCGCCGATGCCGGCATCCAGCTCGACAATGGCGTGAAGACCTACATGAAGCAGCATGGCGACACCGTCGCCGGCAAGAAGATCGAGATCATCCGCCGTGACGTCGGCGGCCCGGCGCCGGACGTGGCCAAGCGCTTCGCGCAGGAACTGGTCGTGCGCGACGGTGTCGACATGCTGGCCGGATTCCTGCTCACCCCGAACGCGCTCGCTGCCGCCGACGTCTCGGCGCAGGCGAAGAAATTCATGGTGGTCATGAATGCCGCCACCTCGATCATCATCACGAAGTCGCCGTACATGATCCGCACCTCGGTGACCTTGCCGCAGGTGATGGAGACGTTCGGCACTTGGGCGGCCAAGAACGGACTGAAGAAGTGCTACACGATGGTCACGGATTACGGCCCCGGCCACGATTCGGAGGCGGCATTCCAGCGCGCGTTCAAGGAGGCGGGCGGCGAGATCGTCGGATCGGTGCGTTTCCCGGTAGCGAATCCCGATTTCTCGGCGTTCGTGCAGCGTGCCAAGGACATGGGTCCGGAATGCATCTACATCTTCATCCCCGGAGGGGCGCAGCCGGCCGCGCTCGGCAAGGCGTTCGCCGAACGCGGTGTCGATCTCAACAAGACCAAGATCCTCGGATCGGGCGAGACGACGGCGGAGCAGGCGCTCAAGGTGATGGGCGAGGCCGGCCTCGGCATCATCTCGGCGTGGCATTACGACTACAAGAGCGGCGCCCCGCTCAACGCTGAGTTCGTCAAGCTGTTCAATGAAATGCACGGGCGCAATCCGGACTTCTTCTCGATCGGCGGATATGACGGCATGCATGCCATCTACGAGGCGCTGAAGAAGACGGGCGGCAACACCGATGGCGATGCTTTGATTGCCGCCGCTAAGGGCTTGAAGTGGAACAGCCCGCGCGGCCCGATGTCGATCGATCCGGATACCCGCGATGTGGTGCAGACCATCTACATCAGGCGGGTCGAGAAGGTCGGCGGCGAGCTCGTCAACGTCGTCTTCGACAAAATCGAGAACGTGAAGGATCCGACCCGCGCGCGCGGCGGCTAGTTCATGTTCCATTCATATCGAACGCAGCGTCATGGCCGGGCTTGTCCCGGCCATCCACGCCTTCATTTGCGGTACAAAAGACGTGGATGCCCGCGACAAGCGCGGGCATGACGAGCAACTCGTTGGACCGGGAGAGGGGAGGATGATGATGCGAAAGGCGCTGGTTGCATTTGCCAATTTTGCCGCAGCAGTTCTCGCCGTCACATCGGCGCAGGCCCAGCAGACGGTCAAAATCGGCTTGATCCTGGCCTATTCCGGACAGTTCGCCGATCCGTCGGCGCAGATGGACAACGGGATCAAGCTCTACATGAAGCAATACGGCGACACCGTCGGCGGCAAGAAGATCGAGCTTATCCGCAAGGACACCGGCGGGATCGCGCCCGACATCGCCAAGCGCCTGGCCCAGGAGCTGATCGTCCGCGACAATGTGGACATGCTCGCTGGTTTTGCGCTGACGCCCAACGCGCTCGCGGCCGGCGACGTATCGGCGCAGGCGAAAAAATTCATGGTCAACATGAATGCGGCGACCGCAATCATCACGACGAAATCGCCCTACATGGTGCGCACGTCGTTCACCGTGCCGCAGTTGAACCAGACGCTCGGCACCTGGGCATACAAGAACGGAATTCGCAAAGCCTATACGATGGTTTCGGATTTCGGCCCCGGCCACGACGGCGAGGCGGCGTTCCACAAGGGCTTCAAAGACGCCGGCGGCGAGATCATCGGCGCGGCGCGCTATCCAGTGGCGAACCAGGATTTCGCTGCCTTCGTCCAGCGCGCTAAGGACGCCAGCGCGGACGCCATCTACATCTGGACGCCCGGCGGACCCCAGCCTGCAGCCATCGGCAAGGCGCTCGCCGAGCGCGGGGTCGATCCCAAGAAGACGAAGGTTCTCGGCCAGGGCGAATTGACGTCCGAAGACGCGCTGAAAAACATGGGGGACGCCGGTCTCGGCATCATCACCGCCTTTCATTACGACTACAATCATCAGTCCGCGAATAATTCTGCTTTCGTGAAGGCCTACAAGGAAACTTTCGGACGCAATCCGGACATGTTCTCCGCCGGCGCGTTCGACGGCATGCACGTCATTTATGAGGCGCTCAAGAAGACCGGCGGCAAGACCGACGGCGAGAGCCTGATCGATGCCGCCAAGGGCATGCAGTGGGAGAGCCCGCGCGGCCCGATGAGCATCGATCCGGAAACCCGCGACGTCATCCAGACGGTCTACATCCGGCGGGTCGAGAAGGTCGGTGGGCAACTCGTCAACGTCGAGTTCGACAAGGTCGAGAACGTCAGGGATCCGTTCAAGGCCGGAATGAAGAACTGATCGATCATGCTGACCCTCGCTCGGGCATCGGCATGATCGCCTCGGCCTTCGGCGTGCTGTTCGACGGTTTTGCCTATGGGATGTTGCTGTTCATCCTGTCGGTGGGCCTCTCGGTGACGCTGGGCATGATGAATTTCGTCAACCTGGCGCATTGCAGCTTCGCCATGCTGGGCGGCTTCGTCACCGTGACGCTGACCAATGAGCTCGGCTGGCCGTTCCTGGCGAGCCTGCCATTCGCGTTCCTGTCGGCGGCACTGGTGAGCGTGGCATTCGAGCGCGTGCTTTACCGCCGGCTCTATCGCGCGAGCGATCTCGACCAATGTCTGCTGACGATCGGCATCGTTTTCGTGTCGGTCGCGGTTGCCGCCTATATCTACGGCACCATCCAGCAGCCGCTGAATCTGCCGCCATATCTGCGCGGCACCGTCTCGATCTTGGGCCAGAGCTTCGGCGTGTACCGGCTGTTCCTGATCGGCATCTCGATCGTGATCACGGTCGCCCTGGTTGCCGCGCTCGAATATACCCGCTTCGGCGCGCAGGTGCGCGCCGCGGTCGACAATCAGCGCATGGCACGGGGACTGGGCATCGATGTCGATCGCGTGTTCGCCGTCACGTTTGCCCTCGGCAGCGGGCTTGCCGGCCTCGGCGGCGCGCTCGCCATCGAGATCGTGGGCCTCGATCATGCATTCGCCTTCACGTACCTCATCTACGTCCTGATCGTGGTGGCCGTCGGCGGCCTCGGCTCGATCGCGGGGTCGTTCGTCGCCGCAAGCGTCCTCGGCATCAGCGACATGGCCGGCAAGTACTATTTCCCCGAGCTCGGCGCGTTCTTGATCTATTTCGTCATGGTGGCGCTGCTGATGTGGCGACCGGTCGGCCTGTTCGGGAGACGCTAGGCCAATGACGCTGTCTACCGAGCCGCAACGCTATCTCGCGGCACAGATTCGCTGGCAGCCCGTGGAAACCGCCTTTTGGCTCGCAACCCTGCTCCCGTTCGTGCTCACCCCCAATTACCTCGTGCTAGCGAGCCAGATCGCCATCACGGCGCTGTTCGCGTTGTCGCTCGACCTGATCCTCGGTTACGCCGGTATCGTATCGCTCGGCCATGCGGCCTATTTCGGCTTTGGCTCCTACACCGCGGGTCTGATTGCGAAGTGGGGTTGGGGCGAGCCGCTGACCGGTTTGGTCCTCGCCGCGGCCGCCGCCGGCGTGCTCGGATATGTCACGAGCTTCATCATTGCTCGATTCCGCCATCTCGCTCTGATCATGATCACGCTTGGCCTCGGGCTGCTGCTCGCCGAGGCGGCCAACAGCGCAAGCTGGCTGACGGGCGGCGCCGACGGTCTTCAGGGCGTGCGCATGTGGAAGCTCTTCGGCGTCTTCCCATTCGATCTTTACGGCACCACCGCTTACAGCTATTCGCTCGTCGTCTTGTTCTTGGCCTTTCTCGTCGCGCGGCGGCTCATCCACTCGCCCTTCGGTCTGGCTTTGCGAGGCATTCGCGAGAACGCAATTCGAATGCCTGCGATCGGGGCGCCCAGCCCCGCACATATCCGAAAGGTCTACACCATCGCTGCCGTCATGGCCGGCATCGCCGGCGCGTTGCTGGCACAGACGACCGAGACCGTTTCGCTCGAGACGCTGAGCTTTGCGCGCTCCGCCGACGTGCTTGTGATCCTCATCCTCGGCGGCGCTGGCCGGCTCTACGGCGGCATCGTCGGCGCGATCATCTACATGGTGGCACGCGACCAGTTCTCCGGGCTGAATCCGCAGTACTGGTACTTCTGGATCGGAACGCTGCTTATCGCCGTAGTGATTTTCCTGCCGAACGGCATCCTCGGCGGAATGGCCCGGCTCCTGCGCTCCGAGCGGAGCAGGGCGTGAGCGTCCCGGCGTTATCGACGCGCGGGCTGGACAAGAGCTTCGGCTCGCTCGTCGTTGCCAGGGATATTGCCCTCGATCTCCCGCAAGGCGAGCGTTACGCGCTGATCGGGCCGAACGGCGCCGGCAAGACCACGCTGATCAACCTTATCACCGGCATGCTCAAGCCGGACAAGGGCCAGATCTTTCTGGGCGATCAGGAGATCACCGCGCTCAAGCCCGATGAGCGCGTGAAATGTGGGCTCGTGCGCACGTTTCAGATCAACACGTTGTTCCCGCACTTGAGCGCGCTCGAGGCGGTGACGCTCGCGGTGTGCGAGCGGCGCGGCTATGCCGGCAGTTGGTGGCAGGAGCTGCCGGCTTACGGCGATGCGGTCGAGGAGGCATACGCGATTCTCGTTTCGCTGCGGCTCGGCGGGAGCTGCTATCGGCCGACCCACGAACTCGCCTATGGCCAGCAACGGCTGTTGGAGATCGCGCTCGCGCTCGCCACCAAGCCGAAAGTGCTGCTGCTCGACGAGCCGGCGGCGGGGGTGCCGCAGAGCGAGAGCGCCGAGCTGTTCGCGGTCATCGCCAATCTGTCGCAGGACATCGCGGTGCTCTTCATCGAGCACGACATGAACGTGGTGTTTCGCTTTGCACATCGCATCATCGTGATGGTCGGCGGACGCATTCTCGTACAAGGGACGCCGCAGGAAATCGCCGCCGATATGCGCGTGCGCGAGGTCTACCTCGGCGGGGCGCGCCATGGCTGAGCCGCTGCTCGCGCTCGACGACGTGCGCGCCGGCTATGGCGATGCCGTCGTGCTCGACGGCATCACGCTCGGCGTGCTGCAACGGCGCAGCCTTGCCGTGCTCGGACGCAACGGCGTCGGCAAGTCGACGCTCCTTCTCACCATCATGGGATTCACCCGCGTCAGCCGGGGCGCCGTGATTTGGCGCGGCAGCGACATCACGCGTGCGGCACCGCATTGGCGTGCGCGCAACGGCCTTGCCTGGGTGGCGCAGGAACGCGAGATCTTCCCTTCGCTCAGCGTCGAGGAAAATCTGTTGGTCGCGGCGCGGCCGGGTCGGTGGGATCTCGGCGCCGTGTACCGTTTGTTCCCCCGCTTGAACGAGCGGCGCGCCAGCAGAGGCAACCATCTTTCCGGCGGCGAGCAGCAGATGCTGGCGATCGCGCGTGCGCTGATGACCAATCCGATGCTGCTATTGCTGGACGAGCCGCTCGAGGGTCTCGCGCCGATCATCGTCGAAGAGCTGACCGCTGCGATCCGGCGCATGACCGCCGACGAGGGCACGGCCTTCGTGCTGGTCGAGCAGCATGCCGAACTTGCATTGTCGCTGACCGACGAGGCGATCGTGCTGGAGCGCGGCAGCATCGTGCACCGCGCTCGCTCGCAAGACTTGTTGAAGGACGCGGCGACGCTCGACCGCCTGATCGGCTTGCGCTTGGCGGAGGGTTGATGGTGACCACCACTCGTAGGGTGGGTTGAGCAAAAGCGAAACCCACCGCCTGTGTGCGGAGACAAGGATGGGTTCGCTTTCGCTCAACCCATCCTTCGCATCAAAGCTTCTCCGCGATCAATTTCAGGATCTCCGCGCATTGGCGGTTCGCGTCGCTCCCCGGCTCCCTCGGGTCCTGGGCTTCGGCCTGGATGGCCTGGGAGACGGCTTCGTCGAGGATGATTCGCACGGCCTCCTCGCGGGTGAGTAACCCCTTTTTGATCAGCGCCCTGAAGAGCACAATTGCGGCGCTGAGCGCCGCCATCGCATACGCCGCATCATCCACCGATTTCATAGGGGTTCTCGTGACGCTCTCAGCCGCGGCGGGATCTGCACCTGTGGCGTTCGGGGAGGGGGGTGGCGCAAGCGGTCCGATAGCGACACGGCCGCAGGACAAAGCTTATGCGACCTCGGTTCCAGGAGGTGTGATTGCAATACAACAGTTCGCCATAGAATTGAGAATGGGCCGGTTATCCCCTTGTTTTGCGCAAAGCACCGCATGAATACTCGCGATGGCCGCCGCACGCCGCGCGCAATGGACTTACCCAAACGCGAGGCGGCGCGCTGGCCGTGCGTGTGTTGAGAGCGCGTGATGTCGTCGTACGTAATGTACTGCCTGGCGCAGGCCGCCGAGTGCGCGCGGCGCGCGAAATTGGCGAGCTCGCCGCAGATTGCGGCCGAGCGCCGCGCCTTGGGGCTGCGCTGGCTCAGATTGGCGGAGAAGGCGAGAGCGAGCGGCCGCATGCGCGATCCCTCGTCCGCCGGACAGACTGCCCGGTTGGCGCCCGCCCGGTAAAGGCATCCTCGACCGCGCCTGCCGGCGCTGGCGCAACGCGCTTCGCTAATCGCGCCCTACGAGCTACGGCGCTGCGGCGATCACCGCATCCTCGTAATTGCCCGAGCCCATGCCGCTGTCGGCGAAGATGCCGTGGTCGGCGATCCACTTGAAAGTTTCTTCGAAGACCTCCTTCGTGTAAGGCTCGAACACAAGGCGCTCGCCCGGACCCCAGCGGCGCGTGTCCATCATGGCGTGGTAACGCGTCGGAAATTCGCTCTTGTAGTAGTGAGTGTAGAGATCGGGCCGCAGATCGATGTCGCGCTGCGCGCGCTTGAGCGCGCGGAAGAATTTGCGCAGATCTTCGGGGTCAGGATCGCCCGTCACCATGGTCGCGATCATGAACGTCGTGTCGATCACTTTGCGGAAACCGAGCTGCTCCGCGAAGTAGTAGGGGCCGCTGAACAGCGCCGAGGCTTGCGCCTTGCCCTCGATCAACTGATCGAGCCGATGAAACAGCATACCGTCGGCGAAGGTCAGATTGATCTTGTCCGCCGGCATGTATTGCTCGAGTGACTGAATGGTCGAGTAGTGGCTGCCCGACTGATAGCCGACGGCGATCGGAACGCCGGCGAGATCTTCGGGTGTTTTCACCGGCGAATCCGGGGGAACGAAGACGCCGGCGGGGGCCACCGAGTATACGCCGGCGTAAAGCCGGCCCTTACCCTTCGATGCGGCGACGCCGACGGTCCAGTGGCAGGCGCAGCTTACGTCGGAGGCGCGGCCGCGCTCGAATGACTGCATGGCGCCGACCTTGTCGCCCTTGAAGTGGTGTGCGCCGTCGCTCGATTTGATGAGTTCCCGGAAGACGTAGTCCAGGCCTTCGTCTCTGAAGTAGCCCTTTTCCTCGGCGACCCATTCCTGCAGCCGGAAATGCGGTTCGATGATGAATTTCTTCTTGATCATGGTTTGCTCCTGGTTTCCTCGTTCGACTGAAGCTCAGCAGCAGGCGCGGCCCCGCTTGTCACGGTGCTCGGCAACCCGGCGCGCGGCAATCATCTTCACGTGCTCGTCCATCAACCGCTGGGCGCCGGCGGCGTCGCGCATCTCGATGAGCGACGCCAATTCCCTATGTGCGTCGAGAACGCGCCGCGCCACGGTCGGCGTCAGCGTCGGATTGTGCGCCGGCCACGATACGTGCTGGAGAGAGACGAGCTGCACCACCAGGACGCGGTTGTGGGAAGCCTCGGCGACGGCGAGATGGAATTCGCGCGAGGAGCGCGTAAAGGCGCCGACGTCGTTGATGCTGCGTTCGGCATCCGCGATGAGCTGCCGCAGCCGAACGTGATCGTCGGCGGTGGAATTCACAGCGGCGAGCTCCGCGGCGAGGCATTCGATGGCGCGCTGCGCATCCATGATTTCGCTGACCGACACGCCGGCAAGGTCGAGCTGCACGGCCAGCGCCTCGGCGAACAGGCGGGCATTGCCTTGCGCGATGCGCGCACCGCCGCCGGAGCCGACCTTGATCTCGACCACGCCCTGGGCTTCCAACGTTCGCAGCGCATCGCGCGCGACGATGCGGCTGACCGCGAACCGCTCGGCCAGGTCCTTTTCCGTGCCGAGGAAATCGCCCGGGCGAAGCTCCTTGGCGAACAGTGCCTCGCGCACCTGCGCGGCGATCTGCGTCGACATGGTCGCGGTACGGAAGGGCACGATCTTCCGCTCACCGTTCTTCATGGCGGGGTGAAGCCGCATGCTGTGCCCGGCAAAACTAGCAACGATCATAAAGATGATATCTTTACGCCGTCGCTTGGTCAACCCTCTACCTCGCGCGCCCGTAAGTCACGCGTCGGGGCCGAGCGAGGTCGCGCCCGCTGCGGAGTGAGATCGGCAGCGCGCGGCTGCTTGAGTCCGAAGGGGGCTGCAATGTTCCATCGTCGCTTGACCGTCGCGTGCGAGCGCGCAACCTAGCGCCATGTTCGTTTCCTTCTTCCACGAGCTCAAAGCGGCGGGTGTGCCGGTCACCCTGCGCGAATATCTGACGCTGATGGAAGCAATGGAAAGAGATCTCGCCGGCCGTCGGGTCGAGGAGTTCTACTATCTCGCGCGCACGGCGCTGGTGAAGGATGAGCGCAACCTCGACAAGTTCGACCGCGTGTTCGGCCACGTATTCAAGGGGCTCGAGCTGATGAGCGAAGCGCTCACCGCCGAGATCCCGGCCGCGTGGCTCAAGAAACTCGCCGAAAAATATCTGACCGAGGAGGAAAAGAGAGAGATCGAGGCGATCGGCGGACTGGACAAACTCCTCGAGCTTTTGCGCCAGCGCATGAAAGAGCAGAAGGGGCGCCACCAGGGCGGCAAGAAATGGATCGGCACCGCGGGCACCTCGCCCTTCGGCGCGTACGGCTACAATCCCGAAGGCGTGCGCATCGGCCAAGACGAGAACCGCAATTTCCGCGCCGTCAAAGTCTGGGATCGGCGCGAATTCAAGGATCTCGACGACCAGGTCGAGCTCGGCACGCGCAACATCAAGATGGCACTGCGCCGGCTGCGGAGGTTCGCCCGCACCGGCGCACCCGAGGAGCTCGATCTCGACGGAACCATCAAGGGCAGCGCCCACAAAGGCTATCTCGACATCCTGATGCGGCCGGAGCGCCACAACGCCGTGAAGGTGCTGTTGTTCTTCGACGTGGGCGGATCAATGGATTGGCACATCAAGGCCACCGAGGAGCTGTTCTCGGCCGCGCGCAGCGAGTTCAAGCATATGGAGCACTTGTACTTCCATAATTGCCTCTACGAGCGAGTATGGAAGGAAAACCGCCGGCGCTTCGACGAGACCACGCCGACATGGGACGTGCTGCACACCTATCCTCACGATTATAAGGTGATCTTCGTCGGCGACGCTGCGATGTCGCCTTACGAGATCATGGCGCCCGGCGGTTCGGTCGAGCACTTCAACGAGGAGGCGGGCGCGATCTGGATGGAGCGCGTGGCACGAACCTATCCGGCCTGCGTGTGGCTCAATCCCGTGGCGGAGAAGGATTGGGAGTATACCCAGTCGATCCGCATGATGCGCCAGCTTATGGGCGGGCGGATGTATCCGCTGACGCTGGACGGCTTGGATAGGGCGATGCGGGAGTTGGTGCGCTAGCGCGTAATGACTTTAGATAGCGTGACGTGCCGGCGGCCTAGGGATTGCTTGGCGTGCCGATCCAGCGCCCCATGCGCAGCAAGTGGCGCGAGATGGCGATATCGGTGACGCGCCCGATCAGATTCGCCACCGGCACCGGGCCGTGTGCCACGTAGTCGCGACTGTCGACGCTCTCGGCGCGATTGTCGCCCAGCACGTACACATGTCCGGCCGGCACCCGGATTTCCGGCTCGTTTGCGAAGTGGGCCTGCGGATCTCCCACCTGGATGTAAGGTTCCTCGACCATCACGCCGTTGACGATGGCGCGACCGCCCTTGATGGCGATGCGGTCGCCCTCAACCGCGACGATACGCTTGATGTAGTGCACCTGCTCTTGCTTGGGGTGAACATAGACGGTGACCTCGCCGCGGCTCGGATGGCGGCTGCGATAATAGGTTGCGTCGGCGAGGAAATACTCGCCCATGCGCAGCGTGGGCTCCATGCTCGGGGTAACGGCGTTCAGCCACAAGAGCTGGCCCGACGCTCTGGCATGGACGGCATAGATGCAGGGTCCCGCGAAGATCAGGCAGGCGAGCACAAACGCGCCGGCGTAGGTCGTCCATCGATTGTAGGACTGATGCGGGAAGTCTTGCATGCGATTGGCGCGCGAAATCGCGTCGACCATGATGTAGAGCCACAGCCCGAACAGCAGCGCGAAACTGACGGCGAACATCCAAAACCGCGCCAACACGCCCATCATCGCGAACATCAGCAGCGTGTCGGCGATGATCACCAGAATGAACAGCGTGACGCCACGGCGGGGCTGTCCGAGATAGAGATGGCCAAGGCCGGGTGTAAGGGCGGTGAGCAGCGCCGTCACCCAGGGCGACGGGCCGTGTCGTTTCATCGATTGGTCGTTTGCCTGGGCCGGCGCGTAGTCGGCAAATGCCATCAAAATCTCCGAATGCCGCCCGTGCGCAGCCCGACGGCAAGGCTAAGGCGCACCCCTGCGTGACTGTTAGTCTCACGAGAACGGGTCAAGGTTCGAGCGGGTCTGCCGATTATTTGATCGCGCCACATCCCAAGCGAGCACGATTGCGGGATGAGCCAATCTGGAGTTGTAGGTCGGCCTTCCAACGCGGCGTGGCATAACGCGCTAACGCCGCACGGCGACATAGGCACCCAGCAACGCCATCGCGGCCGCGACCACGAGCGCAACCAGATTCGCCGCCACATTGACGCCGGCGCCCACGGTCTCGGGCGCGGCGCTGAAATGGCCGATCTGCGCAAGCACGAGCACGATGGCCGCGCCGGCAACCCAGCGCGGCAGGCGAAAGCGCTGCCAGGGCGGGGGGAGGCGGCTGAGTGCCGCCGCGGTCATTCCGCTTGCGACGAAGGCGACACCAGCGATCGCCCACCAGGGTCCTGCCGTGCGCAGCTGCCGCGCGCCGCTCGCGCCCGGATTTTCCCACAGGCCCGCGAGATCGAAGCCGGCGCCGTTCAAGTAGACCTGCAGCGCCATCCCAGCCAGGACGCCGCAGGTCAGTGCCGCCGCATAGATCAGAACGGGCGGCAGCGCCACAGGGGAGGGTTTGAGCGTCTGCATGCGCGTTCAGGCTGGAAGCGTGGAATGCCCGGGCCGAGCCCGGGCATCAACCGCGCTGACTGACCAGGCTATCGGATTAGCCGCGACGCTCGGCTTCCCAAATGCCCGAGCAGGCGCCGTTGCCGTTACCACTCCACGACCCAGCGCCACTCGCGCCAGCAAGGCGACCCTTGCCGATCGCGCTCTTGTCGCCGGCGCTGACGCTCACAACCACGGCACCGTTCTTGCCGACCTTGCCGGAGATGTTGATGGGCGCGGATCCCGCATTGCCGAGATTGCCGTTGGTGATGCGGATCGGATAGCGATACGCCGCATCGCATTGACCGCTCTTGGTCACGATCACCACGCTCCAGAGGCCGTCATAGCCCGGCTGGGCCTGGGCGCCCGCAAGCGTGGGAAGCGCGGCCGCGCCAGCGAGCGCGGCGGCGATCAAGCCGCGGGTGAAAACTCGCGAGTAAGTCATTGTAGCCCCTTCCTGTTTTCGTGCCGGGCGCTGCCCCCTTAATCCCCGGGCGAACGGCACCGAATACAGCGATCCTGAATGCGCCACCCGATTAGTCGCAGAAACGGCGCGATTGGTTCAAATCACGCTAAGGAACCCACAACCAAAAGCCTGCGGCGCACTTTGCGGGCCAGCACAAATCCTGCTGTGCTTTGCCGGAGACAGTTAGTCCAGCGGAGGAGAGCATGCCGGCTGAGCGCTTCGACTTTCCCAACGCCCAAGGCCAAAAACTTGCCGCGTTGCTCGATCGCCCCGACGGGGAGCTGCGCGCCTACGCGCTGTTTGCCCACTGCTTTACCTGCGGCAAGGACATCCATTCCGCCAAGCGCGTCGCGGACGGGCTCACCGCGCTCGGCATCGCCGTGCTGCGCTTCGACTTCACCGGACTCGGCTCGAGCGAGGGCGAATTTGCCAACACGAGCTTTTCCTCCAATGTCGCCGACCTTGTCGCGGCTGCAAACGAACTGCGCCGCAGCGCCCGCGCTCCCGCGATCCTCGTCGGCCACAGCCTGGGCGGCACGGCCGTGCTCGCCGCAGCCGCCGAGGTGCCGGAGGCGCGGGCGGTGGTGACGATCGCCGCGCCCTGCGATCCGACCCACGTGACCGGCCTGTTCAAGGATCGCCTCGAGGAAATCGCCACCCAGGGCGAGGTCGAGGCGATCCTCGCGGGCCGGCAATTTCGCATCAGCCGCGGCTTCGTTCAGGATCTCGCCGAGCACAAGCTGTTGGAGCGCATCGCCAACCTGCGCAAGGCGCTGCTCCTCTTCCACTCCCCGACCGACGAGATCGTCGGCATCGAGAATGCGAGCCGCATCTTCACGGCGGCTAAGCATCCGAAAAGCTTCGTCTCGCTTGCCGGCGCCGATCATCTCCTGAGCCGCCGCAGCGACGCCGCCTACGTCGCCAACGTCATCCATGCCTGGGCCGAGCGCTATCTCGAAACGCCGCAGGGTGCCTCCGAAGCCCGGCACGATCCCAAGACCGTGGTCGTGCGTGAAACCCGCCAGGGCCGCTTTCAGCAGGAGATCACGGTCGGCGCCCACCGCTTTCTCGCCGACGAGCCGCTCGACGCCGGCGGCCTCGACAGCGGCCCGGGTCCTTACGACCTTCTACTCGCGGGGTTGGGCGCCTGCACGGCCATGACCCTTCGACTTTACGCCGAGCGCAAGGCGCTGCCGCTCGAGCGGGTGACGGTCGAACTCGAGCATTCCAGAATCCACGCCGCCGATTGCGAAGACTGCGAGACCAAGGAAGGGATGCTCGACCGCATCGAGCGGGCGATCACATTGCGCGGCGCGCTCGACGCCGAGCAACGCCGGCGGCTGCTCGAGATCGCCGACAAGTGTCCGGTGCATCGCACGCTGACGTCGGAGATCGACATCCGGACGGTGGAGCGGCGCGAGGTCACTCGCCCTTGATGTTGGCAGCCTTGATGATCGGGCCCCACAACTCGGCTTCCGCCTTCATACGCGCGCCGAGCTCTTCGGGCGTCGAGCTTGCCACCGTCACCCCGAGGGGCTCGAATCGCGCGTTCACGGCGGGATCGGCGAGCGCCTTTGCCACGTCCGCCTGTATCTTCTTGACGATCTCGGACGGCGTCTTGGCCGGGACGAACACCGCGTACCACGACTCGACGGCATAGTCTGGCACGCCCGATTCCGCGAAGGTCGGAATCTCGGCTGCGTTTGGCTGGCGGCTAGCCGACGAAATCGCGAGCGCTCGCACCTGACCGGCGCGGACCGACTGGAGCAGCGAGCCGGTGGTGTTGAACATGGCGTCGAGCCGGCCCGCGAGCAGGTCGTTCATGGCGCCTGCAGCCACGCCGCGGTAGGGCACGTGCGTCATGTCGATCTTCGCCATGTGCTTGAATAATTCGGCCGCAAGGTGGGGAGACGATCCGACGCCAGGCGTCGCGAAAGCGACCTTCTCGCGCTTGGCTCGGGCAATGAACTCCGGCAGCGTCTTTGCCGGCGAATTGATCGGCACCACCATGAGGTTCGGGTAGGTGCCGATCAGGCTCACCGGCGCAAAGTCGCTCATGGGATCGAAGGTGAGCCCTGGAAAGAGAAACGGATTGACGGGAACCGAGTTTGTCCCCATCAGCATCGTGTAACCGTCCGGGCTCGCATGCGCGACCATGTCGTGCGCGAGATTT
>JBJMTU010000205.1:0-29257 GCA_045811545.1 Xanthobacteraceae bacterium | reverse complement strand
GGTCTCGAGAGTGTCGTCACTTGGACTCTCACCCCTACGAGCACGGGGACCCACCTGCGCATGGAGCAGTCGGGCTTCCGGCCGGATCAGCAGCAGGCCTACCAGGGCGCCAAGTACGGGTGGCAGCAGTTCTTTGCGTCCCTGGAGCAGGTCTTGGCGCGGACAGATTGAAGTGATGACCCCCCGCTTGTCAAAGCCTCTGGACTAAGGAGGAGAAACGGGCATGAAGAAGAGCGGATCGCAGAAAAGCAAGTCTCCTTCTCAGCTGATAGACGCGAGAATCAAGGAGCTAGGCGACTGGCGGGGCAAGATGCTCAGCCGGCTGCGTACCTTAATCAAGGAAGCCGATCCCGAAGTCGTCGAGGAGTGGAAGTGGAGAGGGGTTCCCGTGTGGTCGCACGACGGATTGATCTGCACCGGCGAGACTTACAAGAACGTCGTAAAGATGACCTTCGCCAAAGGGGCGGCTCTGAAGGATCCTTCGGGCCTCTTCAACTCCAGCCTCGAAGGCAACACCAGGCGTGCCATCGACTTCCACGAGGGCGAGAAGATAGACGAGGAGGCGTTGAAGACGCTCGTTCGCGCCGCCGTGACGCTGAACAAGTCCAGAGCGCAAAGCTAATCCACGGAATCAAACATTTTCCAGGGGCATTGCCTAACAAGTCATTTCAAGCCGACCCGCTGAAGCGGGCGGCTTAACTCCATCGTAAGCCCCGTTTTACAGAGTTGCATGGCGTGGGCGTCTGCGGATAGCGGCAATATGGCGGATAGCGGCATGAAGCGCGTCGAGGAAGAAGCGAAGGCGAAGGCCAAGCGCGCTTCTCGTGCAAGCGGGGCGGCCAAGGCCAAGAAGGCCGCGAATGCAGGCACAAAGGCCAAGTCCCCGCCGAGTGCGGGCGCGAAGTCCAAGCCAGGTGCGAGTGAGGCCAAGCCGATCAAGCTGCGAAAAGGCGAGAACGTCGTCCTCCTCTCGGGTGGCAACCCGCAAATCGCGAAGGCGGACGGCGACGCTCCGGTGCAGGCGTACATCGCCGCGATGCCGGGCTGGAAGCGCGACCTCGGGAAGCGCCTCGACGCGCTCATCGTGCGGAACGTGCCCAACGTACGCAAGGCGGTGAAGTGGAACTCGCCGTTTTATGGCATCGAGGGCCAGGGTTGGTTCCTGTCGTTCCACGTCTTCACCCGCTACGTGAAGGTGACCTTCTTCAACGGCACGTCGCTGCGACCGGTCCCGCCCGGCGCCAGAAAGCACAAGGGCGTGCGCTACTTCGACATCCACGAAGGCGACGAGCTCGACGAGGCGCAGATGGCGACCTGGGTGAACCAGGCCGCCGCGTTGCCCGGCTTTCTCGGGCCTTGACCTTCTATCTGCCGCTGCCGCCTGCGGAGCCTCGCCTGGGTCGGCGGACGGCTCTCACCTTCCCGCTGCTTCCACCTCCACAGAAGAACTGATCGCCGCCGTCGGATTCGAGTCCCGACACGCCCACTCCACGCGGCATCTCGAGCCTCTCCAGGACCTCTCCCGTTCGAGGATCGACTCGCCTCAAATCGCTCTCATCACCTTCCCAGGTGCCGTGCCAGAGCTCGCCGTCGGTCCAGGTGACCCCGGTGACGACGCGGTTGGACTCGATGGTGCGAAGAATCGCCCCGGTTTGGGGATCGACTTGATGGATCTTCCGGCCTCGATGCTGCCCCACCCAGAGCGTCCCTTCGGCCCACGCGAGCCCCGAGTCACCGCCGCCGCCGGGCGCCGGGATCGTCGCGAGCACGCGACCGGTCTTCGGATCGATCTTCTGGATGCGATCCTCGGCGATCTGATACAGGTGTTGGCCGTCGAAGGCCGTGCCTGCATGCGCGGCGACATCGATCGCGCGCAGCACCTTCCCGCTCGCCGGATCGAAAGCGTTGAGCTTGTCTCCGCTAGCAAACCAGACGTGCCGACCGTCAAACGTAACCCCATGCACGTGGTCGACACCTGGAAAGGGTCCATATTCACGGAGGATTTCGGCTGCAGATGGTTTCATGCGTCCATCCTAGTCACTCGGTAGTGGACCGGGGAGTAACAAGGTTGTCGTGAATCCCAGCACCGGCCGGGTCATCCAACGACGCGCTCGCCCGCGACCAAACGACTGCACCTTGCCTGCTGCCGCAAGCGAGTCGAGTGCCCGCTGCACGGTCCGCTGGCTGGCCCCCAGCGCAAGCGCCAGGGCGGAGCTCGACCACGATTCACCGTCGGCGAGGAAGGCCAGCACCGCCGCATGCTCCTCTTCGATGGGCCGCGCCAACGCGACGATCTCGCGTGCGCGTCGCGGCACCAGCGCAAACCCTCGCTTCGTCGCGCGCACGCCGGCCAGCGTCCGAAGCGCCGTGCGAAGCCGCCCGATCTCTACGCGCAACCGCGCGCGATGGGATTCATCGGCGTGCTTTGCTCGGAATGCCCGCGTGACGAGCGTACCCCTCGGCACGTCTGCGGGCCACGCCTCGCCCAGCGCGCGCGCGAGCGCGAACAACACCGGACGCCTTGCGAGCGAGACCACGGTGCGTGCATCACGCACGACATGACGGCACGCGTCCACGACGATCGCCTTCGACGCCAGTAGGGCTTCAACATCCTCGAGCAGGAGCAGCCGCTCGTCGCCACGCGCAATCAAGCGTGCCGCGGGCGTGTTCAGGACGAGGGATGCGCTTTCAACCTCCGCTGTCAGCGCCGGCATATCCGCGTCGCGCGCGGCGCGTTTGGCCCGAGCGAGCGCCGCGCGCGCCGTCTTCGTCCGAACGCGTCGCATCGCGATCCCGGCAACGACCAACTCGTGGGCGGCCTTCAATGCGGGCGGGAAGGGCCTGGGGTCGAGCATGCCCAATGCCTGCTCGGCTTCGTCGAGATGGCCGATCAGGAGCAGCCGCCGGACCTCGAGATATCGCGCATGCGCGGCGTTTACGCGGTCGCCGTGCGCTTCGAGCGTCGCCCGCGCTGCGTCGAGCGCCTTCGCAGGCCAGCCTAGGTCGCGCGTGACAAGCGCGATCTCGGCCTCGGCGACGACACACCTCGCGCGGGCCACCGCCTCTTTTGGACCGAAGGCGCGCGCCGCACTTCGCACGAGAGCCTTCGCTCGAACCAGATCGCCGAGCTGCGCCATTGCGATGCCTCTAAGCGCGAGCGCAGGCGCGTCGTCGCGCAGGGCGACCCGGTTCAGTGCGCCGAGGGGATCACCCGCGGCGAGCGCACGCGCCGCGGCCGTGATCAGCGAGTCCATTTGAATCGCGCCACACTTGTCACTCCCACCAGTCGATCCCCGGTCCTAATCTATCTCACGAGCACCAACGTCGTATCGAGAACGGTACGAACGACGAAGGGTACCCAACGCAGAAAGAAGAACGATGACGAGACACAGGACCGGGACACGTGAAGAGTGGCTGGCAGCGCGGCTCGAGTTGCTCCAGGCGGAGAAGGAATTCACGCGGCGCAGCGACGAGTTGGCGCGGCGACGTCAGGAGCTGCCGTGGGTCCACCTCGGCAAGGAGTACGGATTCGAAACCGATGAAGGGAGCGCCTCGCTGAAGGACCTCTTCCGAGGCCGCTCCCAGCTCCTCGTCTACCACTTCATGTTCGGCCCCGATTACAAAGCGGGATGCCCGTCCTGCTCGGCGATCGCGGACGGGTTCGACGGGATCGCCGTCCATCTGGCCAACCATGACGTGATGCTATGGGCGGTCTCGCGGGCGCCTCTCGGGAAGCTCCAGGCGTACAAACGGCGAATGGGCTGGACCTTTCCCTGGGCGTCCTCGATCGGCAACGACTTCAACTTCGACTTCAACGTCTGGTTCACCGATGAGCAATGGCGCGAGGGCGTCGAATACAACTACCGGCGCGAGGCGGTGTTCGAGTGGCGCGCGGGTCAGGAAGGTGGCGGCGCGGGGGCGGAGGCCAAGTTCGCAGCCATGTGCGGCACCGACGTGCCCACGTACCATCGCGAGCGGCCGGGTATGAGCGCGTTCGCGCTCGAGGACGGCGTCCTCTACCACACGTATTCCACTTACGCGCGCGGACTGGACGCGCTCTGGGGCATGTACCCGTGGCTCGACCGCGCCCCCAAGGGGCGCAACGAGACCGGCGTCTGGTGGCGCCGCAACGACGAGTACGGCAAACGCTGAGCCAAGTCGTAGGTGTCGTTGGCACAGAGCATCTGGACCAGGCCGGGAACGAAATCGCTTTGGCCCAACGTGCGATGCGGGCGAAACTGAGGATCGGGCTTCAACTCACGCCGCCGTGCCGGCAGGCGGCAATGAAGAAAGCAACGCTGCGCGCCACGTGCGGCTCGATCTCCGCGCAGAGCGACTTGAGCTTCTCTCCGTGCAGCGCCCGCAGCAGCAGCGGCAACACCACCAGATCCACAAAGATTTCGGCCGTTGTGGCGAGGCGCTGCGGGGCAAAGGCGGGTAAGTTACCGAGTTCGGCGGATTGCGCCGCCTCCGCCAAGAGCCGCCCCACGGCTTCGAGCCCGCGTCCGCGCGCCATCCGGTGGACACTACTCGCCAAGTCCGGAAACCGGCGGGCCTCGGAAATGGACAGCCGCATCAAACCGACGGTATCGCCGACCAAAAGCCAGTGCAGGACGGCCGCGCCCAGGCTTGCAAGCCGTTCCTCGATGCTTCCCCCGGTGGGCACGTAGTTCTCGAAGCGTGCGATATTGGTCGCGACGTTGCGCATCACGACGGCGGTGAAGAGCGCCTCCTTGCCGGGAAATCTGGCGTAGATAGTCGGCTTTCCGGCGCGGGCGAGTTCGGCGATTTCATCGATGCTCGCGCCGGCGAGCCCGCGTTCGAGAAATACGCGGCGGGCGGCGTTTAAGATGCGGGTGTCTACCTCGCCGGCGCGCTCCCGCGGCGGCCGTCCGATGCGGATGGCACGGCGCTTGCCGAGACGCGTTCCTGTCGCCGGAACCCTGCCCATCCCGAGTCTCACATTATCGCGATTGCGTCCCATAAAGCCGCGAAGTTCCCCCGGCCCTCTTTATTTAACGCTTCCTGCGCCTAAGTAAAGAACGAAACGGTATCGTTTCGTTTCCTCATCGCGACAGACCTTTGCCGCAGTGGCAGGAGCTTCAACATGGGGTCGCCAGCACACGATCGGGTTCGAGCCGCGCCACCGCGGCTGGAGCTGTCACGCCAGCAGTCAGTCCAAGCGTGGTCTCGGACCGGCAATCATGAGCCGTCCGTCGAGGCTGGGACCGTCCGCGCACGAGCGCCGACCCCGGACGCCCACCCGCCGGCCGAGCGCCGCATCGTGGAAGTTCCGCGCGAACACGAAGATCAGCGCGTAGATAAGGGTCGTGAACCCGCGGATGAGCCGCACAGGAGCCTCCTGCGGCGCCATCCGTTCGCGTCCGTGATCGGGCTTATCCTCTTCATGCTGGCGGCAGCGGGCGGCTATCTCTACTGGGACTACGCGCGGCATTTCGAATCGACCGACGACGCCTTCATCGCGGCGCGGCAGTTCGCGATCGCGCCGAAGGTGTCGGGCTACATCACGCTCGTGCCGGTGACCGATAACCAGCATGTCAACGCCGGCGACGTGATCGCGCGCATCGACGATCGCGATTACCGCAATGCGCTCGATCAGGCGCAGGCGCAGGTCGCCAGCGCCGAGGCCAGCATCCAGAACATCGACGCGCAGATCAACGTGCAGCAGGCACAGATCAATGCCAGCCAAGCCCAGGTGGATCAGGCGCAGGCCGCGCTGGTCTTCGCTCAGCAGCAGGCGGCACTCGAAAGCGCCCAAGCGAACCTCAAGGTCGCGCAGCGGCAACTCATGTCGCTCAAGGCACAGCGCGAGAGCGCCGTCGCGAGCCTCGCCCAAGCAAACGCCCAGCGTGGCCAGGCGCAACTCAACCTGTCCTACACGACCGTGACGGCGGCGCAGGCGGGCCGCGTCGCCCAACTCAGTGCTGCAGTCGGTGAATTTGCGCAGGCCGGCACAAACCTAACGATGTTCGTTCCGGACGATGTCTGGGTGACGGCCAACTTCAAGGAGACGCAGCTCGACGCGATGCGGCCGGGACAGCCGGTGACGCTCGAGATCGATGCCTATCCGGAACGCACCATTGGCGGCCACGTTGTGAGCGTGCAGGCCGGATCCGGCACCGCGTTCTCGCTGCTGCCGGCCCAGAACGCCACGGGCAACTTCGTCAAGATCGTCCAGCGTGTGCCGGTCAAAGTCGTCATGGACAATCCGCCGACCGACGTAGCAGTCGGGCCCGGCATGTCGGTCGTGCCGACGGTGCGGGTCAATCCGGCCCCAGCGCTCTACGAGCGGCTACCATTACTTTATAAGCAGGTGAGGGCCTGGCTATGAGCGCCGGCGCGGCCGCAGCCGGCGGATCCGCCGCCGCGCGCCGCGCGAGCACGAATCCGTGGCTGATCGCCGTCTTGATCGCGCTCGCCACCTTCATGGAGGTGCTCGACACCACCATCGCGAACGTGGCGCTTCCCTATATCGCCGGCGGGGTGGGCGTGAGCGAGGACGAGGCATCTTGGGTCGTGACCACCTACCTGGTCGCGAACGCCGTCGCCCTGACTGCCAGCAGCTTTCTCGCTCGGCTGCTCGGTCGCAAGAGCTTCTTCCTCATCTGTCTCGCGCTGTTCACTGCCAGTTCGGTGCTGTGCGGATTTGCTTGGAGTCTGCAGTCGCTTCTGTTCTTCCGCATCCTGCAGGGCCTCGGCGGCGGCGGCATGGTGCCGGTCTCGCAATCGATCCTCGCCGATGCGTTCCCGCCGGCGAAGCGCGGGCAGGGTTTTGCGCTGTTCGGCGTAGCCGTGGTGGTCGCTCCGGTCGTCGGGCCGACGCTCGGCGGCTGGCTCGCCGACAATATCTCCTGGCACTGGTGCTTTCTGATCAACGGGCCGGTCGGTCTGGGCGCGATCGCGCTGATTGCGCTGCTCATACGCGAGTCCGCGGCCGCCGTCGCCGAGCATCGGCGAGGGCTGCTGGAAGCAGGCGGGTTCGATCTCGTCGGCTTCGTGCTGGTTGCCACCTTTCTTGGCGCGCTCGAAATCGTGCTTGACCGCGGCCTGGTGGATGACTGGTTCTCGTCGACTTTCATCGTCACATTCGCGCTTATCAGTGCCAGCGCATTCGTGCTGATGATTCCTTGGGAGACCAGACGCCCCAATCCGATTATCGACGTCCGTATGGTGGGAACGCGCCAGTTCGGCGCTTGCTTCGTGGTGATGCTGGCGACCGGCGCCATCCTGTACGCCACCACGCAGTTCCTGCCGCAGCTGGTGCAGCAGAATTTCGGGTACACCGCAACATGGGCAGGCCTGGTCCTCTCGCCGGGCGGTTTCGTGACGATGGTGATGATGTTCGTCGTCGGCCGGCTCTCCGGCAAGGTCCAGCCCAAATATATGATCATGGCGGGCGCCATTGTCGTAGCGCTATCGATGTACGACATGACCCGCGTGTATGGCGATCTCGATTTCTGGTTCTTCGCGCGCTCGCGCATGCTGCTCGGCGTCGGGCTGCCGCTGGTCTTCCTGTCGATCACCACCGCCTCCTACGACGGCATTCCGCCCGAGAAGACCGACCAAGCCTCGGCCTTGATCAACGCCGCGCGCAATACCGGCGGCTCGATCGGCGTCTCGCTCGCCTCCAATGTGCTGGCACATCGCGAGCAGTTCCATCAGAGTCGGCTCGTCGACACGCTGGTCCCGTCGAGCGTCCAATATCAGGGCACGCTGCATCAAATGACGAACTACTTCCTCGGTCAGGGCAGCTCGCTGGTCGATGCACAGCAGCAGGCCATCCAGTGGATCGGGCAGCAGGTGCAGACGCAGGCGTCATTCCTCGCCTATATGGACGTGTTCTGGGTCCTGGTGCTGGTCTCGCTCGTGGCCGTACCGCTCGCGCTTGCGTTGCGCAAGGTGAAGCTGGGCGGGGCCGCTCCCGCGGCGCACTGAGATGCTGGTTTGCGAGTGAACTGCAATGGCGCTGCGAATCGAAGACTACGCGCTGATCGGCGACTGCAAAACGGCGGCCTTGGTCGGCCGTGACGGCTCGATCGATTGGCTCTGCTGGCCCCGTTTCGATTCGGCTGCCTGTTTTGCCGCCCTGCTCGGGACACCTGACAACGGCCGCTGGCTCATCGCTCCACAGCATCCGCCGCGCCGTGTAAGCCGCCGCTATCGTCCCGGCACCCTCGTCCTCGAAACCGAATTCGAGACCGACACGGGTTGTGCGGTCATTGTCGACTTCATGCCCGCGGCGGACGGCGCGAATCTCGTGCGGATCGTGGTCGGCCGCTCGGGGCGGCTGAATTTTCGTACCGAGCTCGTGGTGCGCTTCAACTATGGGGCGATCGTGCCATGGATCAACCGACTCGATGACGGGGCGCTCAATGCGATTGCCGGTCCGGAGCGTGTGGTCCTGCGAACCCCGGTCACGCTCGCCGGTGAAGACCTCACGACGATCGGCGAATTCACGATCGAGGCTGGCGACGCCATTCCCTTCGTCTTCTCGCATGGAGCTTCGTTTCAAGATCCGCCAGCTGTAATCGACCCGTTCGGCGCGTTGGAGCGCACGCAGGCATTCTGGCGCGAATGGAGCGATCGTTGTCCGCAGGTCGGGCCTTGGACGGAGGCGGTCAAGCGCTCGCTGATCACACTGAAGGCTTTGACCTATGCCCCGACGGGCGGGATCGTCGCCGCCGCCACCACGTCGCTTCCCGAACAGCTCGGCGGCGTGCGGAACTGGGACTACCGCTATTGTTGGCTTCGCGACGCCACCTTCACCCTTCTGGCGTTGATGCATCTCGGATATTACGATGAAGCGCGAGAATGGAGAGATTGGCTCATTCGCGCGGTCGCCGGCAGCCCGGACCAGATTCAGATCATGTACGGAGTGGGCGGGGAGCGGTGGCTTCCCGAATTGATCGTGCCTTGGTTGCGGGGCTACGAAAATTCTTCGCCTGTCCGCACTGGAAACGGGGCCTACGAACAACTGCAGCTCGACGTCTTCGGCGAGGTCGCCGACGCGATGTTTCAGGCGCGCAAAGCGGGCATGCCGCCGTCCGAACGGGGCGAGGCCTTACGGCCGATTGTATTGGAACATCTGGCGACGGCTTGGCGGCAGCCTGACGAAGGAATTTGGGAAACACGTGGAGGGCGGCAGCACTTCGTTCACTCGAAAGTCATGGCTTGGGTTGCCTTCGATCGCGCGGCCAACGAACTTCAGGGCACCGAGTCTGCGCGCCGGTGGCGAGCAATCGCCGACGAAATCCACGCCGAAGTATGCGAGCGCGGGTTTGATCGCGATATCAACAGCTTCGTGCAGGCCTACGGCTCCACGCGACTCGATGCAAGCCTCCTGGTGATGCCACTGGTCGGATTCCTTCCCATGTCCGACCCGCGGATGCGCGGCACGGTTCGGGCCGTCGAGGACAGGCTGCTGATCGACGGGGAGTTCGTTCTGCGCTACGAACCCGAAAATCCCGGCGACGGTCTGCCCCCCGGCGAGGGCGCGTTTTTGGCATGCAGCTTCCTGCTCGTCGACAATTACATATTGCAGGGCCGCTATGCGGAAGCCCGCAAGCTCTTCGACCGCTTGCTCTCGCGCGGCAATGACGTGGGCCTGCTCGCCGAAGAATTCGATCCTGTGACCGGCCGCATGCTTGGCAATTTTCCGCAGGCCTATAGTCACATCGGTCTGATCAACTGCGCGCTCAATTTGAGCCGAGAGACCGGCCCGGCCGAGGATCGCGCCGAACCGCAAGCGCCATAAGTCACTGCGCCCGCCACAGCTCCAGCTGCGGGCCGGCTCCGGTCGGACTCTGATCGCAACCAAAGCCAATCCGCGTCATTTCGCACAATTTTTCCAGGCTCATGGTCCGCGTTTGAGCAGTTCGTAGGCGACCGGGTTGTCCGGGCAGGCGCCGAAGCCGCATTCCAGCAGCGTCGAAATCACGTTCAACGCGGTGAGCGCGATCACCAGGCCCACCGCAGTGCCCGCGAGCGCGCCGACCGGTTGGGGCTTGCCGTCGTCCCTGAACTGACTGTCGAACAGCAGCATGATCGCAAGCGCAATGATTGCCACAGCAAAGCCGATGAAGGCCCACGTGTAGTAATGGTAACCGAGCAGCGCCGAGCCGTAGCCTGGGTCTCCGGGCATGACGTGCAACAGAATCTGTCGCGCAGCGAAAGCCGCGCCGGTGGCGGCGGTCAACAGCGACACGGCGTAGTGGCTGGGGCGGAGCCCGAAGCGGACATTCAGAATCGGGCCCACCGCGAGCATGGCGAACTGGATGCGTTGGAGCAGGCACAGGGGACACGGAAGTTCGTGCAGCAGCAATTGCGCCGCAAAGGCAACCAGAAGAACCAGCGCGATGGCGTAGAGGCCAAGCGCATTGAGGGCCAAGGCGAGCGATCGAGTCATGAATGCCTTTAGAATGACAGTTGTAGCGCGTCGCTGGCGTGGTGCAGATAGGTCGCGATGCAGGCGAGAAGTGTGGCGGCGAACAGTGCTAGGGCGACCGTGCGCGTGCCCCACCAGGCGGCGACCATGACGATAGTAACGGCAAGAAACAGCGCGGTAAATTCCATCGTCGTGTTCCGGGAGAGGCCTCGTAGCGTCGTATTCTAGACTCGCCTAGCTCGTGCGCTACCCTCAACATCAACACCCTTAAGGCCCAACCCGTCCTGCACAACTTCTTTCCCTCGCCCCCTCATGACGGTAGGAGCTTAGCTGATATGCCTGACATTCAGGGGCAATGGGGAGGGACGCACAATGGACATCAATCTCGCCGGCCGGACGGCGATCATCACCGGCGCAAGCAAGGGGATCGGGCTCGCTGTCGCGACCCGCTTCGCAGCCTCCGGTGCAGAGGTTGCCATCATCGCGCGCGGGCGGGAAGCGCTCGATAACGCAGTCAAGATCATCGCGAAGAGTGGACGCCCCCGCATCGCCGCGATCCAAGCCGACGTTGCGGCCGCCGCCGATCTCCGCCGTGCATACGACGAGGCGATGACGCAGTTCGGCAAAATCGACATCGTCGTCAACAATGCCGGCACCTCGCGCACCGGCGCTTTCCAGGAGATCACCGATGAGGTGTGGCGGGAAGATTTCGACCAGAAGCTATTCGCCGCGATCCGGCTCACCCGCCTGGTGTGGCCGCAGATGAAGGAGCGCCGCTGGGGACGCGTGATCAACACGCTCAACATCGGTGCCAAAGCGCCGCGCCCGCGGAGCGCGCCGACCTCGGTCACGCGAGCGGCGGGCCTGGCTTTGACCAAGGTGCTTGCCGGGGAAGGCGCGCCCTACAACATCCTGGTCAATGCGTTGCTGGTCGGTTTTATCGAGGCCGACCAGCACGTGCGCGCGGCAGAACAGGCCGGGATTGCGCTCGAGGACTATGTGAACGCGCGAACCAAGGACATTCCGCTCGGCCGCATCGGTCGGGCGGAGGAGTTCGCCAACATTGCCTGCTTTCTCGCCTCCGATGCCGCGTCCTACATCACGGGCACGGCGATCAACGTCGACGGCGGGCGTTCGCCGGTGGTGTAGTCAAAATTTTCCGCCTCGACATTTGCGCCCGTATGCGCAGCATCGCGCCAGCCGATCGCGCGCCTTAATTGATCTTCAGATCGAGCGCCTTGATGATCGGTGACCAGCGGGCGAGATCCGCGTCGATCTTCGCGCGGAACTGCGCCGGTGTGGTTGGAATCGGCTCCATGAACTGGCTAGCGAGCTTCTCGCGGACCGCCGGTTCGGCCAAGCCGTCAACGACCGCGTCGTGAATTTTTGCGATGATCGGCTCGGGTGTCTTGGCCGGTGCGATCAGGCCGTTCCAGGCGTCCGCCTCGACGTCGAGGCCCGTCTCTTTGAGCGTCGGCACGCCGGGCAACAGCGCGGAGCGTTGGCCAAGCGAGATGGCCAAAATCTTCACTTTGCCGGAGGCCGCCTGCGGCACGACCGAAATCGCCGGCAAGCAGGCCATCTGCACGTCGTTGCGCAGGACCGCGGTCATGGCTTGCGGCGAGCCGGGATAGGGGATGTGCACCATGGTCGTGCCGCTCTTGAGCGCCAGCGCTTCCATGGCGAGATGCGACAGCGAGCCGTTGCCGATCGACCCGTAGTTGTATTTGCCCGGATTCTTCCTCAGCAGATCGACAAGCTCGGCGACCGAATTGACCGCCAGACCCGCATGCACGACCAGCACGCTCGGCTGCGTCGTCAGCATGGTGATGAGCGCGAGGTCCTTGGCGGGATCGTACGGCATTTTCGCAAACAGCAACGTGTTGATGGCCAGCGGGCCGCCCAGACTGATGCCGATGGTGTAACCGTCGGGATCCGCCTTCGCGACCGCGTCGGTCCCGGTATTGGCGCTGGCGCCGGGTCGGTTCTCGATCACGAAGGGTTGGCCGAGCTTTTGTTGCATGTGATCGGCGATCAGCCGCCCGACCATGTCCGGCGTCGAGCCGGGGCCGAACGGCACGATGATCCTCACGGGTTTTGTGGGCCACTGCTGTGCCGCAGCCACCGCAGGAGCGAACAAGAGTGCGAACAACGCCAAGGCGACGCTTCTATTCATTGAGCTCTCTCGCTCTGCTTCGTGTCATCACCGGTGCAGCGTATCCCTGCGTCCGCGTCCGTGCCGCAATAATCACGAGCGATGCAGCATCGCAAGCATGGAGTTCCCGCAACTGCAGCGGGGGACAGCAATGGCGAGACGCAGGGCAGCCTTGCCTCCCGACTTGCCATGGCCTCTACTGCCTCGCTTGCCAGCGCGCTTCGGGGATAGGGATTTCGGCGAGGCTCGACCGGAGGACCCATGGGTCTGCCTATTCTTGTGCTCGGACTGGCGCTGTTCTTCGCAGCACACGTCTTCGTGACGTTGCGCACGCCGCGCGCGGCGGTGATCAAGCGGATCGGCGAGGGGCCCTACAAGGGACTGATGTCGATCGTTTCCCTCGCTGGGCTCATCCTGATCGGCTACGGCTTCGGGCAGTATCGGGCGACCGGTTGGACCAACGTGTGGTCTCCGCCGGCGTGGACCTATTACGTCACGCAGCTCTTGATGTGGCCCGCAAGCATCAGTGTGGTTGCGGCCTATAGCCGGGGCAATATATGGCGCGCGCTCAAGCATCCCATGCTGGTCGGCGTGAAGACCTGGGCGGTGGCGCACCTCATGTCGAATGGCGACCTCGGCTCGATCGTTCTGTTTGGCTCCTTTCTCGTGTGGGCCGTCTACGATCGCATCACGCTCAAGCACCGCAGCGATCCCGGCGCGCTGGCGATCCCGGTCGGCGGACACCGCAACGACACCATCGCGCTCGTGCTTGGCACCATCCTCTACCTCGCGCTCGGCTTCATCTTTCATCCCATCGTCGTCGGCGTCGCCGTCTTCGGCACGCCGGCGCATTAGAATGTCCACAATGTCGGCACAAGACGAATTCAAGCGACTCAGAGCACCCGATATCCGCGCGCGCAAGGGCGGCGAGCCGATCGTCTCCCTCACGTCCTATCATGCGCACACCGCGCGGCTGCTCGATCGTCACTGCGATCTCATTCTGGTCGGGGATTCCCTCGGCATGGTGATGCACGGGCTGGAAACGACGGTGCCGGTCACCCTCGACATGATGATTCTGCAGGGGCTCGCTGTGATGCGCGGATCGAAGCGAGCTCTCGTCGTGGTCGACATGCCGTTCGGCTCCTACGAAGCATCCAAGGAGCAAGCCTTCATGTCGGCTGCGCGGGTGATGAAGGAGACCGGCTGCGGAGCGATCAAGCTCGAGGGCGGCCGCCGCATGGCCGAAACCATCGCTTTTCTGGTCGAGCGCGGGGTTCCGGTCATGGGGCATATCGGGCTTACGCCACAGTCCATCAACGCGATCGGCTCGTTCCGTGCGCAAGGCCGCAGCGAGGAGGACTGGGGGCCGATCGAGGACGACGCGCGCGCGGTCACGCAGGCGGGCGCCTTCTCCGTCGTGATCGAGGCGGTGGCCGAGCCGCTCGCCCGCCGCATCACGGCCGCGGTCGAAATCCCGACCATCGGCATCGGTGGAAGCGTGGCCTGCGACGGCCAAATCCTTGTGCTCGAGGACATGCTCGGCCTTTCCCCGCGCGTGCCGAAATTCGTGAAGCGCTACGCCGAGCTCGGCCCTTCCATTGAGGCTGCGGTCGCCGCCTACGCGGCCGATGTTCGCGCCCGCGCCTTTCCCGCGCCGGAGCACGTCTACCCGCTTCGGACAAAGACGAAATAGGCTGGTCCTTCAGTCGATTAGCGGCTGGGGGCGAGAGGCGGCTTTGCCTTGCCTGTGCCACATCAATAGGTTATCCGCCTACCACCTTGGGAAAGCGGGTTGGGGCGGTTCGTGTCCGATATCTTTCGGGAAGTCGACGAGGAAGTTCGCCGAGAACAGCTCAAAAAGCTGTGGGACCGCTACGGCAACTATGTCGTCGTGGCCGCCGTCCTGCTGGTCGCGGCCGTCGCAGCTTGGCGCGCCTTCATGTGGTGGGAAGCCAGGAAGGCTGCCGAGACCGGCGCCGCCTTCGAGGCTGCCACCGCGCTCGCCGAGGCCGGCAAACGCAGCGAGGCCGAGGCGGCCTTCGCCAAAATTGCCGCCGACGGCACGGCCGGTTACCGGCATCTCGCGCGCATGCGCGAAGCGGCCGAGCTCGCCCAGACCGATGCCAAGGCCGCGATCACAGCGTATGACCAGATCGCCGCCGATCGTGCGGTCGGCCCGGTGCTGCAGGATTTGGCAGCACTGCGTGCGGCTGCGCTCCTCATCGATACCGGCGCTTTGGAGGAGGCGCAGCGACGGCTTGAGCCGCTTGCGGCCAATGACCGCACGTTCCGCCACACCGCGCGCGAATTCCTGGTGCTCGCCGCTTGGCGCGCTGGCGACACAGCTGCCGCCAAGCGCTGGTTCGATCTGATCATGACAGATGCGCAGACGCCCGCCGCCACGCGCTCCCGCGTCGAGATGCTGATGGCGCTAGGTACAGGCGCGAGCAGAGGTTAAGGGCATGAATCGCTTTGCGAGCACTGGTCTGATCATGGTCGCGCTATCGCTCGGGCTCGCGCTCGGCGGCTGCGAGGGCTTCGATCCGACCTCCATCATGGACCACGATTTTTTCAGCACCAAGAAGCGGCTCCCCGGCGAGCGCAAGCCGGTGTTCCCGGAAGGCACGCCCGGCGTGCCGCAAGGCGTGCCGAGGGAGTTGGTCAAAGGCTACGAGCCAACAACCGAGCAGGCGGAGCAGACTCAGCCCACTGCGCAGGCTGCGCCAGCGGAGCCCAAACCCGAAGCCAAGGCAAAACCGAAACCGAAAGTCGTCGCCAAGCCGAAAGAGGAATCGACGTCGACCCCCGTTCAGCCCACCCAGGCGCAATCGCAAGTCCAGTGGCCTGATCCTCCGCCGGTGCAACAGCAGCCGGCGGCCGGCGCCTGGCCCAGCTCGGCGCGGCCGTCGGGTGGTGCCGTCGCCTGGCCCGATCCGCCCGCACCGCGCTGATTGCGCTCCTCCCTGCAGCGGGGCAATAGAGCGCGGTCCTAACCCGCTGCCCCGGTCATGAGCTTCACGGTCGCCATTGTCGGACGGCCGAACGTCGGCAAGTCGACGCTGTTCAATCGCCTGGTCGGCAAGCGCCTAGCCCTGGTCGATGACCTTCCCGGCGTGACCCGCGACCGGCGCGAAGCGCAAGCGCGGCTCGGCGATCTCAGGTTCACCGCGATCGACACGGCGGGCCTTGAAGAGGCTGCACCGCAGACCCTGACCGCCCGCATGCAGGAGCAGACGGAGGCTGCGATTGCCGCCGCCGATGCGGTGATGTTTCTGATCGATGCGCGTGCAGGGACGACGCCGGCCGATCGCGCCTTTGCCGATCTCGTGCGCAAATCGGGCAAGCCCGCAATCCTTATTGCCAACAAGAGCGAAGGTCGCGCCGGCGAGGCCGGCGTTTTGGAGGCTTACGAGCTCGGATTGGGCGAGCCGATCGCGATCTCCGCCGAACACGGCGAAGGCTTGGCCGATCTTTATGCCGGGTTGCGCGCGGCGCTCCCCGATGCCACGGCGCCTCCGAGCGAGGCAAAACAGCGCGCCGAGGATAGCGAAGCAAGTGAGGCCGAAGCCAGACCGATGCGCATCGCCGTGGTCGGCCGGCCCAATTCTGGAAAATCGACGCTGGTCAACCGGCTGCTCGGTGAGGAGCGGCTGCTTACAGGGCCGGAGGCCGGCATCACCCGTGACGCCATCGCGGTCGACTTGCGATGGCGGGATCGCTCCTTCCGCGTTCACGATACTGCAGGACTACGGCGCCGTGCTCGCGTGGAGGGGAAACTCGAGAAGCTCTCCGTGGCGGACGCGCTCCAGGCGGTCCGTTTTGCCGAAGTGGTGGTCTTGCTGGTGGACGCAGAAAAGCCGTTCGAGGAGCAGGACCTTCGCATCGCGGATCTGATCGAGCGCGAGGGACGCGCGCTGGTCATCGGCATGAACAAGTGGGACCTGCTCGAACGCCGCCCGGGCGCCATGAAAAAGCTACGCGAGGAGGCCGATCACTGGCTGCCGCAGGTCAAGGGTATGCCGGTTGTCGCCGTATCGGGCCTCACCGGCGAGGGGCTCGAGCGGCTGATGCAAGCCGTCGTCGAGGCGCATGGGGTCTGGAATCGACGCGTGGGCACGAGCGCGCTCAATCGCTGGCTGGGTGAGGTGGTCGCCTCCCATCCGCCGCCGGCAGTTTCGGGTCGCCGCATTCGACTCGACTACATCACTCAGCCGAAGAGCCGGCCGCCAAGCTTCGTGCTGTTCACGAGCCGTGCCGATGCCTTGCCGGACGCCTATCGGCGTTACCTCGTCAACAGTCTGCGTGAAACCTTCGACCTGCCCGGCACGCCGATCCGGCTCGCGTTGCGCGAGAAGAAGAATCCATACGCGAAACGCGCCAAGCGCTGACCCTTGAGGCGCTCGTCCACGTCACTGCCATCAGGACGGCGGCCGGAACTCGAGAAATCTGCCCTTCTGGTAGGCGTAGAGCTTGCCGCTTTCCTGCATGCTCGGCAGGCACAACTCGACGATTTTTTCCGCCACCCTGTCCGGGGTCTCAAGCGTCATCGGATCCTCGCCCGGGAACGCCTGCGCGCGCATGCGGGTGCGGATCGGTCCCGGCGTGAACAGGTTGACGCGCACGTTGGTGGTCGCGGTTTCCGCCGCATAGGTGCGCGCCAGCGCTTCGAGCGCGGCTTTGGAGACGGCGTAGGGGCCCCAGTACGCCAGCGCCAAGGCGGCGACGCCCGAGGAGACGAGCACCACGCGTCCGGCGTCGGAGCGCTTCAGCAGCCGATCCATGGACCGGATGAGCCGCCAATTGGCGGTGACGTTGACCGCCATCACCTCGTCCCAGGCCGTCGCCTCGACGTGGTCGAGCGGCGAAAGCGGTCCGAGAATGCCGGCATTGCCGACGAGCACATCGAGCCGTCCGAAACGCTCGTGCAGCGCGAGGCCGAGCCGGTCGATGCCCTGATAGTCCTTGAGGTCGAGCGGCACCAGCGTCGCCGATCCGCCCGCGGCCTTGATGGCATCATCGAGTTCCTCGAGGCCACCCACGGTGCGCGCGAGCGCGACGATATGCGCGCTGGCCTTCGCCAGTGCGAGTGCGGTGGCATAGCCGATGCCGCGCGAGGCGCCGGTAACTAGCGCGATACGGCCGGCAAGGGGAGACGGCATCGGCTCTCTCTCGTCATTGCGGTCAAACGAAGCGAGCGCCGGACTCCATGGTGCCCGGATTTGACGATTTCAAATGGCGGCAATTCGGCTCGGAATGCGCGCTGCGCTCGTTTGCGAAGCTCGCCTCAACTCGCTTCCGCGAGCAGCGACAATTGTCGCGGCGATGCCTCCTGCCCGCTGCGGTCAGTCAGCGCGGTCGGATAGTCGCCGGTGAAGCAGTGGTCGGTGAACTGCGGCCGCAGCGGATCGCGCTGCTCGTAGCCCATGGCCCGGTAGATACCCTCGACCGATAGGAAGGCGAGCGAATCCGCGCCGATGAAACTGCGCATGCCTTCGAGGTCATGCGTCGCCGCCAGAAGCTTGTCGCGCTCGGGTGTATCGATGCCGTAATAGTCGGAGTGGGTGATGGGCGGCGAGGCGATGCGGAAATGCACCTCCGTGGCGCCGGCCTCGCGCATCATCTGCACGATCTTCACCGACGTCGTCCCACGCACGATGGAATCGTCGATGAGCACGATGCGCTTGCCGCTGACGACCGCGCGATTGGCACTATGCTTGAGGCGCACGCCGAGTTGGCGGATGTGCTGGCTCGGTTCGATGAAGGTACGCCCCACATAGTGGTTGCGGATGATGCCGAGCTCATAAGGGATGCCCGACTGCTGGGCATAACCGATGGCTGCCGGAACGCCGGAATCGGGAACCGGGATGACCACGTCGGCGTCGGCCGGCGCCTCGCGAGCGAGTTGCGCGCCCATCGTCTTGCGCACGTCATAGACGTTGCGGCCGCCGACGACCGAATCCGGACGCGAGAAATAAATGTACTCGAAGATGCACGGCCGCGGCGCCATGGGTGGGAACGGCTTATGCGAGTGCACACCTTCGTCATCGAATACGACGACCTCGCCGTTCTCGACGTCGCGCACGTACTTGGCGCCGATGATATCGAGGGCGCAGGTTTCGGAAGCAAGGATCGGCGAGTTGCCGAGCTTGCCGATGACCAGCGGACGGATGCCGAGGGGGTCGCGCGCGCCGATCAGCTTTTTGTTGGTGAGTCCCACGAAAGCATAGGCACCTTCGAGCTGGCGCAGCCCCTCGATGAAGCGATCGATGAAACGGTTGCGTTTGGCATTGGCGACGAGATGCAGAATGACCTCGGTATCCGAAGTCGACTGCATGATGGCGCCGTCCCGCACCAGCTGGCGGCGCAAGGTGAGCCCGTTGGTCAGATTGCCGTTATGCCCGATGGCAAGGCCGCCGCCGTCGAGTTCCGCGAACAGCGGCTGCACGTTGCGCAGGATGGTCTCCCCGGTGGTCGAGTAACGCACATGGCCCATGGCCGACAGTCCGGGCAGGCGCTCGATCACCTCACGGCGGGAGAAGTTGTCGCCGACGAGCCCCAGCCGCCGCTCGGAATGGAATCGTTTGCCGTCGAAAGACACGATGCCGGCGGCTTCTTGTCCGCGGTGCTGGAGAGCGTGCAGGCCGAGCGCGGTGATGGCAGCCGCGTCCGCGTGTCCGAATATGCCGAAGACGCCGCACTCTTCACGCAGCCGGTCGCCGTCAAGGTCGAGCCCGGCATCGCTTCGAGTTTCGGTCATCTCATCTCCTCATGATCTCGCGGGCTTGGTCAACGCGCCTTGCCGCGGGTCAACTCCCGCAGACCGGCCCGGTCGGATGCCCCGTAGCCGGCCGCCTCGCTGGGGGCATCGAGACCCGAGCGCTGACCTGCAGCCGACTCGTCCTCGTCCAGCTTCGGCTTCTTCAACCGCTTCAAGATGGTGCTTTCCGGGTCATCCGGCAACATCGACATTAGCCAGTCGCCGGTCCCTTGCAGCACGACGCGCGACTTTGCGCTGCGTACCCACTCGGGCTGGCTGCGATCGGGCACCAGCCAGGCGAAGAACAGAAAAGCGATGACCACGATGATCAGCCCCCGCGCAAGCCCGAACAGAAAGCCGAGGGTTCGGTCGAGCGCACCGATGCGACTGTCCAGCACCATGTCGGAGAAGCGGACGGTGATAACCGACACGATCAGCAGCGTGACCAAGAACGTGGCGCCGACTACCACCACGGCTGCCACGATGTCGTTGTTGAAGTAGGACTTCGCGAATGGCAGCAGCTTGGCATAGAAATAAAGCGTCGCCACCGCTGCAATGATCCAAGCGGCGATCGACAGGATCTCGCGCATGAAGCCGCGGATCATGGCGAGCAGCCCGGAAATCAGCATGACGCCGATCAGGATGATATCGAGCAGGGTGATGGGCATGAGTCCGGATGCTCCGCAGCTTCAGGACGCCGCCGGTCGAATCGGCGAATCGAATCGTAGCAACCTCCGCACCTCCCGCTTGGTCCGCAAGCCCGCCGAAGGATAGCCCCAACCCATTAATGGTCCTGCCGTTATCGGCCCGAAGGCGCGATGCATCCCGCTGGGGGGCGGCAGTTTTCGGGCGCTGTATAGCTGGACGGGGAGGCGCCGTCACCCGCCTTCTTGGCTGGCACGCCGACCCCGTCCGCGTGGCTCCCTCCGCCGTGCAGCGATGTCGGCCACCAGGCTCGCCAGGCTGCTCACGGGCGCAAGTGACAAGCCCAGCTCGCCCGTTGCTTCTGCGCGCGCGGCCTCGGGAAGAATGGCGCGCAAAAAGCCGAGCTTCTGCGCCTCCTTGAGTCTCGCCGCAGCCTGTGCGACCGGCCGCACCGCGCCCGAGAGGGAGATTTCACCGAAGTAGACGGCATCCGCCGGTAACGGCGCATCGGCCAGCGAAGAGACCAGCGCCGCGGCCGCGGCAAGATCGGCGGCCGGCTCCTGGATGCGCAGCCCGCCGGCAACGTTGAGGTAGACGTCGTGGCCCGAGAGCCGCACGCCGCAATGGGACTCGAGAACGGCAAGGACCATCGACAGCCGATTCTGATCCCAGCCATTCACGGCGCGCCGCGGCGTGCCGAGCGAGGTCGGAGCCACCAGGGCCTGGATTTCGACCAGCAACGGCCGGCTTCCTTCGATTCCGGCGAACACTGCGGTCCCGGGCGAGCCGAGGTCGCGCTCGGAAAGAAAGAGTTCGGAAGGGTTGGCGATCTCGCGCAGCCCGCCTCCCGTCATTTCGAACACGCCGATTTCATCGGTCGGACCAAAGCGGTTCTTGACCGCGCGCAGGATGCGGAACTGGTGCGAGCCTTCGCCTTCGAAGGAGAGCACCGCGTCGACCATATGCTCCACGACACGCGGCCCGGCGATCTGGCCGTCCTTGGTAACGTGGCCGACCAGGATCACGGCGGCGCCGGAGCGTTTGGCGAACCGAATCAGCGCCTGCGCGCTCGCGCGCACCTGCGTCACGGTGCCGGGAGCCGCCTCGACCAGATCGGTCCACATCGTCTGGATCGAGTCGATGATGACGAGACGCGGAGTTGTCCGTTCTCCGAGCGTTGCGACGATGTCTTCGACCGAGGTCTCGGCTGCCAGTTCGACTTTTGCCCCCGCAAGGCCGAGCCGCTCGGCGCGCAGTCGCAGCTGCGCCACCGCTTCCTCGCCCGAAATGTAAACCGCGCGATGGCCGCCGCGGGCCAGCGCGGCCGCGACTTGGATGAGCAGCGTCGACTTGCCGATGCCGGGATCGCCGCCGAGCAGCAATACCGAACCGCGCACGAAACCGCCGCCGGTCACGCGATCGAATTCGGCGAGCCCCGACGCAAGGCGCGGCGCGTCGTGTCCGGCACCTGCGAGCGGTTCGAGCGCAAAGAGCCGCCCCTTGCGTGGGGTGCGTCCGGGCAGCTGTAGGGCGGAATTCTCCTCGGCGATCGTATTCCATTCGCCGCAGGCGTCGCACTTGCCTTGCCAGCGGCCATACGCCGCCCCGCAGTTCTGGCAGATGAAGCTCGTTTCGCGACGGGCCATGATGCGGCGCTATTGCACGGTTTTGTACGGATACCGTGCGCCCTGAAAGCAGTTCCTATGGCTGGCTTGGGTCGCGTTGCGATGCTGGCCCAGAATCATCCGCCTTTGTAGATCCGATGGTAGCGTCGTCCGAGATGGGTGAGGACCTCGTAGCCAATGGTCCCCATCCCGGCGGCGAGATCGTCCACGCTCAGACGCCCGCCGATCAAGGTGGCAAAGTCGCCGCGGCGCACGGCGCCATCGGAAAGATCAGTCACGTCGACGGCAAGCACGTCCATCGACACGCGCCCGGCGACGGGACAGCGTTTGCCGGCGACGACGACCTCGGCCGCCGGCTTGCCCCTGGCAGCGGCGGCGGATCGCAAGAAGCCGTCCGCATAGCCGACGGCGACGATTGCGATCCGGCTTGGCCGCGTGGCGGTGAAAGCCGCGCCGTAACCGACGGTATCGCCCCTATTGATCGTGCGCACTTGGATGATCCGAGCCTTGAGCTCCACCACCGGACGCATGGGATTTTTCTTGGCCGGCGTCGGATTGACGCCGTAGAGCGCCACGCCAGGCCGAACGAGGTCGCAATACGCAGTCCCGCCGAGGAATATGCCCGAGGAATTGGCAAGCGAGGATGCGACGCCGCGATAGAGCATGCGAACTTCCCGAAACAGGCGAATCTGCCGGTCGTTCATTGGATGACCGGGAATCTCGGCGCAGGCGAGATGGCTCATCAGCAACGTAAAACCGTGATTTTCCGATTGTAGGCGTGGAGCGATGGCGACGGCCTCGTCGACCGTGATGCCGAGCCTGTTCATGCCGGTATCGACGTGGAGGGCCCCGCCGCCACGCCAATTTCTGGTGGCGACAAACGCGTCCCACTCGGCAAGTTCGGTAGTGCTGTTGATGACCGGCCGCAAATAGTCCGCTGCAAATGTCTGCGCCGAGCCTGGCATCACCCCGTTGAGGACGTAGATGGCGGCATCCGATGCAACCGCGCGCACACGCCGTCCTTCGGCGATGTCAGCGACGAAAAACGTCCTGCATCCGGCTCTGTAGAGCGTGCGCGTGACCGGTTCGAGGCCGCAGCCATAGCCGTCGCCTTTGACGACCGCCGCGCATTCCACCGGTACGGTCATGCCGGCAAGCGCGTTCCAATTGGCCGCGATTGCGGCAAGGTCGACGGTGAGGATGCCGCCGGCTTCGTTGGGATCCGCAGCCGCAGGCGGCACTTCGGCGGGACGCAGGTCGGGCTCGTGCACGGTCATGAGCAGACTTTATGACGAGCCCGGATGCGACCGTCTAGAGAGCGTTTTGATCGGCACCGAGGAGGGCGGAGGGATTCGCGGCCAACTAGACCCTATCCGGCATCTGATCGCCTTGGGCAAGATTGTCGAAGCGGGTGACCGCCGCATCGAATTGCACGTTGACGGTGCCGGTCGGGCCGTGGCGCTGCTTACCGATGATGATCTCGGCCTTGCCGTGTACGTCGGCCATCTCGACCTGCCATCGCGTATGCTCGTCGGTCCCTGGCCGCGGCTCCTTGTTGCTCAGATAATATTCTTCGCGGAACACGAACAGCACCACGTCGGCGTCCTGTTCGATCGAGCCCGATTCGCGCAGGTCCGAGAGTTGCGGCCGCTTGTCGTCGCGGTTCTCGACCTGCCGCGAGAGCTGCGAAAGCGCCAGAACCGGCACGTTGAGTTCCTTGGCGAGCGCTTTGAGGCTCGTGGTGATCTCGGTCACCTCCTGCACGCGCCCTTCCATGGCTCGCCGGGTCGAGCCCTGCAGCAACTGGATGTAATCGATCACCAGGAGATCGAGTCCCTTTTGTCGCTTGAGACGCCGGGCACGGGCGGCCAGTTGCGCGACGGTGAGGCCGCCGGTCTCGTCGATGAAGAACGGCAGGTGCTGGAGCTCGATCGCGACGTCCTTGATCTTCTCGAAATCACGTTCGTTGATGCCGCCGCGCCGGATGGTGCTGGAGGGAATGCCGCTCTGCTCGGCGATGATGCGCGTGGCGAGTTGCTCGGCCGACATTTCGAGGGAGAAGAAGCCGACGAGGCCTCCATTGACGGTGTCGATGTGTCCATCGGCGCGTACCTCGCCGCGCCAGGCGCGTGCGACGTTATAGGCGATATTCGTGGCAAGCGCGGTCTTGCCCATGCCGGGCCGGCCGGCGACGATGATCAGATCGGACGGCTGCAGGCCGCCCATCTTGCTGTCGACATCCTTGAGTCCGGTTGCCAGACCCGAGAGCTTTCCCTCGCGTTGATAGGCGCGCGCCGCCATGTCGACGGCGGTGGTCAGCGCAGTCTCGAATTTCTGAAATCCGCCGCCATACCGCCCGATCTCGGCGAGCTCGTAGAGGCGTCGCTCGGCATCCTCGATCTGGTCGCCCGGCGCGAAGTCGACGGGCGCGTCGAAGGCGACGTTGACCATGTCCTCACCGATATTGATCAGCTCGCGCCGGATCGCGAGATCGTACACCGTGCGTCCGTAATCCACCGCGTTGATGATGGTCGTCGCTTCGGCGGCAACACGGGCGAGGTACTGAGCGAGCGTTAATCCGGCGATGTCGATTTCGGCGGGCAGGAATGTCTTTAGGGTCACCGGAGACGCCAGCTTGCCGGTGCGAATGAGACTGCGCGCGATCTCGTAGATCTGCCGATGGATCGGCTCGAAGAAATGCTGCGGTTCGAGGAAGTCGCTGACGCGATAAAGCGCCTCGTTGTTGACCAGGATCGCGCCCAGCAGGGCCTGCTCCGCCTCGATATTGTGGGGCGCGGCACGGTAGGGGGATGCCGATTCCTCCCCCGGTTGCTTGCGTAGAGCCGAATCAAGCGGAGCCATGATGTATTCGCGAATCGTCTTCCAGTCGGTCAAAAGAGAGGCCGCATTACACCCCGACTCGATTCGAGGCGACAGCCCTTTGCCGGTTTCCCCGATACTCACCGCGGAAATAAATGTCCACGCGGCGCTTGACCGTGGGGGCCGATGTCGCGATTGCGCAAGTCTGTTACGGCACAGCCGGTTTCGGAGCTCGCAATCGGCCCAGCTGAGCAAACCTGCGGCACGGCTCCCCGCTTGGAACCATTACTTCCCTAGCGTAGGAGCGGCTATTCCCCGGCGAGCCGCAACGGCGGCCGGCCACCGCCTTCCAGCGCCCGCAAGCGCGCCTCTTCGCGGCCGATGTAATCGCGGGTCATCGGCACGACGTCCTGCCGCTTGGTCAGCTGCAGCTGGAAGACCATCATGGTTTGCTCACGAAACGCCGTTTCCGCCGCCGCCAGGTAGAATTCCCACATGCGCGTGAAGCGCGCGTCGTAGAGTCTTTCGACTTCCTCGCGATGGGCGAGGAAGCGCTCGCGCCAGGCCTTTAGCGTCTCGGCGTAATGCAGGCGCAGGATCTCGATGTCGGTGACGAGCAGACCCGCGCGCTCAACCGCGGGCAGCACCTCCGATAGCGCCGGAATATAGCCGCCGGGGAAGATGTATTTCGCAATCCACGGATTGGTGACATTGGGGCCTTCGGAGCGTCCGATCGAATGCAGCAGCATGATGCCGTGCTCATCGAGCAAACTGGAACATTTACCAAAGAAGGCGTCGTAGAAGCCGACCCCGACATGCTCGAACATGCCGACCGAGACGATGCGATCGAATTTCTCCGGCACGTCGCGATAATCCTGCAGCCGGAACTCGATCTTGTCGGACAGCCCCTTCTCGGCCGCGCGCGCGCGTGCAAGCGCGATCTGTCGTTCCGATAGTGTGATGCCGGTGACGCGCGCACTGCAAACTTCGGCGACATAAAGCGCAAGCCCGCCCCAACCGCAGCCAAGGTCGAGCACGTGCCGATGCGGCGGGACGAGAAGCTTCGCCGCAAGGTGACGTTTCTTGGCAAGTTGCGCGTCGTCCAGCGATTGCTCGGGGATTTCGAAATAGGCGCAGCTGTATTGCCGGTCGGCATCGAGAAACAGCGCGTAAAGTCGATCGTCGAGATCGTAGTGGTGCGCTGCATTGCGCCGCGCTCGCTTGCGCGGATTGAACTGCCTGATGCGGCGATGGACATAGCGGATGAGCCATGGCAGCTGCGCCCGCAGGCTTTGGCGGCGCTGACCGAGTACGATGGCAAGGACGTCGGCGATCGAGCCCTCTTCGACGATGACGCCGCCGTCCATATACGCTTCACCGAACTTCAATGCGGGATCGAACAGGACGCCGCGCTCGGCTGCTCGGGTGGTGAAACGAATCGCGGCGCGCGTCCCGGTCCCGTCTCCAAGGGAAAAGGCCGAGCCTCCCGCAGTGGTGACCCGGAGATTTCCGGCGCGGATCAAGCTTCCGAATCCCGCCCGAAGCAACCGATCCATCGGCCGCCTCCTGCCGCATCGCCTGCCTTCCCCGCCAGGCTCAGAAATTCAGCCGCCTAGGGCGAAGAAGGTGGGTCGCGTCCTCCCGACGCGGTCATAAGTCAACGCATTTTTAATAACACGACTTGCTGCAGAAACCATAGTCGGCGCCCAGGTTTAGCCGGCAGAACGATAGCATCGGGCCCGGAGTTCTGATCTTTCAGGTTCTGCACTGCCGTCCCCCCCGACTGGGGACTGAGTCTCCGCGACAGCGACCGTTTGCTCAGAGGCTGCGGGAACCCGCGGCCGACGACGCAAGGCCGGAATGTGGACCCCCAACCGATGCGCTGCCGGGAGCGGCATAGCGCGCAACCAAGGATGCAGACGGTCCGCCTGTAGCGCGGCTTTCCACACGACACGCTCCGCTGCTATTCGGCTGCCTCCGCGAGGCCGGCGCTCGAATCAACATCGGATCTCCCGCGATACACGTAATCCCTCGTGAGGGGCGCGGCCTCGATGCTCTTGAGAAGCTGGATTTGGAACACGACAAGGCCGTAGTACCTGAACGATGCTTCGAATCCGGCAAGGTAGTATTCCCACATCCGAATGAATCGGTCAGCGCTGCCGAACCGCTCTTTCAGATCCGGGGCTTCATCAAACAGCCTGTTGACCTCATCGCGATGGGCAAGGAAATTGATTCGCCATGCGCACAATGTCTGCGCGTAATGAAGGCGTAATACCTCGATATCGCTGACGATCAAGCCAGAGCGCTCGATCACGGGAGCAAGTTCGGACAGTGCCGGCGTGTAACCTCCCGGAAAGATATAGCGCCGCACCCAGGGATTGGTTTCGGATGGGCCATCCCAGCGTCCGATCGTGTGGAGCAACATCAAGCCATCGTCCGTGAGCAAGTCGCGGCACTTGTGGAAGAACGCGTCGTAATGGCGCCTGCCAACGTGTTCGAACATCCCGACCGAGACGATGCGATCGAATTTCTCCGACACCGTACGATAATCCTGGATGCGAAACTCGCACGCCAGCCCTTCAGCGGCCGCGCGATGTCGCGCAATCCGCACCTGCTCATCGGAGAGGTTGATGCCGACGACGGAAACCTTGGCATTCCGTGCGAGATCGAGATCGAGTCCTCCCCATCCGCTGCCTATGTCGAGAACCCTCAGCCCCGGCTTGAGGAGGAGTTTGGCAGCGATGTGGCGTTTCTTGGCGAGCTGCGCTTGGTCGAGTGAGGCGCTGTTGTTTTCGAAGTAAGCACACGAATATTGCAGGTCGGCGTCGAGAAACATTCGGTAAATGCGATGATCGATATTGTAATGATGGATCGCGTTACGACGCGCCCTCCCCAACGTGTTGTGCTCAAACAGCCGGCGAGCGAGCCAGCGCGACATCCGCAGCAGCCCGCTCCACGCGGGAACCGGAATCCGGCTGAGGTTCTTGACCGCAGTGTCGAGAAATTCGGCGATCGACCCTTGTTCGACGACCAAGCCGCCGTCCATATACGCTTCGCCCAGTCTGAGCTCGGGATCAGTGAGGATGCGCCATTCGGCTATCCGGCTCGCAAAGCGGATCGCCACGGGGGGGCCAGCGCCATCCCCGCAGCTAAAGGTCGATCCTGCCGCAGTCGTGATCCGCAGATTTCCTGTACGGATCAGCCCCCGGCAGACCGCCCGAAGCAACCGATCCATCGGCCGCCTCCCTCGCGTCAACGTCTTCGCCCAGGGTGCCAATGGGCGTCGCGCCGGCGTCGCATCGGGGCTCTGACCGATCGCAAGCCCTTGGCAAGAATTAAAACAAAGTCTCCTGATCGCTGCAACGCGCTTGCCTCGCAGCACTTGGGAAATCAAAGCCTGGCCGGGATGGTTCCTGGCCGCATCCTCTTTTGGCCAAAAATGGCAAGCAAAAGGTTGAGTACGGATGGGCTCCAAGGAGGAAGATCGTGTCGGGGATTGCTCGCATCGTGCCGTGGGTCGTGGTGGCGGCTGCCGTAGGGGCGACGGACGCACCGGCGCGGGCCCAAGCGAACCTCTACGCGGGCAAGTCGGCCGCACAGATTTTCGCCGACACCTGTAACGCGTGCCACCGCAGTCCGCGGGAGATCAAGCCGACCAGCGCCGCATTCTTGCGGGAGCATTATACTACCGGCCCGCGCGAAGCTGCGGCCATGGCTGCCTATCTTGCCTCGGTCGGAAGCGATACGCGGGCCGTTCAGCAGCGGCGTCCGCCCACATTGGGCGCGGGGCAAACGGCCGCGCCGGGGGCCGATCAGGGCAAGCCAGCGGATAGCCAGGCAGCGCAGGCGGGGACCGGGCGCAGCACGGACGCGGCCAGGCCTCGGCGTCCATCGGAGAGCGTCGAAACGGGGCGTCTCCCGATTGCTGCCGGGCAAGGCGGCGAAGGCGGGTCGGCGCAAGCTGCCGCGACAACGCCGGGGCGGCAATCCGCCGTTGAAGAGTTCGAGGAGTAGCGCGCCGCCGCCGGGAGCAAACGCACGCGCGGTTCATCGCCACTGGCGCCTTTGAGGGCGGGGACTGCAAGCGCGAAAGTCATCCCGCGCGCCTGCGCAAACCCCATTCCGTCGTTTTGCGGCCGCGTCGGCAGAAATCGACGACGCTATTTCTTCTCCTCTTCGGCGTCTGCTTGTGAGGTCTCGGTCGTGGCCTCACGCGTCCGCTGCGTCGCGATCGCCTCCGGTTCGAAGAAGGCTTCCGCCGCCGCTGCAGCTACCGCAGCGGCTTCTTCGCCCTCCTCGCGAGCGACGGTGACGTCCTCGCCCCGGGCCAGCCGTTGCGCCTCGTCCGCGTTGCGCGCCACGGTCACGTTGATCGTCGCCTCGACTTCAGGGTGGAGCGAGATCGGCACCCGATGCAATCCGATCGCCTTGATCGGCGCATGGAGTGCCACCTGAGCGCGGCTGACCGCAAAGCCTGCGTCCATCACCAGCGCGGCGAGGTCGCGGGGCGAGACCGAACCGAAAAGCTGGCCGCCCTCGGCCGCTTGGCGCAGCACCGTAAAGCTTTGGCCATTAAGCTTTTGGGCGATTTTTTCCGCTTCTTTCTTTTGCTCGAGATTGCGTGCTTCCAACTCGACTTTCATATTCTCGAACCGAGAGCGGTTCTCCTTGGTGGCACGTAACGCCTTGCCCTGGCGCAAGAGGTAGTTGCGCGCAAAGCCGTCCCTGACGCGCACGATGTCGCCCATTTGACCGAGCTTGGCGACGCGCTCGAGCAGGATCACTTCCATGACTGATCTCTCCATCGGTTGAGCATTGGGTCACGTTCGCAAACTGGGGGGGCCCCGCTT
>JBJMTU010000204.1:0-5591 GCA_045811545.1 Xanthobacteraceae bacterium | reverse complement strand
CTTGGCGAGCTTGACCGCATAAAAGTCCGGACCGGTGCGGCTGTCGAAACGCCAGAGCAGGAACGGCAAGGTTTCGCCCAAATGGCCGAGTGCGAGCCGCGCGCGCGGGAAGCGATCGAACACACCGCCGAATACGATGCGCAAAGCATGCGAGCCGGTCTCGAAGGTCCATTCCCAAGTCGCCCGGCGCAGCCCCTTGTAGCCGTCCAATACCGGCGCCAGCGTGACCGGGTCGGCCGGGTGCAGATAGACGAGGGCATCCAAATCCTGCGCGCGTTCCCAGAACGGATCGAGCGAGCGATCATCGAGATATTTGCCATTGGTGTGGCCGTTGATCATGGCGCCGCAGAATTTGAGCTCGCGCATTGAGCGCTCGAGCTCGTCCGCGGCGGCGACGGCATCTTGCATGGCAAGATGGGCGAAGCCGGAATAGCGGTCCGGCCGCTTGTCGATTTCGCCCGCCAGGAAATCGTTCGCCTCGCGCGCCTTGTCACAAGCAGTCTTGGTGTCGCGTTCGGCCTGCACGCCCGGCCCGGCCACGGAGAGCACAGCGCGTTCGATGCCGGCTTTGTTCATCGCAGCGAGCCGCATCTCACCGAAATCGGTGAGGCGTGCGAGAAACTCTTGCCGCTTATTCGCCGGGAGATCTGCGACGGTCGGCGCCCAATAATCCTCCAAGCCGGGGCACATACAGTGCTCCTCAACCGCGATCTTCTTGACCATTGTTCCTCGCCGCTGCTTTCGCTACCGTATTCTCGTTGAAGCGCATCAATAGGCAAGGCTTAATCGCGCTCGACAGGCGTCGTGCGGTGTTTGGGGAGGAGGTGCCGTGGCAAAAAAGATTCGCGGCGTGACATTCGAGGAGAACCTGTCGAACAGCATGGGCCTCGAGTTTTACAACCTGTCGCATCGTTTCGGCTACCAATCCCCCAACTGGCCCTACTTCGAAGACGTCAAGATCGAGCGCATCCATTATCACGCCAAGTCCGGCGTCCTGTCGCAGCGCATCACCACGAGTATGCACAACACGACGCATATCGATGCGCCGGCGCACGTGGTGCAGGGCACACCGTTCATCGACGAGGTTCCGCTCCCGCATTTCTTCGGTTCGGGCATCGTGGTCTCGATCCCGAAGAAGAAATGGGAGTCAATCACCTACGACGATCTGGAAAAGGCCGCCGGTGCCTCAGTGCGCCCGCGCGATGTCGTCATCGTGAATACCGGCTGGCACAAGTTCTACGAAGACAACGAAGATTATTTCTGCCGCGCACCCGGCTTCGTGCCGTCGGCCGGCGAGTGGTTCGTCGAGAAACAAGTCAAGGTCGTGGGCCACGACACGCAAGCCAATGACCATCCGCTCGCGACCGCCATCGGCCCGCACCGCAACGGCCCGCTGCATCCGCATCTCGCCGAGGAATACAAGGCGTGGTCGGGCGGCCGCGACTGGAAGCAGGATTTTCCGCACTGGGAGCCCGTCCATCGCATCCTGTTCAAGAACGGGATCCTAGGCATCGAGAATGTCGGCGGCGACATTGACAAGGTCACCGGCAGGCGCTGCACCTTCGCGCTGTTCCCCTGGAACTGGGAGCGCGGCGACGGCTGCATCATTCGGCTGGTCGCCATCATCGACCCCAAGGGCTCCTACCGGATCGAGAAGGGGGAGAAATTCAAAAATGGAAGTTAAACATCTCACTGATGCGAAGCCGTACGAGGCGCCCAACCATCGCGGCTATTGCTCGCTGCGTCTGTTCGGACTTGACGCCGGCGGGCCGAAGCAATTCACCGTCGGCGTTTCGCATTTCCTGCCCGGCGGCGGCGCCGGCCCCGACGCATCGCCCACGGAGAAGGTCTATTACGTGCTCGCGGGCGAGCTCACCCTGATCGCCGGCGGGAAGCAGACCGTGCTCAAGGCCAACGACGCCTGCTTCATCGGCCCCAACGAAAGCCGCGAGATCGTCAATCGCGGCAACGAGGTCGTGACCATGCTGGTCGCAGTCTCGACGCCGCAGCAGTGATGTCCGTGGCCGAGCAGCAGACTCCGTCATGCGCGGGCTTGACCCGCGCATCCATCTTCTTGCGAAGATGATGGATTGCCGGGTCAAGCCCGGCAATGACGCGTGGAGAAAACCCGCATTATGTCGGAGTCCGTCATGTCTGAGGACTTCCTGAAAAACCCGCTCTCCCTGTTCGACATCCGCGGCAAGACCGCGATCGTCACCGGGGCGACCGGCGCTTTCGGCGCGCTCGCGGCCAAGGTGCTCGCCGGCGCCGGTGCCAACGTCGTGCTTTGCGCCAACAACGCCGCCGAATTGAAAAAAATCGCGGCGGAATGCGAAAAGCTCGGCGGCAAGGTCGAAACGGTAGCCAAGCGGCCGAGCTCGGAAGCAAATTGCGACGCGATCGTCGACGCCGCGGTGAAAAAATTCGGCCGCGTGGACATCCTCGTGGTTGCCTCCGGACAGAACAAGGTGTCGAAGATCGTCGAGCAAAAACCGGAAGATTTTCTCGACGTCATGGACGCCAACGTGACGCAAACCTGGCTCATTGCGCGCGCTGCCGGGCGGCAGATGCTCAAGCAGGGCCAAGGCGGCAAAGTGATCTTGATGTCGTCGGCGCGCGGACTGCTCGGCCATCCCGCCGGATACACCGCCTATTGCGCGTCGAAATCGGCGGTGGACGGCATCACCAAGGCGCTCGGCTGCGAATGGGGCGATACCGGCATTACCGTCAATGCGCTCGGGCCGACCGTGTTTCGCTCGCCGCTGACGCAATGGATGTTCGAGGACACCGATCGGTCGCGCGAGGTGCGCAAGGGCTTTGTGACCCGCGTTCCGAAAGGCCGGCTCGGCGAGCCGTCCGACCTCGCGGGGCCGCTGTTGTTCCTCGCATCCAAGGCGTCGGATTTCTACACCGGCCACATCCTCTACGCCGACGGCGGCTACACGGCGGGGTAACGATGGCCAAGGCGCGCATCGCCGTCATCGGCGCCGGGCTCATGGGCCATGGCATCGCCCAGATATTCGCGCTCGCCGGCCACGAGGTGTCGATCCAGGATTCGGTTGCCGCGAACCTCGACAGCGCCAAGGCGCGCATCCTAACCAATCTCAGGGATCTGGGTGACGACCTATCCGCGGTAGAGCGCGTGCGGCCGACGGCCAACCTCGCCGAAGCCGTACGCGAGGCCGACTACGTGGTCGAGGCCGTGCTCGAAGATTTGCCGCTGAAGCAGAGGCTGTTCGTCGCGATCGAAGAGAACGTGCGGCCGCAAACGATTCTCGCCAGCAACACCTCGGTCATTCCGATCACGAAGATCATGGAAGGTTTGCGCGACCGCTCGCGCGCGCTCGGCACCCACTGGTGGAATCCGCCCTATCTCGTGCCGCTCGTCGAGGTGATCGGCACGGAGTGGACGTCGCAGCAGGCGATCGACTGGACCATGGCGCTGCATAAAGCGGCGGGCAAAATGCCGGTGCACGTCAAGAAGGACGTGCCCGGCTTCGTCGGCAACCGCCTGCAGCACGCGTTGTGGCGGGAGGCGATCGCGCTGGTGGAGCGCGGGGTTTGCGATGCCGAGACCGTGGATACCGTGATCAAGGCGAGCTTCGGCCGGCGTCTCGCCGTCTTGGGTCCGCTCGAGAACGCCGATCTCGTCGGCACCGATCTGACCTTGGCCATCCACAAGACGGTTCTGCCCGATATCGACAACCGGCCCCATCCATCCCCGTACCTCGAGGCGCTGGTGAATGACGGCAAACTCGGCTTCAAATCGGGCCAAGGCTTTCGCGCCTGGAGTACCGACGCGCAGGCCGCGCTGCGGGCCAGGGTGCTGCACCATCTCAAGAAGGCTCGCACCGCCGATGCTTGACCACTCGCCGGGCATGTCCAGAAACCGCGAGACTGAACGCGGCAGGGAGACTGATATGCGCAAGGATGCGTCGCACGATCTTCGCTCTGGCATTTCGCGCCGCACGCTCGTCTGCGTCGGCGTCAGCGCCATCGCGGCACCGGCCGTACTGCGGATCATTCCCGCCAACGCTCAGAGCCGGGTCATCAAGATCGGTCACGTCAGCCCCAAGACCGGTCCGCTCGCCGGCTTCGGCGAGGCCGACAGTTTTATCCTCGAACAGGTCCGCGGCATCCTCTCCCAAGGCTTGCAGAGCGGCGGGCGCACCTACCAGGTGCAGATCATCAGCAAGGACAGCCAGTCGAGCGGCAGCCGCGCCGCCGAGGTCGCCTCCGAGTTGATCCTCGGCGACAAGGTCGATCTCATCCTCGCGTCGGCCACGCCGGACACCACCAATCCGGTGGCCGACCAAGCCGAGGTGAACGAGGTTCCCTGCGTCACGACGAATTGTCCCTGGCAGCCGTACTTCTTCGGGCGCAAGGGCGATCCGGCCAAAGGCTTTACCTGGACCTACCATTTCTTCTGGGGACTCGAAGACGTCATCGGCGCGTTTCTCGCGCTGTGGGACTCGGTGCCAACCAACAAGGTCGTGGGCGGCCTCTTCCCCAACGACGCCGACGGCAATGCATGGGGCGATGCGCAACGCGGCTTGCCGCCGGCGCTCGCGAAGGCCGGCTACAAGCTCACCGACCCCGGCCGCTACCAGCTCATGAACAACGACTTCACCTCGCAGATTTCGGCCTTCAAGGCGGTGAATGCCGAGATCGTGACCGGCAACATGATCCCGCCCGACTTCGCCACGTTCTGGTCGCAGGCGGCGCAACAAGGCTTTCGCCCGAAGATCGTCACCATCGGCAAGGCGCTGCTGTTCCCGTCGGTGATCGAGTCGCTCGGCGCGCGCGGCAATGGCCTGACCACCGAAATCTGGTGGACGCCGAACCACCCGTTCAAGTCCGGCCTCACTGGGCAGAGCGCAAAAGAGCTGACCGATGCCTATGTGAACGTCACCAGGCGGCCCTGGACGCAGCCGATCGGTTTTCAGCATGCGCTGTTCGAGGTGGCGATCGACGTGCTCAAGCGCACGAAAACGCTGGAGCCGAAGGGGATCCTCGATGCCGTGATCGCCACCGATTACAAATCGATGGTCGGGCCGGTGAAGTGGACCGGCCAGCCCGTGAAGAACGTCACCAAGACTCCGCTCGTCGCCGGACAGTGGCAGCGCAAGGGCGACCGCTTCGACCTTGTCATCACCACCAACAAGACCGCGCCCGAGATTCCGGTCGGCGGGCAGCTACAGCTGCTGTCGTGAGGTTGGCGTCGCGGATCGCTCTGTGCGAGGTCGGATGCGAATGTTTTGCTGTGCTGTCGTCCCCGCGAAGGCGGGGACCCATATTCCAGAGGCGGTGGTCATGGGTCCCCGCGACGCGAGCGTCGCGGGGTGCCCCTCGCGGGGACGACGTGCGATTTTGCCTCTCGCACCTCAGGATGACGGGCCAAGCGAGGCGGTGTGAGTGACACGCGCATGCCGCCGATCCTCGCCTTCAAAAAAATCTCCAAGCGCTTCGGCGCTGTGGTCGTGGCGGATGCTCTCGACCTCGCGCTCGCCGAGGGCGAGGCGCTCGGCATCATCGGGCCGAACGGCGCCGGCAAGACCACGCTGTTCGGAATTGCCACCGGAACGGTTGCG
>JBJMTU010000203.1:0-7667 GCA_045811545.1 Xanthobacteraceae bacterium | reverse complement strand
ATCACGCGCGGGCCCAGCCTCGTTCCGGGCGAGAAGCGCCTTGCGATCCACGTGGAAGATCATCCCGTCGAATACAATGCATTCGAAGGAACCATCCCGGCGGGAGAATACGGCGGCGGCACCGTCATGCTTTGGGACCGCGGCCGCTGGTATCCGGAAGGCGATCCTTTCGCGGGATACAAGAAAGGCCATCTGGATTTCACCCTCGAGGGCGAGAAGCTGTACGGGCGCTGGCATCTCGTGCGCATGCACGGCCGGGCGGGCGAGAAAAAGGAGCCGTGGCTTCTGATCAAATCCAAGGATGAGAAAGCCCGTAGCGCCAGCGATCCGGATATCCTCGAGGAGGAACCGCTGTCGGTGGTCAGCGGCCGCTCGATGTCTGAGATCGCCGAAGGCAAGGGCCGCAAGCGGGTCTGGCACTCCACCAAGAGCGTGCAGGAGAACGTGAAGGCCGGCGCAACCAAAGGTCACGCGTTGCGGCCGCAGGCGGGCACGGTCAAACGCGCGCGCCGGCGTGCGCGCACCCCGCGCGATCGGAGTGCAGCAAACAAGACCGGCAAGAGCAGCACCAGCAAGAGCAAGGATAAGGGCGGGCCACTGCGTGGCGCACGACTGCCGGATTTCGTGCCGCCTTCGTTCGCCACCTTGCACGAGACGGCGCCGAGCGGGGCTGGCTGGGCGCACGAGGTCAAGTTCGACGGCTACCGCATCCAGGCCCGGCTCGATCACGGTGAGGTCCGACTGCTCACCCGCAAGGGCCTCGATTGGAGTGAGCGATTCCCTAACATCGCCGCTGCGGTGGCCAAACTTCCTGTGCGCACCGCGCTGATCGACGGCGAGGTGGTCGTCGAGGACAAGAACGGAATGTCCAGCTTTTCCGAGTTGCAGGCGGCGCTCAAGGAAGGCGAGCGCGAGCGCTTCATCTATTACGTGTTCGATCTGCTTCATCTCGACGGCCGTGACTTGACGACCTTGCCGATGATCGAGCGCAAAGCTGAGCTGGCGCGGTTGCTCGAAAGGGTGCGAGGCGGGCCGATCAAATACAGCGAACATTTCGAGGAAGACGGGGCGGCCGTGCTGCGACACGCCTGCGAAATGGGACTCGAGGGTATCGTCTCCAAACGCCTGGATGCCCCTTATCGGAGCGGGCGCTCGGACACCTTTATCAAGACGAAATGCTCCAACGCCCAGGAGTTGGTGGTCGGCGGCTATTCGCCCTCGACCGCTCTGCCGCGCGCGATCGGCGCGTTGGCGGTCGGCCATTACGATCATGGCCGGCTCGTTTATGCCGGCCGGGTCGGCACCGGTTACACGCGCAGCGTGGCGCGGGACTTGTGGAAGCGGCTGCATCCGCTGGAAATCTCCGCTCCGCCCTTCGACCAAATTCCTCGCGCCGAAGCCCGCCGTTCCGATGTCCGCTGGGTTGAGCCGAAGATGGTGATCGAGGCGAATCTGCGTGGCTGGACCTCGGATGCCCTCGTTCGCCAGGCGGCGTTCAAGGGCGTACGCGAAGACAAGTCGCCACGGGAGGTCGTCCGTGAGAAGCCCGCGCCAACCGCGGCGGGTGCGAGCCGCACAGCGAAGGTCGCGGCGGAGACGGCAAAGACAATGACCAGGACCTCGGAGACGAAGGCGCGGCCGAGCGCTGCCAAGTCCTCAAGCGGTGGGCAGGGTAAAAGCGATGTCCGCTTTACGCACCCGGAGCGAGTCTATTGGCCCGATGTCGGCATCACCAAACGAGATCTGGCGGATTACTATCGCTCGGTCTGGAATTGGATGGCGCCACATATCGTCGACCGCCCCCTTGCCCTCGTGCGTTGCCCCGATGGAACGAGCGGTCAGTGCTTCTTCCAAAAGCACGCCTCGGCCGGGCTGGCCGAGAAAAATCTCCGCACCGTCATCGACCGCAACAAAAGGCAGGTGCTTGCCGTGGAAGACCTCGACGGCGTGCTTTCGCTGGTGCAGGCGGGGGTCCTCGAGCTGCACGTGCGCGGATCGATGATCGATCGCTTGGACATTTGTACGCGAATCGTGTTCGACATCGATCCCGGTGACGGCGTTCCATGGGCGAGCGTGGTGGCGGCGGCGCGCGACGTGCGAGTCCGGCTCGCCGCCCTCGATCTGCAAAGCTTCGTCAAGCTTTCCGGCGGCAAGGGCCTGCACGTCGTGTTGCCCATTGACGGCGCCGATTGGCGCACCACCAAGAATTTTGCGCAGGCGGTGGCGCTGGGGATGACCGCCGACGATCCGAGCCGTTACGTTGCCAAAATCACCAAGTCCCTGCGCAAGGGAAAAATCTTCGTTGACTACCTGCGCAACTCCTTGGAGCAGACCTCGGTCGCGGCGTATTCGACCCGCGCCCGTCCGGGCGCGGCCGTCTCGACGCCGGTGACGTGGGAGGAACTGGGTCGCACCAAAGGCGGCAACCAATATACGATGCTCAACCTTGGCCGACGCCTCAGCGGCCTCAAGCAGGATCCGTGGAAGGACATGGGGCGGCTGAAGCAGAAATTGCCGGACCTGCGCGCGGTGCGACGCCGGTGATCACAAGTCGGCATCCGCTTTAGGTGACGTCGAGCGGTTCGGTTCCGGTCGGCTTGCCGGCGGCGTCGAGCGTGATCTTCTCCACCCGCGCCTCGGCCTGGCGCAGGAGTTCCTCGCAGCGACGCTTCAGTGCCTCGCCGCGCTCATAGATCGCGACCGATTCCTCGAGCGGCACTTTCCCCTCCTCGAGCCGCTTGACGATCGATTCAAGTTCCTCGATCGCCCGCTCGAAGGGGAGGCGGTTCACGTCGGAATGGGTGTTTTCGGCCATGCGGGTCCCGCTGAGTCGCCCACTATATATAATGCACTCTGCATATAATGCACTCTGCGAGAGGGAACCACCTCTCCCTCCGCGCGTGAGCGCCCGTGCGCAGAGACGCTAGCGAGCCTGCATCAACGCGGCGACATGGGCCGCGACCGAATTCGATAATCCTTGGAGGTCGTAACCGCCTTCGAGCACCGACACGACGCGCCCGCCCGCGCTCGCGTCAGCAACATCCATGAGCTTGCGCGTAACCCAGTCGAAGTCGCTCTCCACCAGATTGAGATTGGCGAGCGGGTCGCGCATGTGTGCGTCAAAGCCTGCGGAGATCACGATGAGATCCGGCCGGAAATCTCGCAGGCGCGGCAGAACCACCGTCTCGAATGCCGCACGGAATTCCTCTCCGCCGTCACCGGGGCGTAGCGGCGCGTTGACGACTGTGTTGTGCTCGCCGCGCTCGCTTGCCGCGCCGGTTCCGGGATAGAGCGGCATCTGATGGGTCGAGCCGTACATCACGGTGCGGTCGGACCAGAAGATATCCTGCGAGCCGTTGCCGTGGTGCACGTCGAAATCGACGACGGCGGCGCGCTCGATGCCGTGCTTCTTCTGCGCGTGACGCGCGGCGATGGCAGCGTTGTTGAAGAGGCAAAATCCCATCGGCCGCGCGGTCTCGGTATGATGGCCGGGCGGGCGCGTGGCGACGAAGGCGTTTGCCGCCCGGCCGGCCATCACCTCGTCAACGGCGTGCACGGCGCCCCCGGCCGCGCGTAACGCAGCCTCGAAGCTTCCGGGCGACAGCGTAGTATCGGCGTCGAGCCCGAGCAGACCTTCCTTCGGCGTCGCGTCACGGATGGCGGTGATGTAGCTCATGGGATGACACAACGCGATGGTTTCGAGCGAGGCGGCTGGGGCCTCGACGCGCACGAGGCTCGGGAAGCGCTCGTGGGCGAGCGCCCGCTCGATCGCGCGCAAGCGATCGGGCCGTTCGGGATGGCCGGCGGGCGTGAGGTGTTCGAGGCAGGCGAGGTGGGTAATGAGAAGCGTGGCCATTAGGCTATCCGGAAACGGCGTTTAAGATGGTTATAGCAGAGGCGCTCGGCCTATCGATGTCGTCACGGCCGGCTCGTTCCCAGCCCGGAACCGTTCGCACGGGATATGTCCGGAGCAAGCTTGGACGTAAAGGGAAAGTCTGCTTACTCCCATCTTTGCCCGGTGACGGTCACGCCGGGCGGCGGCGCTCGATCGTCGGGCACGAAAAAAGTCGGGGCGAGCGGTTCGCCCGCATCCACGCGGTATTTCTCGAAGTCGATGACGCCTTCGGCGGCGAGGAACGTGTCGTCGATCAAGAAGTTACCGGTGAAGCTGCGTGACGGCTTGTGGAACACCAGATAGGCCGCGTCGGCCATGATTTCGGGTGTGCGCGACATGCGCATCACCCGCTCGCCGCCGAGCAGGTTCTTGATGGCTGCGGTCGCAATGGTCGTGCGCGGCCACAGCGCATTCACTGCGATGCCTTTCTCGCGCAGTTCGCCGGCGAGACCCAGCACGACGAGGCTCATGCCATATTTGGCGATCGAATAGGCGGTGCTGCCGGCAAACCATTTTTCCCGCATGTCGAGCGGGGGCGAGTTCATCAGGATGTGGGGATTATGCGCTTTTTCCAGATGCGGAATGGCGTATTTCGACACCATGAAGGTGCCGCGCGTGTTGATCTGATGCATCAGATCAAAGCGGCGCATGTCCGTATCAACAACCGGCGTGCGCTGGACGGCGCTCGCATTGTTGACCACGATGTCGAGGCCGCCGAACGTTGCGACGGCCCGCTCGATCGCGCTTTTCACCTGCGCCTCGTCGCGCACATCGACCGCGATCGGCAGCGCATTTCCGCCGGCTTTGATGATCTCCTCGGCGGCGGTGAAGATGGTGCCGGGCAACTTCGGATGCGGCTTGTCGGTCTTGGCGGCGACGACAATATTGGCGCCGTCACGCGCGGCGCGCAGCGCGATGGCAAGCCCGATGCCGCGCGATGCGCCGGTAATGAACAAGGTGCGGCCCTTGAGTGTCATCGTCCGTCGAACAGTCGGCCCTTCCGATAATGATGACTTTCAAGCTAGCGCCGCGTCCGCATCGTTGACGCTGTCCGCCGCTTCAACGACTGTGCGCTCCAAGCTCCCGGCCTGCACCGCCAGATTCTCGGCAAAGAAGCGCGCGATTGCAACGCGCCCGGCCGCGCCATTCCCGGCAAATCGCACCGCTGCGAGCGCTTCCTCGGCAAGCAGCGCGCCTCCGGCCGCGAGGCCAAACAGCCGCAGATAAGGCGTTGCCCCGGCGAGCGCGGCCTCGAGATTATTGCGCTGGCTGCCGAGGAGCCACTGGGTCGCGCGTTCCAACGAGTCGGTCGCGTCCTGCAGGCGCACGCCGGTCCATCCGAAGGCCGGATCATTGTTGGCGTTGACAGCTTGGACAGTGCGCCGGAGATCGCCGATATAGGCCATGACTGTTGCACCGCCCGCAAGCGGAAGTTTACGGGTGACCAAGTCGATTGCCTGAATGCCGTTGGTGCCTTCGTAGATCGGCGTGATACGCGCGTCGCGGTAGTGCTGCGCGGCGCCGGTCTCTTCGATGTAGCCCATCCCGCCGTGCACCTGCACGCCGAGCGAGGCGACCTCGCTCCCGATGTCGGTCGAGAATGCTTTGGCGACAGGAGTGAGTAGCGAGGCGCGCGCGTGAGCGGCCCTGCGCGCCTCAGCGTCGGGACTGCGCTGGGCGCAATCGATTGCGACGGCGGTCGCATAGGAGAGCGCGCGGGCGGCGCGCGTGAGCGCGCGCATGGTGAGCAGCATACGTTTGACGTCGGGATGCGCAATGATCGGGCTCGAACCCGATTCCACGCCGGGTGCTCGGCCTTGCTTGCGCTCGTGCGCGTAGGCGAGCGCCTGTTGCGTGGCGCGCTCGGCGATGGCGACGCCCTGCAACGCGACCGATAGGCGCGCCTGGTTCATCATGGTGAACATGCAGGCCATGCCACGGTTCTCTTCACCGACGAGAAAACCGGTGGCACCGCCATGATCGCCATACACCATCGTGCACGTCGGAGAGGCATGAATGCCGAGCTTGTGCTCGATCGAATGGGCGCGGGCATCGTTGCGTCGACCCAGCGAGCCGTCGGCATTCGGCAGGAACTTGGGTATGAGAAAGAGCGAAAGCCCCTTCGTCCCCGGCGGCGCGTCGGGCAGTCGTGCCAGCACGAGATGAATGATGTTGTCGGTGAGATCGTGCTCGCCATAAGTGATGAAAATCTTCTGACCGGTGATGCGGTAGCTACCGTCCGCCGCGCGCTCGGCTCTGGTGCGCGAGGCGCCGACGTCGGAGCCGGCCTGCGGCTCGGTGAGCTGCATGGTGCCCATCCATTCGCCCGAGACGAGCTTCGGCAGATAGACGCGCTTGAGCTCGTCGCTGCCGTGCGCCAAAAGCGCGTCGATTGCCGCCACGGTCAGAACCGGGCCAAGGCCGAAGGCCATGGCGGCAGAGTTCCACATTTCGATGCAGGCGGCGTTGACCGCATGCGGCAGACCCTGGCCGCCCCACTCCGCAGGTGCGGCAAGCCCGTTCCAGCCGGCCCGCGCCCAAGCGTGATAGGCCTCCTTCCATCCTGGTGCCGTGGTCACGGCGCCGTCTTTGAACCGCGCGCCCGCGCGGTCACCGATCACGTTGAGCGGAGCCAGGACATCGGTCGCGAACTTGCCCGCCTCGGTGAGCACCGCCTCGACCACGTCGGCGGCGAGATCGTCATAGAGACCCTCTGCCAGTACCGAGGCGAAACCCGCTGCGTTGTTGAGAGCGAAAGAAATCTCGGCAACCGGTGCCCGATAGGTCATCGTCTGCTTTCCGGACGGGACGCTTGCGCTCGCGGCCGAGCGCGCTTGACGGCGCCGGTGCGCTTTCCCGCTCTAACACACAGCGCAGGGAGGTGAACCGTCAAGGCAATCTAGCCCGGGCGATGCTTGGGTCAATGGCGCGAACCACCGCGATCCAGCGACGTTGATCGACCAGGTTGCGGCGGCTATGGTCCGCGCGCCGTGACGGCGCAAGCAGGTCGCCTGATGGGGCGTAGCCAAGTGGTAAGGCAGCGGATTTTGATTCCGCCATTCGGAGGTTCGAGTCCTCCCGCCCCAGCCAGCAATTTGCACCTAGGCCCAGTCGCCACAGCTCTCGGCACCGCAGCCGGAGAGCAGTTCGAGGGCGCGGCGGCGGTCGGGATTGGGGCCGCGCCGGCGCGCGAACTCGTTGTCGGCATGGTAAGTTGTGCTTACAGCAGATCGACGCCAATGGCACAAGACAAGATCACGATCTATGGCCCGAAGGGCGACGGCACCTACATCGTCGAGTTCAAGACGGCTGCCGGCGAGACGCTGGCAATCTCAGTGCCAAGCGGCGAGACCGCCGTGCTTCAGCATCTCCAGGCGCGCATGCCCTATGGACTGGTCGTGCCGGAGGCGGACAGGCCGCCCGACGATGGCTGACCGCGAGGCGGGCGACAAGTCGAGCGCCTGTTCGGCTGTGACGAGTCCGGCTTTCAATGCGAGGCCAATGGCCTCAAGATCAGCCACCTCGAGGCGCGCACGCAGAACACCGCACCTAAATTCTTGGATTAGGTAATCGTACCGGCTATTGCAGCCGACACCCCGCCACCGAGGCAACGGGCGTGACGAGGTTCTGGCAAAGCTCAAATGCGCAAAGCTCAAATGCTCAATGCGAGCAGTGCAATCATACCCATTCCGAAAACTAGCACTGCAAGTGCTACCGGATCGTAGTCGAGCCAATGCAGCATGGTACGCCCCGTTCCAGATCAATCGTGAGT
>JBJMTU010000202.1:0-18960 GCA_045811545.1 Xanthobacteraceae bacterium | reverse complement strand
CCTCGAGCGCGACGGCAAGGCGATACCCGGCCTCGACAGCGCGGAGTTTCAAGGCCGCGTCACGGTGCTCAATGTGTGGGCCTCATGGTGCGTGCCTTGCCGGGAGGAAGCGGCGCTGCTCATGACGATCGCCGCGGACCCGCGCTTGCGCGTGGTTGGAATGAATTACAAGGACCAGCCGGACAATGCGCGGCGCTTTCTCGGCCGGCACGGCAATCCATTTGCCGCCAACGGAACCGACGGCAACGGCCGCGCCGCCATCGAATGGGGAGTATACGGGGTGCCCGAAACGTTCGTCATCGGGCGCGACGGCCGCATCGCCTACAAGCTGATCGGACCGGTAACGCCTGATAATCTCAAGACCGCTCTGCAACCCGCCATCGAGAAGGCGCTCGCCCATCCATAGTCATCGCTCTTCGGCTTTCTCGGGCGCGGCATACTTCGTCAACAGCGGATATTGCAAAGCGGCGAAAGCGAAAGTGAGCGGAACCACACCGAACACCTTGAAGCTCACCCAAATGTCGGTTGACTGCGAGCGCCAGACGATCTCGTTGAGAATCGCAAGCGCGAAGAAGAACAGCGCCCAGCGCAGCGTCAACTTGCGCCAGCCCTCCTCGGTGAGATGGAAGACGGAATCGAAGACCATCCCGAGCAGCGGCTTGCCGGCGGCGAGCCCGCCGAGCAGCACGGCGGCAAACAACAGATAAATGATGGTGGGTTTGAGCTTGATGAAGTGCTCATCGTGCAGGAGGAGAGTCAGGGAGCCGAACACCAGCACAATCACTGCGGTGACGAGCGGCATGACGGGTAGATGCCGCGTGAGCGCATACGACACCGCGAGCGCCACCACTACGGCGACCATGAATACGGCCGTTGCGACGAAGATGCCGGTGCGCTCATCGGACGCAATGTCCCCCGGCAGAAGCGGCGAGATGAACGGCAAGAACAGCGCTGGACGCGAATTGGCGAGGAAGAACAGCAGCAACGGCCCGAGGTCGAGCACGAGCTTGAGGAGAGGGTTGAGCTGCCGATTTTTTGGGTTCATGGCCGCTCATTTAGCGCCGCCACAAGGCAATTGCCATCGGACCTTCACCACCGAGCGATTTTAATCAATTCCCGCGATCGCCCGTGCGAAGTCCTTGGCCGAGAACGGCGCGAGATCGTCGACGCCTTCACCCACGCCGATGAAATGGACCGGCAAGCCGTATTTCGCGGCAATGGCGACCAGGATGCCGCCACGAGCGGTGCCGTCGAGCTTGGTCATCACGAGCCCGGTGACGCCGGCAAGGTCGCGAAAAACCTCGACCTGAGAGAGCGCGTTCTGCCCGACCGTGGCGTCGAGCACCAACAGGACGGCATGCGGCGCCGTCCGATCGACCTTCTGCATCACGCGAACGATCTTCTGCAGTTCATCCATCAGTACCGCCTTGTTCTGCAGGCGGCCGGCGGTGTCGACGAGCAGCACGTCGATCTCCTCGCCGCGCGCTTCGGCGAGCGCATCGAAGGCGACGCCAGCGGCGTCGGCGCCCGGCGCGCGGGCGATGACCGAAGCGCCTGTGCGCCCGCCCCAGATATTGAGCTGATCGATGGCGGCTGCGCGGAACGTATCCGCGGCGGCAAGCATGACCGAACGGCCCTCGGCGCGCAACTTGGCCGCGAGCTTGCCGATGGTCGTCGTCTTGCCGGAGCCGTTGACGCCAACGACGAGAACGACGAAAGGCTTTGCCCCGCCGGTCCCGAGCGGCTTGGCCACCGGGGTGAGCACCTTTTCCACTTCAGCCGCGACAACCGCTTTCACCTCATCGGCCGTGATCGACTTGTCGTAGCGCCCTTCGCCCACCGCAGCGGCAATCTTTGCCGCACTCTCGATGCCGAGGTCGGCGCGAATCAACACATCCTCGATCTCCTCGAGCATCGGCTCGTCCAGCTTGCGCTTGGCGACAAGATCGGCGACAGCACCGCCGATCGAAGCCGAGGTGCGCTTGAGACCTCCGCTGAGCCGGTGCCACCAACTTTGTTTCTCTACCGGTTGATCGTTCATAGGCTACTGGTTCGCTTGAGATGATGATCGTGATAGCGGTTTCGCCCAAGCTTGGTAAGTGATGATGACCGCGGAAGAGATAGTAGCTCGGCTCATCTATCGTGACGGCCTGATGCTGGTGCTCGACAAGCCGGCGGGTTTGGCGGTTCACAAGGGACCTAAAGGCGGCGAGAGTCTGGAAGACTATTTCGACGCGCTGCGTTTCGGGTTGCCGCGTCCGCCCGCGCTCGCGCATCGACTCGATCGCGACACTTGCGGCTGTCTTGTGCTCGGTCGCCATCGCAAGGCGCTGGCGGCGCTCGGGCGGCTGTTCAAGAGCGGGCGCGTCGGCAAGAGCTATTGGGCAGTGGTCGCGGGCGGACCGACGCAGGAGGAGGGCCGCATCGACCTTCCCCTCGGCCGCAAGGACGCGACGCGCGGCTGGTGGATGAAGCACGATCCCACCGGTCAGCCGGCGGTGACCACATGGAAAGTGATGGGACGCACCCGCGATGTTGGTGCGCGTAACGACCCGGCAGGCGCCGCATCGAGTCGCGTGGACATCAGCTGGCTAGCGCTCGAGCCCCTCACCGGCCGCACCCATCAGCTCCGCGTGCATTGCGCTGCCATGGGATGGCCGATCATCGGCGACAGCGTCTATGGAGGCACCCCGCGAACAGAGACATCCGGGCTGCACCTGCTCGCAAGGCAAGTCGTCGTGCCGCTCTATAAAAACCGCGCGCCGATCCGCGTCACCGCTCCCGTGCCGGCGCACATGCAGCATTTGTTGCATGCGTGCGGATGGCCGGGCGCATCAGTTGCTGAATGACGTGCTGACGGCCGTGGCCGCGGCTCAGTACAGCGTCGCTTTCAGGCGTTCGGGGGCGGCGCGGTCGTGAGCGTCGCCGCCGAGTTGGCCGTTGGTCAACTCGGCCAGAATCGTGCCGTTGCTCGGCAGACTCTTGCGATCGATGTGGCGCGTTGGATCCCACAGCTGCGAGCGCACGATCGCCTTCGAGCATTGAAAGAAGACGCGATCGACGGAAACGATGAGCACGGCGCGCGGGCTCTTGCCGTTGACGAGAAAGCCTTGCGCCAGCTCCGGGTCGGTCGAGATTGCGGCGCGGCCGTTGACGCGGATGGTCTCGCCACAGCCTGGTATCAGGAACAGGAGCGCGACCCGTGGGTCTTGCAAGATGTTGCGCAGACTGTCGATGCGGTTATTGCCGCGCCGGTCGGGTACAAGCAACGTCTTCTCGTCATGAACGCGGACGAAGCCCGGCGCGTCGCCGCGCGGGGAGCAATCGAGGCCGTCAGAGCCCGCAGTGGCGAACGCAAAGAACGGTGCCGCTTCGATAAACGCCCGGTAATGGGCGGTGATGCGGTCGGTCTCCTTGGCGATCGATGGCCCGTACGGCTCACCATAGATGCGCTCGAGCGCCTCGACATTGGTGACGATGTGATCGCGAAATTCCGACATATCAGGCTCCCGAAGACCCATGGCTTATATCACGCGGGCGAAGGAATAGTCTCGCATTCGCCTATGCCGCGAAGAGCTGCCTCCCATCGTGGCCGGCAATGGTGACGTCGGCGACGAGGCCAGGCTCCATGGGAGCGGCAAGGCGTACCCGCGTGAAATGCTCGGTGCGGCCGAGTTCACCGGATTCGATCAATACCTGCCGCCTTGCGCCAACCTGCGCCTCGAGATGGCGGCGTAACGCCGCTTCGCCTTTTTCGCGCAGTCGGCGAGCGCGCGCCTTGACGACCTCTCGCCTGATTTGCGGCATGCGCGCGGCGGGGGTGCCGGGCCGCGGCGAGAACGGAAAAACGTGGAGATGCGTGAGCCCGCATGCGTCCACGAGATCGAGCGAGCGCGCGAACATATCCTCGGTCTCGGTCGGGAATCCGGCAATGATATCGCCGCCGAACACGACGTCAGGCCGCAGCCGTCGCACCGTTTCACAGAAGGCGATGGCGTCGGCGCGCAGATGCCGGCGCTTCATGCGCTTGAGGATGAGGTCGTCGCCCGCCTGCAGCGAGAGATGCAGGTGCGGCATCAGCCGCGCGTCGCTGGCGAACGCATCGAGGAGTTCGCGGTCGGCCTCCACCGAATCGATCGACGAGAGCCGCAGCCGCGGGAGCTCAGGCACGTGTTTCAAAACCTGCTTCACCAGCGTACCGAGCTTGGGCGCGCCCGGGAGATTCGCGCCATAGTCGGTGAGATCGACGCCCGTGAGAACCACTTCGCGATAGCCGCGCGCGCAGAGCCTGCGCACTTGAGCGACCACCTCGCCCATGGGCACGGAGCGCGAGTTGCCGCGGCCATACGGGATTATGCAGAAGGTGCAGCGATGATCGCAACCGTTCTGCACATGCACGAATGCGCGCGCCCGGCCTTCGAGCCCATCGATGAGATGCGCGGCCGTGTCCGTCACCGCCATAATGTCATTGACTGCGACTTTCTCCTCGGGGGCGAGAAGGGATACTCGCGCCAAAACGTCGCCATGCTCGCGCCAGGTGGCGGCGCTGAGCTTCTCCTCGTTACCCAGCACCAACGCGACCTCCGGCATGTTCGCGAAGGTTTCGGGTTCGGTTTGCGCCGCGCAGCCCGTGACCACGATGCGTGCCGCGGGATGCTCGCGCTTAAGCCGGCGGATGGCTTGGCGCGATTGCCGCACCGCCTCGGCCGTTACCGCGCAGGTATTGACGATGAGGGTGTCCGAGAGGCCCGCCGCTTGAGCGTGACGGCGGATCACCTCTCCCTCATAGGCGTTGAGCCGGCAGCCGAAAGTGACGACATCGACGCTCATGAGTTTGCACTCGCGACGAACAGCGCCGGATCGAATTTGCCCTCGTACTCGAAGGCCACCGGGCCGGTCATCAGCACATGGTCGTCCGCGGTGCGCCATTCAATCCGCAGCTCGCCGCCCGGCAGCGCCACCGTCAGAGTGCGTCCGACGAGGCCCAGGCGCGCCGCCGCGACCGCAGCAGCGCAAGCAGCCGAGCCGCATGCCTTGGTAAGCCCGGCACCACGCTCCCAGGTGCGTATGACGAGGTGCTCGCGGGAAGCCACCTGCGCGAGCGAAACGTTGGCCCGCTCCGGAAAGATCGGATGGTTCTCCACTAACGGCCCGATCTTGCGCAGGTCATAGGAAGCGACGTCGTCAACCCAGAAGATGACGTGCGGATTACCCATGCTTACGACCGAAGGCGAATGCAGGATCGGCTCCTCGATCGGCCCGATGCGCAGATCGATGACGCGGGTATCCTCGAACTTTTTGGCAAGCGGGATCTCGTTCCATGCGAACCGAGGTTTGCCCATGTCGACCGTCGAGATCAACGGCCGGTCGCCCTTCCAGCAGCTCAGCAATCCGGCCGTCGTTTCCAATGTCAACGCGCTTTTGCCAGCTTCCTTGAATAGTAACTCGGCAACGCAACGCATGCCGTTACCGCAGGCGCCCGCTTCCGAGCCGTCGTTGTTATAGATGCGGACATACGCATCCGTGCCGGGTGTGCGCGGCGCATAGAGCGCCATCAGTTGGTCATATGGCGCCCCATTGGGCCGCGCGGCGGCGCGCGCGTCGGCCGCATCGATCGTTCCCGTCTGCCGACGCATGTCGACCACGACGATCTCGTTACCGAGACCGCTCATCTTGATGAAGGGACGGTTGGCAAGCACGCTCATGGGAGGCCCGTTATCGGCGCTTTATATGGGAAAATCGACGCGTGGGGGCAAATTGAAGCGTTCATCCAACGAGCTGGCGCGCACCTGATCGGCGGCAAGTGCCGAAAGCTCCATTCCTTGACAGTTTTGGCCTCCGCCGCCATAAGCATCCCCCGCAAGTCGGCCGCCGCCGACTTGCGTTTTTTAAGCGCCGAGCCGAGGGCACGATTTCAATGTGGAGCCTTCGAGTTCCGCATCCCGAATGGGGCGGTTGACGCCGCAAAGCCCCCACGGGACGAAAGAAGTCAATCCGGACCGAGCCCGAGCGCCGGAATCGACCACGAGGACGCACCAATGTTCGCAGTCATCAGAACCGGCGGCAAGCAATACCGCGTCGCCGCCGAGGACGTGATCAAGGTCGACAAGATCAAGGGCGGTCCCGGCGAGATCGTGCAGTTCGGCGAGGTGTTGGTGGTCGGTGGAGATAACATCACGCTGGGTCAGCCCACGATTTCCGGCGCTTCGGTCGCCGCCGAGGTGCTAGAGCAAGGCCGCGGGCCGAAGATCATTGCGTTCAAAAAGCGGCGCCGGAAGAATTCGCGTAGGAAGCGCGGGCACCGGCAGGAATTCACCCTTGTGCGCGTAACCGAAATTCTCACTGACGGGGCAACGCCGACCAAAACTGCAAGAGCCCGACGCGACCCGAAGCCGGTCGCCGCAGCGCCACCCGAGGCGGGCGAACGTGCCGAAGCCGAGGCCCCGAAGCCCAAGGTAAAGGCCAAAACGCGAGCCGAGGGCAAGACCGCCAAAAAGCCTTCCAAATCCCCCGCAAAGAAGGCCGACAAGCCAAAATCGAGCGGGAAAGGCAAGAAGAAGGGATGATTTCGTCACAAAGTTTGATTACATAGCTAGCGAGTGTAAGGACCTGAAGCCATGGCCCACAAGAAAGCAGGCGGATCATCCCGTAACGGCCGCGACTCGAATAGTCAGCGGCTCGGCCTGAAAATTTTCGGCGGCGAGCAAGTGCTCGCTGGCAACATCATTGCGCGCCAACGCGGCACCAAGTGGCACCCGGGCGCCAATGTCGGTTTGGCCAAGGACCATACCTTGTTCGCGCTGATCAACGGGCGCGTCGAATTCCGTACCAAAGCCAAGGGCCGGGTGTTCGTATCGGTTCAGCCGATGACGGAAGCAGCGGCCGAATAGACGGTAGACTTCATCGAGGTCTGCCGGATCCCATCGAACCGGCGGACCCACACGGGGTACCGAGAGGGGAGACGGGATTCCGGCTCCCCTCTTCGCTTTTGAGAAAGCCCGTGCGATGACGTTGCTTCGAACTTCGCCGGAAACGCTCCGGGACCGACGTATTCCGCTCATCGAGACGGAGCGGCTCGTGTTGCGCGCGCCCCGTCTGGAGGATGCGAAAACGATCGCTACGCTCCTCAACGATCGCCGAATTGCGGAAAACACAGTGCGCATTCCGCACCCTTATGCGATCACGGATGCGCAGCGTTTTATTGATGGGGCGAACGCAGGCTCCGGCGAGACGGTATTCCTCATCACCAGGCGTGACGCCACCGTGCTCGGCGCCTGCGGAGTTGCCGAGCGCGCCGAAGAGGCGCCGGAGATCGGTTATTGGCTCGCCTTTGCGTTCTGGGGCAAGGGGTATGCCACCGAAGCGGCGCGCGCGGTGATTGATTACGCTTTCGACGATCTCCACTACGACGTGCTCCACGCGGGTGCGCGGGTGAGCAACCCGGCCTCGCGCCGAGTGCTGGAGAAATGTGGGTTTCAGTGGACGGGGGTCGGCCTCTACCGCATCCGTTCCCTCGCCTCGTCCGCGCCTATCGACCGTTTCCGGCTCGACCGCGGGCTGTGGGCCTCGCTAAGAAGTTGGAGCGAGGCGAACAGATTGTAACAGCACTCCCATCCCCACAGCAGCGCTACCACGTCCGTAGCACACACATGAAGTCCGGGTACCCGCGCGCAGGTGGGATGCAGTCTTTAACAATTGGAACCTGATGACACATGATTTGAACGTCGGCTGCCGAGCGCCCATTGACAGCCGCCTTCAGCATCATCAGGATTGTTGTGTGTACGAGTCACTGTCGGGGTGACCACGGCAACCGAGGAGGTGCAATGCCCCCGGGTTACTTTAGCCGCGATGATCGCCGCGGCAGCGTTCGGGCCGAGGCGTAGCGGCGGACTAGGCGAACGGTAGCGTCGGGAGCGGCCTATTGGGCCGCACAGTGAGGCATGGCCCGCCCTGGCCCCTCCCGACGGATACTCCCCGTTATTTACATTCTATCGCTGAATTTCACTGCGGCGTGCGGGCACGCGTCCGCGCGGGCCCTCGCATTTTTGCGCCCGCCGTCGCATATCGAGCATCATGAAATTCCTCGACGAAGCCAAGGTCTACGTCCGCTCGGGCGACGGCGGGAACGGCTGCGTGTCGTTCCGGCGGGAGAAATTTATCGAATTCGGCGGACCGAACGGCGGCGATGGCGGCAAGGGCGGCGACGTAATCGTAGAGGCGGTCGATGGGCTCAACACACTCATAGACTACCGCTACCAGCAGCACTTTAGGGCCAAGAACGGCCGTGCTGGCATGGGCAAGGACCGCCACGGCGCGAGCGGCGACGATATCTTGCTGAAGGTGCCGGCCGGAACACAGGTCTACGAGGAAGACGGCAAAACCCTGCTCGCTGATCTGACCCAAGTGGGTCAGCGGGCGGTGGTGGCGCGTGGGGGCAACGGCGGTTTCGGCAACGCCTATTTCAAGAGTTCGACCAACCGGGCACCACGCCACGCCAATCCTGGACAGCCCGGCGAGGAGCTCACGATCCAGCTGCGCCTCAAGCTCATTGCGGATGCGGGTATCATCGGACTACCCAACGCAGGCAAATCGACCTTCCTTGCGGCGGTCAGCGCGGCCAAGCCGAAGATCGCCGATTATCCTTTCACGACGCTGCACCCGCAGCTCGGCGTGGTCGAGATCGACGGTCGCGAATTCGTGCTTGCAGATATTCCCGGTCTCATCGAGGGCGCGCATGAGGGCGCGGGACTCGGCGACCGCTTCCTTGGCCACGTCGAGCGCTGCCGGGTGCTGCTGCACATTGTCGACGGCACCATCGAGGACGCGGGGCTCGCCTACCAGACCGTGCGGGCGGAGCTAGAAGCTTATGGCCAGGGGCTCGCCGACAAGCCCGAGATCGTGGCGCTCAACAAGGCCGATGCGCTGACGCCAGAGCAGCTGAAACAGCAAAGCGCCCGGCTAAAACGCGTTGCCGAGAAGCAGCCGCTCGTCGTTTCAGCCGCGACCGGTGCCGGCGTTCCCGAGGTCTTGCGCGCGCTATTGAGGATCATCGATCAGGGCCAAGCGCGACCCACGACCGCTGCGAGAGCGTGGCATCCGCACAGCTAAGCTGAACCACCGCCTTGCGGCCGCGTTTCGGCGGAACTCATCAGCTCCGATGGATTTTGAGCATGTCCATCAGCCTGCGCGCATCGGCTGGTGCGGCGCTCTTTTGATCGTTGTCGAAATAGATAAAGACCGTGCGCCGTTGTCGCCGCCACTCCGCAATCGTGCGCGCCCACGCGCGCAGCGTCCGATCCGAATAGTGGCCCTTGTAGCGCCCGCCGGGCCCGTGACCGCGCACGTAGACGTGGCGGGCAGTCACTTGCCAGGGCGAGGGCGCGTCGTGATGGTCTGATAGACAGAGCGAGACGTCATGTTCATGCAGGAGACTGAAGATGTCATCGTCGTACCAGCTCTTGTGACGAAACTCGAATGCGAATCGGTAGCCGCGCGGCAGCATTTCGAGAAACGACGCCAGCCGATCGCGGTTCTTCGAAAATTGCGGTGGGAGCTGGAACAGAACTGCGCCGATCTTCGGCGACAACACCTTGAGCCGCGTCTCCATCAATTCGATTGAGTTAGGGCATGTCTCGCCCAGCCGCTTCCAATGGGTGATGAACTTCGAGCCCTTCCAGGCAAACACGAAGTCCTTCGGGGTCTGGTCGCGCCACGTCCGCACCGCATCGAGCGACGGGGTGCGGTAGAACGAACCGTTGATCTCGGTGGTCGGAAACTGGCTGGCGTACCAGGCGAGCCAATCGCTTTTGCGCAGAGTCTTGCGATAGAAGCGCCCGCGCCAACCGTCGTAGGTCCAGCCGGAAGTACCGATTAAAGCCTTGCTCATGCTGTTAACGCCTTGGCGCAGACCCGAAGACGCATGCTAAACAACGCACCAGCGCGACAATGGTTGTCGCCTGCCGCCCAGACGAAATCTCGCACCGTGTCCCGCAAAGTGCCCTCCCTCACGGACTTCCGCCGGTTGGTGGTGAAGGTCGGCTCCTCGCTGCTGGTCGACAGCAACGGCGGGCGATTGCATGACAGCTGGCTGTCATCGCTTGCGGAAGATATTGCCAACCTGCATCGAAACAGGCGCGACGTACTCGTCGTCTCCTCGGGAGCGATCTCATTCGGTCGCGCCGTGCTCAGGCTGCCGGCTGGGCCGCTCAAGCTCGAGGATAGCCAAGCCGCCGCCGCCGTGGGGCAAATCGCGCTGGCGCGCACGTGGTCGGAGGTGCTCGGCCGGCACGGCATCACGGCCGGGCAGGTCTTGGTCACGCTGCAGGACACCGAGGAACGACGGCGCTATCTCAATGCCCGCTCAACGATAGACAAATTGCTCGAATGGCGGGCCATTCCAGTGATTAACGAGAACGATACGGTCGCAACCAACGAAATCCGCTATGGCGACAACGACCGGCTCGCCGCGCGCGTCGCCACCATGACAAGTGCGGATCTGCTGGTGCTGCTCTCGGACATCGATGGCCTCTACGACGCGCCGCCCGCGGACAATCCCAAAGCCAAACTGGTGCCGCTGGTGGAGGGCATTACGCCTGGAATCGAAGCAATGGCAGGCGCGGCCGGCTCCGAACTGTCGCGCGGCGGCATGCAGACCAAAATCGAAGCCGCGAAGATCGCCACCCAGGGTGGCACCCATATGGTGATTGCATCCGGTCGCGTCGCACATCCACTCGCGGCGATCACCGCCGGTGCGCGCTGCACCTGGTTTCTCACGCCGGCCAATCCGATCACTGCACGAAAGAAATGGATCGCGGGGTCTCTCGAGCCCAAAGGCGTTTTGACGATCGATGCCGGCGCGGTCGTGGCCCTGCGCAGCGGCAAGAGCCTGCTGCCTGCAGGCGTCATCCAGGTTGACGGCAGCTTCGCGCGCGGCGACGCCGTCGTTATCCGCGGGCCGGACGGCAGCGAAGTTGGCCGTGGGCTCGTCGCCTACGACTCCCAGGATGCAATGAAGATCAAGGGCCGCCCGTCCGCGGATATTGTCGCGATCCTCGGCTTCGCCGGCCGCGCGGAGATGGTGCACCGGGACGATCTGGTGGTAGGGCGCGTCAGCGATCGCGCGTCTTAAGTCACGACGTGTTGCGATCACAATTTAGATAAAGAAGCGCGCCGGGTTTCGTCCCGAAGGGAGAGGTCCGCCAACCCGGCGCAGACGCGAGCCCCGCATGGGTAGCGCGCTCGCGCATCTCATCGCAAGCGGTGCGTCCAAGTTCTCGCCGCCTATTGTGCACAACGGTCCACAAAGGAAGACCCCGGCGCCTAAGCGGGCCAGGGTCTCTCGCCGGATGGGTGAGGGGTTGGGGGCTGGGGGGCACTCCACCCGGCGTTGGCCATTAAACGCGCAGGCAGGCCCGCGGTTCCTGGGCGCGAATTATTTTCGGGCCGTGGCCCACCCGTTCGAACGGCGGCGGCGGTACGAGCGCGTCCGGTGCCCCAGATCGACCGGCAATTGGACATGCCGGCCGTCGGGAAACTCGAGATATCGCAAATGGATGCGAAGACGCCCTCGGTCTCCGCCGCGACCCTCCACCACGTAACGCGTGCCGACTGGGAACCGGCTGGGGAGATCATCTGCGAACGATCCCATCACAATCCTCCTCGCAAGCAACAACCCCTCTTGGAACTTGCGCCACCAATGCCGGATCAGCACGACAGTTCCGAGACAGCGTCGCGACCGGCAGTGATTTTTGTGAATCGCTGTGGACAAGCGCTCCCGCCCCGTATGGGCGGCGTCGCCTGCTGAGGAATTCAGGGCGCTTCCCAGCGACTTTCAGCCAAGACCGCAAGCGAGGGCAGGCGTTTCGCAGGTTCTAAAGAGCGAAGCCGTTCTCCTGCGCAATGGCCTTAAGCGACGCCTCCGGTCGCGCCCCGAGATGTTGGATCACTTCGGCGGCGACCAATGTCCCAAGGCGCGCAGCATTGCGGTTGTCGGCGCCGCGCGACAGGCCGGCCAGAAAGCCCGCGGCGAAAAGGTCGCCGGCGCCGGTGGCATCGACCACGCGCTCCACCGGAGTTGCCGGAACCGCCTCGGTCTGTTCACGCGTCACGATCAGGCAACCCTTCTCGCTGCGGGTGACTACGGCCAGGCGCGCATCTCTCTGCAGCGCGCGGAGCGCGGTATCGAAATCGGCCGTCTCGTACAGGCTGTGCAGCTCGCGCTCGTTGGCGAAGACGAGGTCCACGGTGCCCGTGCGGATCAGATCCAGGAATTCCGGGCGATAACGATCAACGCAGAACGCATCCGACAGCGTGAGGGCAACATCGCGCTTTGCGTCATGTGCGATCTTCGCCGCCTTGAGGAACGCTTCCTTGGCGTGCGGGGGATCCCAGAGATAGCCCTCGAGGTAGACAATCTGAGCGGCAGCAATGGCGTCTTCGTCGATGTCGTTGGGGTGCAAATCCTGGGCGGCGCCGAGATAGGTGTTCATCGTGCGCTCGCCGTCGGGCGTGACCAGCACGTAGCAGCGCGCTGTCGATGGGCCAGCCGAGGCCGGTGGTGTCGCAAACGCGACGCCAGCCGCGCGAATGTCGTGGGCAAAGACGCGACCGAGCTCGTCGTCCTTGACCTTGCCGATGAAGGCCGCGCGCGCACCAAGGCTTGCCACGCCTACGACGGTATTCGCCGCCGAGCCGCCGGAAACCTCCACCGCCGGACCCATGGCATCGTACAGTTTCGCAGCCTGGCTCTCATTGATCAGCTGCATGGTGCCCTTGCGCATATTGTGCTGGGCGAGAAACGCGTCATCCGTGCGCGCGATCACATCGACAATCGCATTGCCGATGCCAAGAACGTCGAAATGCATCGAGGCCATCTGAACTCTCACCAAAAACGCGCGCGCACTATAGCGGTGAAATGGCTCGAGACAATCGTGCGTCCCCGCGGCCGCGCGGTGGTCTGCCGCCGGCCATGAGCCGGACTTGCGCGCGTGCCGCTGGTCGTGCCATCTGGCAGCGCGATCGGCGAGGCTTCAGGCATGGCCTTCAAGGAACGAGTATTTTCCGGGGTGCAACCGACCGGCAATCTGCACCTCGGCAATTATCTTGGCGCGATCGCAAAGTTCGTCGCGCTGCAGGATAGGTACGAGTGCATGTATTGCGTCGTCGACCTGCACGCCATCACCCAACCGCTGGCCGTCTGGGGCGGTCCTGAGCAACTGCCGAACAACACGCGCGAGGTGACCGCCGCTTTCCTTGCCTGCGGCATCGATCCGAAGAAACACATTGTATTCAATCAAAGCCAGGTCGCCGAGCATGCAGAACTCGCCTGGATATTCAACTGCGTCGCCCGCCTGGGCTGGCTCAATCGCATGACCCAGTTCAAGGAGAAGGCGGGCAAGGACCGCGAGAACGCCTCGGTCGGCCTGTACGCCTATCCGACGCTGATGGCCGCCGACATTCTCATTTATCGAGCGACGCATGTGCCGGTAGGAGAGGATCAGAAGCAGCACTTGGAGCTCTCGCGCGACATCGCTCAGAAGTTCAACAATGACTTTGCGAAATCCATTCAGGCGCACGGCTACGGAGACGCATTTTTCCCTCAACCCGAGCCGCTCATCCAGGGGCCCGCGACGCGCGTGATGTCGCTGCGCGACGGCTCCAAGAAGATGTCGAAGTCCGACGCCTCGGACCAATCACGCATCAATCTGACCGACGATGCCGACGCGATCGCGCACAAGATCCGGCGGGCAAAGACGGATCCCGAGCCACTGCCGCACGACGAGAAAGGACTCGAGCAGCGGCCCGAAGCCGACAACCTCGTGGGCATTCATGCCGCGCTGGCCGGCAGGAGCAAGGCAGATGTTCTCAACGAATTCGGCGGCGCGCAATTCTCGACTTTCAAGGCAGCGCTCGTCGAGCTCGCAGTCGCGAAACTCGGCCCGATCAACAGCGAGATGAAGCGGCTCATGGCCGATCCGGTCTATATCGATTCGGTTCTTGCCGACGGCGCCGCCCGCGCGCGCAGCATCGCAGCGGACACCATGAAGGCGGTCAAGGACATCGTCGGGTTCGTGCGCCACTGAGCGCGAAGCAATATCCGACAGCTTGAAAGCCCTTTGCCATGGTGGCCTTGTGCTGCCCCTGATGACCGTGGCAGGATTTTCGAAGTTTACGACCTCGCTGGTGACCACGCGGCATTTTGAGGCGCAAAGAGCCGGTCCGCCGGGGAGACTGTCGTCCGGTGCGGTCGGGGAAGCCGATGAGCAAGAAGCGCCGCAGCTACGAGACTGGTCACTCGCCGAAATTCATGGTTGTCATCGACGATTCGCCGGAATGCGACAGAGCGCTTTATTTCGCCAGCCGGCGCGCGCTCCGCATCGGGGCAACGGTGCTTATGCTGCGCGTGATCGAAACGCACGACCGCAATCAGCAATGGCTCGGCGTCGCCGATATCATGCGCGCCGAAGCGCACGAGGAGGCCAATGCCGTACTTGACCGCCATGCGGCCCGGTCCTCCAGTATCACCGGCGTGATGCCGGAGCGCGTGATCCGCGAAGGCGAGAAGGCGCAGCAAGTCCTCAATCTCATCGAGGACGACGAAGACGTGGCGATTCTGGTACTTGCCGCCGCGCCGGGCAAAGAGGGCCCGGGCCCGCTCGTTTCCAGTGTCGCCAAGACCGCGGGGGACTTCCCCATCCCGGTCGCTATCGTTCCGGGACATCTCAGCGACGAAGAACTCGACGCGATGTCGTAATGCGCGCTGCGTTTAGGGCCGTTTGTGGCGCCTGAGGCAAAGAGATCGAAGTGGGCTTGCCGCGCATTGCCCCGCCCTCTTGGCAACTTAGGGCGGGTTGAACTTCCGCCGGGAGGCGCCACCTATTACGATGCCATGACCATCCGTTTTTCATCCTGCGACTGAAAGGAGCAGGCCATGTTCATCCAGACCGAGCCCACCCCAAATCCGGCAACGCTGAAATTCCTGCCCGGACGGGCCGTGCTGGCGAGCGGTACGCTTGATATGCGCGACAAGCAGTCGGCCGCCCAATCGCCCCTGGCCGAGCGCCTCTTCGGTATCACCGGAGTGTCAGGCGTCTTTTTCGGCTCCGATTTCATCGCGGTCACCAAGAACGCCGGCGAATGGCAGCAGCTCAAACCCGCGATTCTCGGCGCCATCATGGAACACTTCATGTCCGATGCGCCTATCGTGAACGGTACCGATGCCGTTGCATCGGCAGAGCGCGATGAATTCTTCGAAGAGAAGGATTCCGAAACGGTTGCTACCATCAAAGAGCTGATCGAAGCGCGGGTGCGACCGGCGGTTGCCAATGATGGCGGCGATATCACCTTCCGCGGCTTCAAGGACGGCGTCGTCTACCTCGACATGAAGGGCGCCTGCTCAGGCTGCCCGTCATCCACCGCGACGCTGCGGCACGGTATCGAGAACCTGCTGCGCCACTATTTGCCGGACGTGGTCGAAGTCAGACCCATGGGATGAGGCGCTATTGCATCCGATAAGTCTGGCGGAGCAACAACTGCAGTAAACCTGAGCGTCGGCATATTACCCGTTGTCCGCGACCAGCGACGGCGAAGGTGAGCCATGCGCGTCCTTGCCATCGACACCGCGCTGGAGGCCTGCTCGGCCGCCTTGCTCGACACCAGCGGCGGGATCGCCGCGAGCGAGACCGTCGTCATGACGCGCGGTCACGCCGAGGCGCTGATGCCGCTCATCGCGCGTGTGATGATTCGGGCCGGTACCGAATTTGGCGATCTCGACCGCATCGCCGTCACCACGGGGCCGGGCAGCTTTACGGGGCTTCGCGTTGGAATATCGGCGGCGCGCGGCATCGCACTCGCGGCGGGAAAGTCGGCGATCGGGCTGTCCACGCTTGCCGGATTCGCGGCCCCGCTGATTGCCGACGACGATAGCACCCAAGTCGTGGCGGCGATCGATGCCCGCCACGACCACATTTATTTGCAGGTGTTCGGCGTCAACGGCCGAACGCTTGTCGGTCCTCGAACAGCAACGGTGCGCGATGCCGCACGCGCGGCGATGACCGCCCCCGCACGCATCATCGGCTCCGCCGCCAAGAAGCTAGCGGCGGCTTGGGCCAAAGGAGCCGAGCCGCCGCTCCTGGTCGAGCAGCGTGGCGCCCCCGACATCGACTGGATCGCACGCCTGGGCGCCGCTGCAGCGGAAGCCCATGGTCCGCCGAAACCGCTCTATTTGCGCGCACCCGACGCGCAGCCACAGAACGCCGCGCGGCTGCCCCGGCGATGATCGGGATCATTGCTCGTCTGTTCGCGCGCGAAGCCGTGCTGTCGGAGGCAGACCCAGCAGACGCCTGCGCTTTGGCCGCACTCCATGCCGCCTCGTTCCATCGCGGCTGGAGTGAGGGCGAGTTCGAGCGCTTGCTCTTGGATCGCAACGTCGTCGCGCATCGCGCCATGGGGCGAGGCCTCCTCGTAGGATTCATCCTGTCACGGCTCGTTTCGGACGAGGCAGAGATCCTATCAGTCGCTGTGGCCTCCGCTCGGCGCGGACGGGGGCTGGCGCGACAGCTGCTCGATACCAACCTACGTCGGCTGGCTGCGCGCGGCGCGCGCTCCGTATTTCTGGAGGTGGATGAGGCCAACGTGCCGGCGCGGCGACTCTATCGCGGCGCAGGCTTCCAAGACGTCGGACGCCGGGAATCGTATTATTCCGCGGCCCAAGACTCCGCCGCCCTTATTCTGCGCCGCGATCTGGTGTGACCGGCGGTTGGCGCTGTAATCACATAGGCTGCATCCCGGCGGCCACTAATGACGTGGCCCGGACCCAATGGATTCCAGCCCGTCGGCGTGATATGGCGGTTGAACGGAGAAGCGCCGTGAACGCGCCGAAGCCCAGAGACATCGAAGCTCTATGCAGCGCCAGGGGCATGCGTATGACCGAGCAGCGCCGCGTGATCGCGCGCGTGTTGGCAGCGGCCGATGACCACCCGGATGTCGAGGAGCTTTACCGGCGCTGCTCCGCGGTTGACGACCGCATCTCGATCTCCACGGTTTACCGAACCGTGAAACTGTTCGAGGACGCCGGTATCATCGAGCGGCATGAATTTCGCAACGGGCGCGCGCGCTACGAGCAGATGCCCGATAGCCATCACGACCATCTCATCAATCTGCGCACGGGCGAGGTGATCGAGTTTCAGTCGGAAGACATCGAACGACTCCAGGCCGATGTCGCACGGCGCCTCGGCTACCGGCTAGTCGATCATCGGCTCGAGCTTTACGCAGTCCCGCTCGACGACAAGCCGAAACGCTGAGCCTTGCCAGCGAGGCCAAGACCTTGCCGAGATCATCGTGCATCTTGCTTGGCTTGTTGTTCGCCCTCGGCATGGGGTCTTCCGCGGCCGAGGACCTGCGCAAACAGTATCCGGAGAGATCGATCAAGATTTTGGTCGGCTTTGCTGCCGGCGGCGGCACCGATGTTGCCGCCAGAATCGTAGCGCAGAAGTTGACCGAGACGATTGGTCAATCGGTCGTAGTCGAGAACCGTCCCGGCGCAAGCGGGATGATCGCCGCAGAAACCGTGGCGAAATCGGGTGCGGACGGATACACGCTGATGATGGGCACCCAGACGACTCTTGCGGTCGCGCCGGCGCTCTATCGCAAGTTCTCAATCGATGCGACCAGAGACTTTGTCGGCGTGGCAAAGGCCGGCATCTCGCCGCTGGTGCTCGTCGTTCATCCCTCGGTGCCGGCGCGATCGGTCATAGATCTCATCGCGCTGGCCAAGGCCAGCCCGGGCACGTTCAATTTCGGATCGGGCGGGCTCGGGACCACGCCGCACATGGCAGGTGAGCTTTTTTCGATCCAGGCCGGCATCAAGATGGTGCACGTTGCCTATCGTGGCGAGGCTCCGGCCATCAATGATCTTCTCGGCGGTCAGCTGCATTTGATCTTCGCGAACCTCTCGGCTGTCATCGGCAACGTGAAGGCCGGCTCGCTGCGTGCACTTGCCGTCACCAGCGCGCAACGCGCCGCCACGGCGCCCGAAATTCCCACCGTCGCGGAGGCAGCGCTGCCCGGCTTTGAGGCGGCAACCTGGTTCGCGCTGGTTGCACCGGCCGGAACTCCACGCGAGATCGTGCGCCGGTTGAATACGGAGGTGACACAGCTCGTCACTCAGCCGGACGTGCGACAGCGATTCGCCGATCTGGGGATGACGATCGACGCGGGCACGCCCGACGCACTCGATGCCTATATCAAATCCGAAATGCTCAAGTGGTCGAAAGTCATCAAAGAGGCCGACATCCGTGCTCCGGACTAGCAGAGCGGGCGATCGGCACCCATTTGCTTTTGACGTTCAGACGGGTAAAAGACCCGGACGTTGGCCGATAGCGACGCTGCCCAGGATTCAACAAGTTAATCAAAGAGTTGAGCCTTTCCGGGCGCACACAACGACCCCACTGGCATGACCCGACCGCGCAAGCTCTACGTCAAATCCTTCGGCTGCCAGATGAACGTCTACGATTCGCATCGGATGGCGGACATGCTCGCGCCCGAGGGCTTTGCCGAGACCGTCCACCTGGGAGACGCCGACCTCATCATCCTCAACACCTGCCACATTCGCGAGAAGGCGGCGGACAAGGTGTATTCCGAACTCGGCCGTGTCGGTGCGCTCAAATCGGCTGCCGCGCGCGAGGGACGCCGCTTGACTATTGCGGTTGCGGGCTGTGTCGCTCAGGCCGAAGGCGAGGAGATCATCCGGCGCGCGCCGGCGGTGGATCTCGTGGTCGGCCCGCAAAGCTACCATCGCCTGCCCGAATTGCTCGCCCGAGCCGAGCGTGAAGGGGCGGTGGTCGACACCGAATTTCCGGTCGAGGACAAGTTCGACGTCCTCAAGGCGCCGAGCCGCGAGGCAATACGCGCGCGCGGTGTCAGTGCTTTTGTCACGGTCCAGGAAGGCTGCGACAAATTCTG
>JBJMTU010000201.1:0-4103 GCA_045811545.1 Xanthobacteraceae bacterium | reverse complement strand
GCGCTGTTGCTGCATGGTGCGCGCGAGCAGCACGTATTCATTGTAATAGTTCGCAGGAATCACGAGATCCGGATTTTGCGCCCTTATTTTCAGCACCACGTTGTTGAAATCGCGAGTCGGCGTCGGATGTGGAATGGTCTCAAGGACCTGGAAGCCGCGCTCGGGCAGTTGCGCGTTGAGCAGCTTGGCAAGCCCGGACCCGAACAAGGAGTCCTCGTGCACGATCATCACTGTCTTCGCCGGATTTCCGGCCTGGTCGTTGATGGTGACGAGGTTGTCGAGCGCCGTCTTCGCAATTACTCCGAAGCCCGGCCCGAACCGGAATGTGTTCTTAAGGCCGCGCGTGACGATATTGTCGGCAACACCGACGTCCACCACGTAGGGCAGGTCGTAGCGGGCGGCGGTCTGACTGGCGGTGAGGCAGATTGAGCTGGCGTAGCCGCCGACGATGGCCGCCACACCCGCTGAGTTCATCTTCTCGACCTCGGCATTGCCGCCTTCCGGCGTCGACTGTGCGTCGCCGAGCACGGCCTCGATCTTGGCGCCGCCCAGCGCCTTGATGCCGCCTACCGCGGTGATCTCCTCGATCGCGATCGTCGCACCGAGCCGGCCCTGCTGGCCGGAATAGGACAGAGCGCCAGAAACCGGGTGCAGTACGCCAAGTTTTACCGGAGAGCCCTGCGCGCGGAGGAGTGCCGGCGCGTTGATGAGACCCGTCGCCGCCGCGGCAGCGCCCACCGCCGTCGTCTGCACCAGCTTGCGGCGCGTAACCTGTGCTGACCAATGCGACATTGGAACCCTCCATGTGACATCCGCGCTAACAGACTAACATTGCCGGGCCATGCCTTCTATATTGCGCCTAGTGCGTTGCGGCATTTAATCCGTGTCGATCCGCATGAACGACCCTCTAACCCTGTTCGACAAGCTGTGGGCGACCCACGAAATCGTGCGGCGTGACGACGGCGAGGCGTTGTTGTGGGTGGACCGCCATTACGTGCATGAGGGGTCCTTCAATGCCTTCAGCCAGCTCAAGGCCCGCGGCGCGCGGGTCGCCGAGCCGGGTCTCACCTTCGGTGTCGCCGACCACTATGTCCCGACGCGCGGCTCTCGGCGCGTCATCGACAATCCCGACATCGCGCGCATGGTGCGCACGCTCGAGGAAAACACGGCCGAGCATGGCATAACCCTGTTCGGGGTCGACGATCCCCGCCAAGGAATCGTGCACGTGGTTGGACCCGAGCAGGGCCTTACTCTGCCCGGCCTGCTGATCGTGTGTGGCGACAGCCACACCTCAACCCATGGCGCGTTAGGCGCCTATGCCTTCGGCATCGGCGCCTCCGAGGTCGCCCATGTGCTGATGACGCAGACGCTGTGGCAGCGCAAGCCGAAGCGCATGCGCATCACCATCAGCGGACGCCTTTTTCCCGGCATTGCAGCCAAGGACATGGTGCTTGCCATCATCGCAAGCATTGGCGCCGACGGCGCGACCGGTCATGCCATCGAGTTCGCCGGCCCCGCCATCCATGCACTGTCCATGGAGGGACGGCTCACGCTGTGCAACATGTCGATCGAGGCCGGCGCGCGCAGCGGCATGATTGCGCCTGACGAAACGACCTTCGAATATGTGAAAGGCCGGCCTTATTCGCCCAAGGGCACGGCATTCGAGCGAGCCGTCGAGGCCTGGTCGGCGCTCACCACGGACGACGGAGCGGAATTCGACCGCGAGGTCGAGCTTAACGCCCCTGACATTGCGCCGATCGTCACCTGGGGCACGAGCCCCCAGGATGCGCTGCCGATCGACGCCAACGTACCGGACCCTGCGCGCGAGCCGGACGCGGCGCGCGCGAAGTACTTGCGCGAGGCACTCGAATATATGGGGCTTAGGCCCGGCACGAAGCTCACCAATATTGCGATCGACCGCATCTTCATCGGCTCGTGCACCAATGCGCGCATCGAGGACCTGCGCGCGGCAGCCGCCGTCCTGGCAGGTCGGGTGAGCAAGGTTCCCGGGCTGGTGTCGCCTGGCTCTTCCCGCGTCAAGCGCCAGGCCGAGGAGGAAGGACTCGACCGCATCTTCCGTGACGCAGGCCTCGAATGGGGCGAATCCGGCTGCTCCATGTGCGTCGGCATCAACGGCGATGTGGTGCCGCCCGGGGAACGCTGCGCGTCAACCACCAATCGCAATTTCCGCGGTCGACAAGGACCGGGCGCGCGCACCCATTTGATGTCTCCGGCCATGGTCGCCGCGGCGGCGGTAACAGGAACATTGACCGACGTCCGGCCGCTGCTCGCCGGGCGCAAGGCGTGAGGCGCGCATGGACAAGTTCGTCCGACTCACTGGGATTGCCTGCCCGCTCGACATCGCCAATCTCAACACCGATCAGGTCCTACCGGCGCGCTTTCTGAAGGTGCCGCGTTCCGCCGGCCTCGGCGCGGTGCTGCTGCACGATCTGCGCTTCGATGCCGAACGGCGCGAGCGGCCGGATTTTCCGCTCAACCGGCCGGCCTGGCGCGATGCCAAGATCATCGTGGGCGCGCGCAACTTCGGCTGCGGCTCCTCGCGCGAGGCAGCGGTCTACGCGCTCTACGACTACGGCATTCGCTGCGTGATCGCGCCGTCCTTCGGCGACATCTTTGCGGGCAACGCGGTGCAGAACGGATTGTTGACCGCGATCGTCTCAGACGACGAGGCGGCCGCGCTCATGCGCCTCCTCGGCGAGCAGCCGCCGCGGCGCCTGACTGTTGATCTCGAGCAGCAGACGATCCAATGCGGCGATCAAACCCTCCGCTTCGCGATCGATCCGGTCCGCCGCACGCGCCTGCTCAACGGCTGGGACAATATCGCCTTGACGGAGAGCTACACGGACAAGATCTCCGCGTTCAAGACGGCCGATCGCGCACGGCGGCCCTGGGCCACACCAGCGCCTGAATAGTGCATCGCGTCCACACCTCGTTGGTCGGACCGCTCAAGCGGCCTCGATGAAGCGATGGCGCTCGTAGAGGAATTCCAGCACACGCTGGCGGCACTTGAGGTAAGCGGGGCTCGACGCCACCTCGAGGCGGCGGCGCGGACGAGAGAGCGGCACATCCATCACCTCGCCGATCCGCGCGGCCGGACCATTGGTCATCATCACGATGCGGTCGGACAGCAACACCGCCTCGTCGACATCGTGCGTGATCATGAGCACGGTGTTGCGCAGCTTCTCATGGATCGCCATGACCGAGTCCTGCAGATGCGCGCGCGTGAGCGCATCGAGCGCCCCGAATGGCTCGTCGAGCAGCAGCACCTTCGGCTCCATGGCGAGCGCGCGGGCAAGCCCCACGCGCTGCTTCATGCCGCCGGAAATTTCCGCCGGCCGCTTGTCCTTGGCGTGCGCCATCTGCACCAGCTCGAGATTGTGCATGGTCCAGGCGCGCCGTTCGGCACGCGACTTGGTGGCCGAGAACACCTTGTCGACCGCGAGCCGCACATTGTCATAGACGGTGAGCCACGGCAGCAGCGAGTGGTTCTGGAACACGACCGCGCGGTCGGGACCGGGCTCATCGACCTCGCGCCCCTCCAGCAGCACGCCGCCGATGGTCGCGCGCGTGAGCCCGGCGACGATGTTGAGCAAGGTCGTCTTGCCGCAACCGGAATGGCCGATGATCGAGACGAACTCGCCCTTGTCGATGCCGAGCGTGATCTCCTTGAGCACCTCGCTCTCGAGCGCGCCGCGGCTAAAGGTCTTATCGATGTGATCGAGCTTGAGATAAGCGGTCATTGGCGCTCGCTTTCAGTTGGCGGCGGTGCCGTGGGTGACGAACGTGGCGATGGCGGCGACGATGCGATCGAGCACGAAGCCGATCAACCCGACATAGACCAGCGCCAGAATGATCTCGCTGATATGCGAGGAGTTCCACGCGTCCCAGATGAAGAAGCCGATGCCGACGCCGCCGATCAGCATCTCTGCCGCGACGATGGCGAGCCAGGAGAGGCCGATGCCGATGCGCAGGCCCGTGAAGATATAAGGCGCCGCCGATGGGATCATGATCTTGAAAAAGAACTCGACATGATTGAGCCGAAGGACGGCGGCGACGTTTCGGTAGTCCTGCGGAATGTTTCT
>JBJMTU010000200.1:0-10700 GCA_045811545.1 Xanthobacteraceae bacterium | reverse complement strand
GGTCGAGCAACGCCTCACGCGTCGCAGCCTCGGCCGGCCGTTCCTTGCGGACGGTAACCATCTCAGATCTCCGTCCGCCCGCTAGATGTGATACGTCTTCAGCGGCGTGAAGCCGTTGAAGGCCACCGACGAGTAGGTCGCGGTGTAGGCGCCGGTGCCCTCGATCAGCACCTTGTCGCCGATCTCGAGACTGATCGGCAAGGCGTAGGGTTCCCGCTCGTACATCACGTCGGCCGAGTCGCAGGTTGGCCCCGCGAGCACGCAGGGCGAAAGCTCGTCGCCGTCGCGCGGAGTGCGGATCGGATAGCGGATCGATTCGTCCATCGTCTCGGCGAGGCCGCCGAACTTGCCGATGTCGAGATAGACCCAGCGCACGTCGTCGCTCTCGCTCTTCTTGGAGACGAGCACGACCTCCGCCTCGATGACGCCGGCGTTGCCGACCATGCCGCGGCCCGGCTCGATGATCGTCTCCGGAATACGGTTGCCGAAGTGCCGGCGCAGCGCACGGAAGATCGCCGAGCCGTAGGCCTTCACCGTCGGCACGTTCTTGAGATATTTGGTCGGGAAGCCGCCACCCAGGTTGACCATGGTGAGGTTGAGCCCACGCTCGCCGCATTCGCGGAACACGGCCGCCGCGGAGGCGAGCGCGCGATCCCAGGCGTGCGGGTTGCGCTGCTGGGAGCCGACATGGAAGGAGACGCCATAGGCTTCGAGGCCGAGCCGGTGGGCGTGCTCGAGCACGTCGGCCGCCATGGCCGGTTCGCAGCCGAACTTGCGCGACAGCGGCCATTCCGCCCCGACGCAGTCGGAGATGATGCGGCAAAACACCCGCGCGCCGGGCGCGGCGCGGGCGATCTTGTCCGCCTCGGCGGTGCAGTCGACGGCGTAAAGGCGCACGCCGAGCGCATGGGCGCGCGCCACATCGCGCTCCTTCTTGATGGTGTTGCCGAAGGAGATGCGGTCGGCGGTGGCGCCGGCCGCGAGCACCATCTCGATCTCGGTGATCGAGGCGGCATCGAAGCTCGACCCCAGCGCGGCAAGCAGGGCGAGCACCTCGGGTGCCGGATTGGCCTTTACGGCATAGAACACCTTCGTATCCGGCAGCGCTTTGGCAAAGGCCAGATAGTTTTCACGCACGACGTCGAGATCGACGACGAGGCAGGGGCCGTCCTCGGCCCGCTTACGAAGGAATTGGCGGATGCGCGCGGTCATAGCGCTCTCCCCACAGGCTGGCAGGCGGCGAACCGCCGGGTGATGCGGGTTGTGAACTCGTCGCGGGTGCGCGATGGGGACGCACTTACGAACGTGGGTTCTTCACCCGCTGTGCTGCCTTGGATTGGAATGGGGAGATCCCACTCCGCACGGCCGGCAATGATGAACAAGCCTCTTCGGTAGCCACGCCGGCGGTGGAGGCCGGCAGAGACCAAGGAAGCCCGGTCCGTCGTTGCTTTAAGCCGCGTCCCCCGTTGAGCGCGGGGTATGCCGGTTTCGCCTCCGGCTGCCGGTCAAGTGGATTCGGAGCTCAGACGATCACAGACTCAATGCTGCGATCTTGCTCCGGGCGGCTGTCCGGCCTCTTGTCCGGATGCCCACCGACCGACACACGGCCACAGGCACGTGCGAAATTGGGCAATTGCGCACATAAGCGATGTAAGCGCACTTGACAAGAATTTTTTCTGCCACCGCCGCCGGCGGCAGATCGCCGAGGCGTCGTCCTCGCGAAGTTCGTGGCGGCGGCAGGTCAGCTGCGGGTGGTGAACGGCTCCACGCGCCGGGCGTTGCGGATGAAGGCGACCATCACGGCGATGCCGCAGAGGAAGAAGATGCCTTGCATGATATGCACGCCGTACGGCCCTAAATCCAAGTAGCTGGCGACCGCCCAGCCGCCGGCAAACGCGGCGCCAAAGACTTCGGCGCCGATCAGAATCGCCGCGCTGATCACGGTCAGCACGTTCTGCCAGGCAATCCGGCGACTGCCGGTGGGGCTCGCTGCGCGGTTCATCGCCTTGTCCTACGGGCGGCGCAATCTGGGCAAAAGGCTCGAGCGAATCAAGCGTCGGCCGGCCGAATCCGCGGCGGGCCATGAAGCGAAGCAGGCGACCCGGCGCCACAACCGATCATCTACCGCAGCGTCGCAGACGTTTACGAGACGTTCACGATGCCGGCCGGGACTCAGGCCGCGTCGCGCGCTTTCGCGCCGAGCAGGCCCGCCTCCACCAGCGCCGCGCGGATGTGGTCGACCTCCGCGTCGGAGAGCTTGACCAGCGGCGGCCGCACCACCGCCCGCGGCAGGCGCCCAAGCAGCACCAGCGCCTCCTTCATGCGGTTGTGCATGTCGGCCCAGGGATCGGCGTAGAACACCCGCGCCAGCGGATAGATGCGGTCGTTGAGACGGCGCGCCTCGGCGAGGTCGTTCGCCTGGAGCGCATGGAACAGCTGCGCCTGCAGATCCGCAATCACGCTGCCGCTGCCCGAGAGCAGGCCATTGCAGCCGAGCACGAGCGAACTCAGCAACCAAGCGCTGTGGGTGGTGAGCACATTGACCGGCCGCGGCAGGTTCTGCAGCGTGCGGATATGCATTTCGTGCTGCGCGACATTGCCCGCCCAGTCCTTGATGGCGCGGATGCTCGTCACCTCGTTCACCATCTTGAGGAGCGTATCGATCGGGTAGCCCTGGCCAGTGGCGAGCGGATACTGGAAGACGATCAGAGGCAGGTCGGTCGCATCCGCGATGCGCTTGAAATGCGCGAGCGCCATCGGCGGCGATTGACCCAAAGTGAAAGGCGCGGGCGGGAAGATCAGCAGCGCGGAGGCGCCGCCGTCTGCTGCCATACGGGCGATCCTGGCTGCTTCAATGCTGCCGTCCGCCCATATCCCGTTCACCAGCGGCAGCCGGTCGCCGATCTCCTCCTGCGCGATGGCGAGCACGCGCCGCTGCTCCTCGAAGCTCACGGAGGCGACCTCGGTCGAATGTGCGTTGATGGTGAGGGCGGAGATGCCCTTGGTGGCCGCCACGTCGCGCAAATGGGCGCGGAAGCTCTTTTCGTCGATGGACAGATCATCGTTGAACGGCAGCAGCACCGCCGGAATGACGCCGTGGGGCACGTAGCGGGCGTGACGGGGCATGTTCGTCTCCTTGGCCTTCGCCGGCCTCGACCTATAGCACGCGAGCGCGACCGAAGTCGCGGGGGTGTCGCCCGACCTCGCTTGATGTCATCCGCGGCCTGGGCGTAACCTCACCGACGCCAGGGGCGAGGAGATTGCCATGCACGATTGTCGTCGGATGGTGAGACATTTGTGGTTGGTGCTGGCGCTGGCCCCTTTGCCGGCGTGGGGCGGCACGGCTTTCATCTATGTCACCAACAGCGCCGGCGACAGCATCCACGTCATCGACCCCGCGACCAACAAGGTCGTCCAGGAGATCAAGGGCATCGAGGCCGCCCACGGCATCGCGCCCTCGCCCGACGGCGCACGCGTCTACGTCAGCAACGAGGCCGATACGACGCTCGACGTGTTCGACCGCACGAGCGGCGCGTTGATCAAGAAAGTGCCGCTGAGCAATCACCCCAACAATATCGCGGTCAGCAAGACCGGCGATCGCATCTTGGTCGGCATCGCGCGCGGGCCCGGAGCCGTCGACGTCATCGACGCCGCCACGCTGACGCGAACCAAGAGCATCCTGGTGAACGGGCGGCTACACAACGTCTATGTGACGCCGGACGGCAAGCATCTCATTACCGGCTCCATCCCCGGCAAGCTTTTGACGGTCATCGATCTCGAACGCGAGGTTCCGATCTGGGAGCTGCCGTTCGATCGGGGCGTGCGTCCGATGACCATGGAAGCCGGTTCCGACGGCGCGACCAAGCGCATCTTCGTGCAACTCTCCGACACCAACGGATTCGCGGTGGTGGATTTCGCCGCCCGCAAGGAGGTGGCGAGGATCAAGCTGCCCGAGACGACGGTAGAATTCGAAACCGATGCCGGACGCGCGACGGCGCCGTCGCATGGGATAGGTGTGGCGCCCGACGGCAGGACGCTGTGGGTCACCAGCATCCCGAACAATGCAGTGTTCGTCTACGCGCTCCCCGACCTCAAGCTCGTGGGCGAGGTCGCGCTGCCGGCGCTCAAGCTTGCCGGGCACGGCCCGATCGCTTCGGTCCCGAACTGGGTCACGTTCACCCCGGACAGCAAGACCATCTACATCTCCAACGCCGCCATCAAATCCGTCACTGCCATCGATACGGAGAGAATGGCGGTCAAGGCAGTCATTCCGGTGGGCGAAGTGCCCAAGCGCATCACCACGCTGGTAACGAAGTAATTCCGCGGGGATTGAGGGCCGAGCGCGGGAGGGAGCCGGCCGTGCCAGCGGATTGATTCAGCCGGCGAGGAACCCATATGTCGCGCACCACGCCGCGGGCGCGGGTGGTTGGGGTGTGCCCTATCATTCGGCCGCGTGATATTCCATGACGCCAGATTCTTTGTTTCATCCCGCCGTTGCCGCGTGGTTTGACCGCAGCTTCGCTGCGCCCACGGCGGCCCAGGCGCAGGCGTGGCCCGCCTTCCAGGCGGGCCGGCATGTGCTGATTGCCGCGCCGACCGGATCGGGCAAGACGCTCGCCGCGTTTCTCGCCGCCATCGACGGTCTGGTGCGGCAAGGCCTCGATGGTGGCCTCAAGGACGAAACCCAGATCGTCTATGTCTCGCCGCTCAAGGCGTTGTCGAATGACATCCAGCGTAACCTGGAAGCGCCGCTGGCGGGCATCCGCGAGAGCCTTAAGGCGCAAGACCTACCGGACGTGGACATCCGCACCTGGGTGCGCACCGGCGATACGCCGCCCAGCGAGCGCGATCGCATGCGCCGCCGCCCACCGCACATCGTGGTGACCACCCCGGAATCGCTCTACATCCTGCTCGGCTCGGACTCGGGGCGCTCGATGCTGACGACCACTCGTACCGTGATTGTCGACGAGATCCATGCGCTCGCCGCCAACAAGCGCGGCACCCACTTGGCGCTTTCGCTCGAACGCTTGGCGGCGCTGTGCGGCGATCGCTTGTTGCGCGTGGGGCTCTCCGCCACCCAGAAGCCGATCGAGGCGGTGGCGCGTTTCCTGGTCGGGGCGGGGGCCGACAAGACGACCGGCGTCGAGTGCGCCATCATCGATACTGGCCACCGCCGTGCTCGCGATCTCGCCCTCGAACTTCCGGACTCTCCGCTCGAGGCCGTGATGTCGGCCGAGGTCTGGGAGCAGGTGTATCAACGCCTGGCCGAGTTGATCGAGGCGCATCGTACCACGCTGATCTTCGTCAACACCCGCAGGCTCGTCGAGCGGGTGACGCGCCAGCTGTCCGAGCGGCTCGGTGCCGATCGGGTGACCGCGCACCACGGCAGCCTCGCCAAAGAGCAGCGCCTGGATGCCGAGCAGCGGCTCAAGCACGGCAAGCTGAAAGCGCTCGTGGCGACGGCCTCGCTCGAGCTGGGCATCGACATCGGCGAGGTCGACCTGGTCTGCCAGCTCGGATCGCCGCGCTCGATCGCGACCTTCCTGCAGCGCGTCGGGCGGTCCGGACACGCCGTCGACGGCACGCCCAAGGGCCGGCTGTTTCCGCTGTCGCGCGACGAGCTGGTGGAGTGCACCGCGCTGCTCGACAGCGTCCGCCGCGGCGAGCTCGACCTGCTCGCGATTCCGCAACAGACGCTCGACGTGCTGGCGCAGCAGATCGTAGCAGAAGTGGCGACGCGCGAATGGAACGAGACCGAACTCTACGCGCTCGTGCGACGCGCCTGGCCTTATCGCGCGCTGCCGCGGGAAGATTTTGCGGCGGTGGTGCGGATGCTGGCGGAAGGATTCAGCACCAGGCGCGGCCGTCGCGGCGCGCTGATCCATTCCGACGGCGTGAACCACGTGCTGCGCGGCCGGCGCGGCGCGCGGCTCACCGCTCTCACGTCCGGCGGGACGATCCCGGACAACGCCGACTATCAAGTACTGCTCGAGCCCGAGAACCATTTCATCGGCACCGTGAACGAAGATTTCGCCGTCGAGAGCCTGGCCGGCGACATCTTCCAGCTCGGCAACAAGAGCTATCGGATTATTCGGGTCGAACGGGGCGTGGTGCGGGTCGAGGATGCCCATGGGATGGCCCCGACGATTCCGTTCTGGCTCGGAGAAGCGCCCGGCCGCAGCGATGAATTGTCGGCGGCAGTGTCGCGCTTGCGGGCGGAAATCGCCGCGCGGCTGAGCGGCGGCGAATCGGCCGAGCGCATCTTGCGCTGGCTCGTCGATGAGATCGGGATCAGCCAGCCGGCGAGCGAGCAACTGCTCGAATATCTGGCATCCGGCCATGCGGCGCTGAGCTGCCTGCCGACGCAGGACACGATCGTGTTCGAGCGCTTCTTCGACGAGGTCGGCGGCATGCAGCTCGTTATCCATTCGCCCTACGGCAGCCGCCTAAACCGCGCCTGGGGATTGGCGCTGCGCAAGCGCTTTTGCCGCAAATTCAATTTCGAGCTGCAGGCGGCGGCGACCGAGGACAATATCGTCCTCTCGCTGACCACCGCACACAGCTTCGAGCTTGCCGAGGTCGCGCGCTACCTCAACTCCGCTACCATCAAGCCGCTGCTGATCCAGGCGTTGCTCGATGCGCCCATGTTCGTCACGCGCTGGCGCTGGGTCATAGGTGTGGCGCTCGCGCTGCCGCGCTTCCGTGGCGGCAAGAAAGTGGCGCCGCAACTCGCGCGCATGGGCGCCGAAGATCTGATCGGGGCGGTCTTTCCCGACCAGATCGCCTGTGCGGAAAACCTGCCCGGTGAGCGCGAGGTGCCGGATCATCCATTGGTGCGCCAAACCATCGCCGACTGCCTCAACGAGGCGATGGATCTCGCCGGCCTGGAGCGCCTTCTCACGCGCATCGAATCCGGCGACATTCGCATTGTCGCTCGCGACCTGACCGAGCCTTCGCCGCTGGCGCTCGAGGTTCTCTCGGCGCGTCCCTATGCCTATCTCGACGACGCGCCGCTTGAGGAGCGCCGCACCCAGGCCGTGATGAGCCGACGCTGGCTTTCGCCGGAGACTGCGGCCGATCTTGGCCGGCTCGATCCAGAGGCGATCGCCCGCGTGCGCAGCGAAGCGTGGCCCGAGGCCGCCAATGCCGACGAGCTGCACGACGCGCTGGTTTGGCTTGGCTTCCTCAGCATGGACGAGGCGCGCGCGGGACCCGGCTGGAGCGACTGGTTGTCGGACCTTGCCCGCGAGAACCGCGTGGCGCGGCTCCATGCTCCCGCGGCGACCGTGTGGATCGCGGCGGAACGCCTGCCGCAGTTCATGGCGCTGTGGCCCGCGGCCGGGCTCGAGCCCGCGATCGCTGCTCCGACTGCCGACGCGAATTGCGGGCGCGAAGAGGCGCTCGTCGAAATCGTGCGCGGCCGGCTCGAAGGTCTCGGCCCGGTCACGCGCGAAGCGATCGCTGCATCGCTCGGCCTCGCAGAGAATGAAATCGCAGCCGCGTTGGCGGCGCTCGAAGCCGAAGGCTTCGCCATGCGCGGGCGCTTCACGCCGGGATCTGCTGGCGAAGAATGGTGCGAGCGCCGGTTGCTCGCCCGCATTCATGGCTACACGGTCAAGCGCTTGCGGGCGGAGATCGAGCCGGTCGCGGCGCGCGATTTCCTGCGCTTCCTGCTGACCTGGCAGCGCGTGGCGCCCGATGCGCGGATGCAAGGGCCGGGCGCCATCGATAGCGTCGTGGCGCAGCTCGAAGGATTCGAGGCACCGGCCGGCGCTTGGGAGAGCGAGATCCTGCCGGCGCGGCTCGCCGATTACGAGCCGAGATGGCTCGACGATCGCTGTCTGGCGGGGCAGGTCGCGTGGATGCGGCTGCGCCCTCGCTCCGGGCGAGCGGGCAACGGGAGCGAGAGCCGGGCAACTCCCGTGCGCACCACGCCGATCACGTTGGTGGCGCGGCGGCATGCCGCGCATTGGACGTCGTTGTCCCCCCCTGCCGACGACGTCCAGCCCAGCGTCCGCGCGCAGGCCGTGGCCGATTACATTCGCCAGCACGGGGCATCCTTCTTCGAAGAGCTTGTAGAAGGCACCGGTCTGCTGCGCACCCAGGTCGAGGAGGCGTTGGCGGAGCTGGTCGCGTTCGGCGTGGTGAGCTCCGACAGTTTCGGCGGCTTGCGCGCGCTGCTGGTGCCATCCGGTGAGCGCAGGCCCTTGGCCGGCGGTCGGCGCCGCCGGCGCACGGCAAAGTTCGGCATGGAAGCCGCGGGCCGATGGGCGCTGGCTCGCCGTCCGCGGCCGGCCACCCCGCTGGCGCAAGCGGGCTTTGAGCAGACCGAGCATGTGGCGCGCACCTTGTTGTTACGTTACGGCGTCGTATTCTGGCGTCTCATCGAACGCGAGGCGGCGTGGCTGCCGCCGTGGCGGGATTTGTTGCGCGTCTATCGCAGGCTCGAGAGTCGCGGGGAGGTCCGCGGCGGGCGTTTCGTCGCCGGCTTCTCCGGCGAGCAATTTGCGCTGCCGGACGCGGTCGGCATGTTGCGCGAGGTGCGGCGCCAGCCGGCCGCGGGCACGCTGATCTCGCTCTCCGGCGCCGATCCGCTCAATCTGGTGGGAATTCTCACGCCGGGGCCGAGGCTTCCAGCGCTCACCGGTAACCGTTTGCTCTACCGGGATGGCCTGCCGATTGCGCTGCTTGCCGCCGGCGAGGTGCAGTTTCTCGAAACGCTGGACCCGGCGAGCGAATGGGAGGCGCACAAAGCATTGCTGCGCTGTGCGGAGCCCGCACCCTCCATTGCTTCCGACGGCGCTCTGCGCGGCCGCAATGGCATGACGTTTCGTGCCCACTATCGTCAGGCACGACCGTCGTGAGCATGGCAGTATTCGTTCCGCTATAGCTTCTGCCCCTTGACCCAGTCGGCCAAGATCTTCCAGTTCGGGTCCTCCTTCGAGCCGAACTGGCGGCCGCCGGAGTGAAAGACATTGCCGCCCCCCTCGGGCGCGAGCGGCTGCTGGAGCAGCCGGCTGGTGGCGGGATCGCCGGGGTTTACCAGGATCGAGGCCATCTCGAAGTTCTTGCGCGACTGCTCCTCGTTCCATGTGCTCGCGCTCGGCGAGAGCCGCTCCAGGCGGAACGCGTTGTTGCTCTCGGCATGGCACACGTAGCAGCGGGTATGGCCGTCGCGTTTTTGCAGGAAGATCGGCTGCACGCGCGCCTTGAAGAATTCATAGTCGAGCGGGGGCGCGGCGAGCATGGGCGGGGAAGCAGCAGTTAGCAGCACGGCGAACATCAGCGCGAACTTTGTGTGATGCGCCGCCATGCCAATCCTCCCATCTTCTGTGCGTTCGTCAGCGACAAAGGGTAACGCAACTCCACGACTCGCGTCACCTGTCGGTTAGTCGAATTCCGCTGCGCCGGCCCATGGCGGCGCAGTCCTCGTCGGTTTTGAGGCCGATCGCACGAATGCCGTGGGCCGCCAGCTCCTCGTCGCGCTCTTCGGTATCTCCAGTGACGCCGACCGCGCCGATGACCTCGCCTGAGGCATCGCGAATCTGCAGCCCGCCACCCTCGGGAAAAATTTGCTCGCCGCTGGCGGCGATGAGATAGCGCATAAACATCGGTTTCTCTTCGGCGCGCAGCTTCACGAGTTTGGAGGAGCGGCCCATGGCGAGCGCGGCATAGGCTTTCCCGTAGGCCATCTCGAACCGGATCATGGAGCTGCCGTCCTCTTTCTTGAACGCCTTCACCTTGCATCCGGGCTCGACGACGATGACCGAGAGCGGCCGGCAATCGAGCTCCGCGCCGCGCGCCAGGATGGCGTCGATGAGGCGGTCGGCCTGCGCAAGCGTGATGGCGGTCATGGAGCCTCCAGTTGGTCTGGTCGCTACGAGCGCGCAGAATACGCCGGCGCGAAACGCCTGCCGAGTTGGTTGACTCGGGATCGGAAGCTGTGACACCGGTCGGCACGATCGGGGCGGGGCGCTTGATCCAGGAGGTTACGAATGTTCTCACGTCGCGACATGCTGGGCGCCGCCACAGCCGGCGGTATGGTGGCAGCTGCAACGGGTACGGAGACGTTCGGACAGGGACAACCACCGTTCGGACCGACGCCGGCGCCGCTCGCCGGCGCCGAGCTGCCGTCCTTCCGCTTTCGGCTCGGCGCGGTGACACCCAAGTCGTGGGACGGTGGCTGGGCGAAAGAGGCGACGGTCGCGCAATTTCCAGTCTCGCAAGCGATCGCCGGCGTACTGATGTCGCTGGCGCCGGGCGGTTTGCGCGAGCTGCATTGGCACGCAAACGCCGCGGAATGGGCCTATGTGATCAAGGGCCAATGCCGCGTCACCACCATCAACCCGCAAGGCCAGTCGCAGATGGTCGACTTCAACGCCGGCGATGTCTGGTATTTCCCGCGCGGGTTCGGCCATTCGATCCAGGGGATCGGCTCGGAAGATTGTCTGTTCGTCCTGGTGTTCGACAACGGCTATTTCTCCGAGTTCGGTACCTTCAGCATCAGCGACTGGGTTGGGCACATTCCGCCCGAGGTGCTGGGAAAGTATTTCGGCGTACCGGCGGCGACCTTCGCGAATTTTCCCAAGCGCGAGGTCTACATCGCCAAGGGACCGGTGCCGCCGCCGCTGCCCGCCAATCCGGCGCCCGGCACGCTCGACAACGGGTCGCTCACTCACCGCTATCGTTTGCTTGCCCAG
>JBJMTU010000199.1:0-9955 GCA_045811545.1 Xanthobacteraceae bacterium | reverse complement strand
GCGCGCCGCGATGCACCTGCAGCAGCGCGCGCATGCGATCGGCGCGATAGAGGGTATTGGGAGAAATCTTCTCCAACAGCGACTCCCCGTGCCCTTCTGCCAGGAAATGGTTGGAATGGGTGATGATGCCGTCGTGCGGCTCAAGCCGGCTGATACGGTCGGGGCTCGATTCGAGATAGACGACCTTCCCGGCCGCGCCGATCACGAAATTCCCCGAGCACGTGCGCACGGAATCGGTCACCGGCCGCGGCGCCTCCTCGAATCGCTCCGTGTCCAGCACCTCCCGGCAGCGCACGTGGAACGGTTTCTCATACGGGTTACGGCCGTCGTGGCTTGAGGCGAGACCGTTTTCAACGAGGCCGATCCCGCATTCGTTGACGCCCATTTTTCCGCCAGCGATTCCGGCCTCGGTGAGGCAGACGAAGCTCGGCTGCGCCGTTCGACGCGCGCACAAGACGAAAGTGCGGCCATGCACGCCTTCGAGCCAATCCCAGTTCTGGCCGAGCCAAGTGTGGCGATCGGCGGTCGCTTCGGGCAAGAGGCCGAACGTGGTGCAGCCATCCGGCGCGACCAGCTCTGCCGCCCGAGCCCGCGCTTCTTGGCTGAACAGCGTGAAGGCGAGTTCGTAGCGCGCATTGAGCAGGGCGATGGTGTCTTCGCTCTGCCCGGATCCCTCGGCAATCCCGCGCATCTCTTCGGCATAGGCGCCATTGTGCCCCGCGATCGCCTGGCGCCAGCGCGCGGCCTCGACGAAGGCCGTCTTGCGATCGAGGCCCGAGGCAGCAAAGCGGCGCAGATACGTCGCGACGTTGTCCGCGATTTCCCTTGCAAATCGCCGGCCGTGGGCGAGGCCGCCGGCGTGCGCGCCGCCCTCGGTGGTCAGGAGAGGAATAGTCATGGCTTGCTCCCCTGGCGCAAATCCTTCACGCGCACGGCCTTGCCCTGTGAGCGCGGAATCTCGCCCGGCGCCTTGAGCGCCACATCGCAAGTGACGCCGACCATCGTCTTGACGTGCTGACGAACATCGGCGGCCATTTTCGCGGCGCGCGGCGCATCGTGCTGGGTCGCGAGCTCGACCTCGATGGTGATGCCATCCATCGGCCCCTCGCGGGTGAGCACGAGCTGATAATGCGGCGCGAGCCCGGGAAAACCGACCAGCACCGCCTCGACCTGGGACGGATAGACGTTGACCCCGCGGATGATCAGCATGTCGTCGCTGCGCCCGGTCACCCGCATCATCCGCCGATGGGTGCGCCCGCAGGCGCAAGGTTCATCAATGAGCCGGGTGATGTCGCGCGTGCGGTAGCGCAGCATCGGCAGCGCCTCCTTGCTGAGCGTGGTGAGCACCAGCTCTCCGGCTTCCCCCAACGGCAGCGGCTTTGTCGTGTCCGGATCGATGATCTCGCAGAAGAAATGATCCTCCCAGATATGCAATCCGTTCTGCGCCTGATGGCACTCGCTGGCGACGCCCGGGCCGATGATCTCCGATAGCCCGTAGGTGTCCATGGCCTTGATGCCGAATTTCTCCTCGAGCTCGCGGCGCATCGCCCCGCTCCAAGGCTCGGCGCCGAAGCATCCGTAGCGCAGCGGCAGCTTGCGCAGGTCGACGCCCATGCCTTGCGCGACCTCGGCGATGTTGAGCGCATAGGACGGGGTCGCGCCGAGCATATGCGCGCCGAAATCCTGCATCAGCATCACCTGCCGTTCGGTCGCGCCGCCGGAGACCGGCACGGTGGTCATGCCGAGTCGCTCGGCGCCGTAGTGAAAGCCGAGCCCGCCGGTGAACAGGCCGTATCCGTAGGCGTTGTGGAACACGTCGCCGGGCTTGCCGCCCATGCAGGCGATCGAGCGCGCCATCAGATCCGACCAGAGCTCGAGGTCGGAGCGGGTGTAGCCGACCACGGTCGGCTTGCCGGTGGTTCCCGAGGACGCGTGCAGCCGCAGCACGTTTTCGCGCGGCACCGCGAACAGGCCGAAGGGGAAATTGTCGCGCAGTTCCGCTTTGACCGTGAAGGGAAACCGCGCAAGGTCGGCGAGCGTCGCAAGATCGTCCGGCTTGAGGCCGGCGGCATCGAGCTTGCGCCGAAATGGCGGAACCTTGGCGTAGCCGCGCGCGATCGTTTGCTTGAGGCGATGAAGCTGTAGCGCCTCGAGCTCCTCGCGCGGCATGGTCTCGGCCGCCCGATCGAACATGTAGGTCTCGCTGCGCATCGCGGCCGTCATTGGGCTTGTCCCGATTGGGCGGCGAGCCGTGCGGCCTTCGCTTTGAGCCGCTCGAAGGTCTTGGCTTTCTCGACAACGAACCGGGTATGGGTGCCGGCGCCCACCTGGTCGAGCTCGTCCTTCACGGTTGCTTCGAACGACACCTTGCGTCCGTCCACCGCGATCACGCGCACCGCAATCTCGACGGTCATTCCCATGAGCGTCGGCGCGAGATGCTTCACGGCCACTTCCATTCCCACCGAATCCTCCCCGGGATCGGCATGTTCGACAATCAGGTCGCGGCAGGTGTACTCGATATCGCGGATCATCGCCGGCGTGGCATAGGTGCGCGCCTCCTCGCCCATGAAGCCGATGGTACGCTCACGGTCGATCGTGATGCGGTTGACGCGGGACAGGCCCGGGCGAAGGCTTGGTTTCATCGATGGCTCCCGACGCTGCCGGAGGATTGAAATCGGTTGCGGGCGCTCGCGCAAGCCGCGGTTAAGAGCTCCTCCGCAACGAGTTCTGAGGATAAACCGGCAGGAGCATTGAGGAGCGCGGAGCGAGGCACTAGAATCAAGTCACCATCCATCGCATCTGGCGCTCCACACTGCCCATGATCAGCCCGTCCAAGCTTGCTCCCTACGCGCACCACACGCTGCCCGACGCCGTCATTCCCGAGCTTCCCGGCCATTACCGCGGGAAGGTGCGCGAGAACTATGACCTTCGGAACGGCACCCGCATCCTCATCGCCACCGACCGGGTGAGCGCCTTCGACCGCAATCTCGCGGTGATCCCGCTGAAAGGGCAGGTGCTGACGCAGACCGCGCGCTTCTGGTTCGAAGCGACCCAGAATATCTGCCCCAACCACGTCATCGAATATCCCGATCCCAACGTGCTGGTGAGCAAGCGCCTCACGATGATGCCGGTGGAGATCGTGGTGCGCGACTATCTCGCCGGCAGCACCTCCACGTCGATCCTGCAGATGTACAAAAAGGGCGCGCGCGAGATGTACGGCCACCGGTTCGAGGACGGCCTACGTGACAACCAGAAACTCCCGCGCACCATCATCACACCCACCACCAAGGCGGAGCAGGGGGAGCACGATGCGCCGCTGAGCGCCGAGGAGATCATCGCGCGCAAGCTGCTCACCGAAAAGCAGTGGCGCGAGGTTTCCGAAAAGGCGCTCGCCTTATTCGCCTGCGGCCGTGAGATGGCGGCGCGGCAGGGACTGATCCTGGTCGACACCAAGTACGAATTCGGTTTCGACGCCAAAGGCTCGATCATTCTCGCCGATGAGGTGCACACGCCCGACAGCAGCCGCTATTGGCTTGCCGCGACCTATCTCGCGCGCTTTGCTGCCGGCGCGCCGCCGGACACGCTGGACAAGGACTTCATCCGCCGCTGGGTGGCCGCGCGCTGCGATCCCTACAAGGAGCCGGTTCCCGAAATCCCGCAGGACGTCATCCTGCAGGCGGCCGCTACCTACATCGACGTCTTTGAAAAAGTCACGGGCCGGGAATTTGCGTTGCCGGACCTTTCCGTCCCGCCGATCGCACGGGTGCGCGCCAACCTGCGCAAATATTTCGACAAGGCGGCGTAGGCGAACTCGCGCTTCGCAACTTCGCGCGCTTCAAGTTCGCTCATTTCCGTGCCAGCGGGAATCCAGAATGGACTCCCGCTGCACGGAAGTAACAGAGTCCCTGTGCTCACGCGCGCAGAAGCCGACTTAATTCGCGGCGAAGCAGTAGAACAGGCCGGCGCCGCCCGAAGCCTTCAGGTTATCCTGGCTGCAGCCGCGCGAGCCATGCGAGGAATTCCAGGAATTCATGTGCCGTGTGTTTTGCAGGCCGGCGCGATCATGGTGCCCCACGATCGCGGAACCCTCGCCGCTCTTCGTCCAGTTTCCGCACGTGGTGTCGCCACCGGCCGTGGAGAAGAGGCCCTGCGGATCCGAGCCGGTCAGAATGTCGTGCGTGTTGACCGCGTCGCCCCGGCCGCTGACCGTCTCGCCTTTCTCGCTCAAAGCCGTCTGCTTGGTGACATTGTTCGAATCCGAGTGGAGATCGTCCACGCTCTTCGCCACGACCATGCCCTTGGCATTCTGCCATGGCCCCTTGCCGATGCGATCGCGTGCGTTGACGCCGGCGGCGCCGCCCGGCTCGGTCGTGCTCAGGTAGGCGCGCCAGTTGGTGTTGGTGGAGCCGGCGGCCCTGGCGAGCGCTTGGCAGTGGGCATCGGCGCCGGCAATCCCGCCGAGATCGGCGCCATTACCCTTGCCCACACTGGTGACGAAGAATGTCATCGCCTGTTGCGCCTGCGCCGGACCCGCCATGGCGAGCCCCGTCAACGCAACTGCAGCCAAGAGCGGAAGTCCGGACGTCATGGAGATCCTCCCAATTCGTTTGATTGCATTCGGATAAGTCGCGCCGCGTCAAAATCAGCGCGTGAATGATTTTAGCACCCGGGTGTCGGCGGAACCAGCGGTCACGTTGATGCTGCCGCGGTCAGCACCCATGCTTTCGCCGGATCGACGGTTTGGTTAGTGTCGTGTGCCGTGACATTTGCGCGCACAATTGATGCAACCGACTGCCTCGCCGCGGCGTGCCTGCCGGCCGCGGACGTCGATGCTTGGCTGCGGGCGGAACCGGGCGAAGCTACCGACTTTGCCGCCGATCGTGCGAGATTCTCGGCCTATTGGCAGATCTCGGCGCGCCTCTTGGGCCGGCTGCCGCAGAAGCCGCGCCGCAACGCGAGGGAAGATGCCGCGGCGGCGCTCATTCAGGACATGGCGCGGGACGCACGCGTGCATTTTCTGCGTCGGCACGCCGACACCGTTTATGACGCGGTGACGCAGCAGCGCTCGCGTTTCGTGCGGGTCGAGGAGCTGGTCTTCCGCGCCGCGGATATCGTACCGGGCCTCGTTCCAACGCAACAGGAGCTCGCGGCCGAGGACGGCTTGATCCAGCGCGACAAGAGCGGGCTCGAGATCGACCAGGGGCTGTTCCTCTCCGCTGTGCTCGGCAGCGAGCGCAGCGGCCGCCATCTCTGCCACGCCATGCTGCTGCCGCGCGGCGAGGCGCAGGCGTTATTGCCGCAGTTCCAGCGCGACGGAGCGGTCGAGCTCAACGGCGCGTCGGTTCGGCGCATCGGTAAGGCCGCGGTCGTGACGCAGAACAATCCGCGCTTTCTCAATGCCGAAGATCAGACCTCGCTCGACGGCGCCGAGATCTGCGTCGATCTGGCGCTGCTCGACCCTGCGAGCGAGATCGCCGTCATGCGCGGCGCCGTGGTGGAGCACCCGAAATACAAGGGCCGGCACGTCTTCGGCGCCGGCATCAATCTCACCCATCTCTATCACGGTCGCATCCCGTTCGTTTGGTATCTCCAGCGCGATCTCGGCTACGTCAACAAAATCTACCGCGGACTTGCCTTGGCCGACGAGCCGCCGCCCGACGAGTTCGGCGGCGACACGATCGAGAAGCCCTGGATTGCCGCGGTCGAATCTTTTGCCATCGGCGGCCACTGCCAAATCTTGCTGGTGATGGACTACGTGCTCGCCGAGCGCGGCGCGTTCCTCACTCTTCCCGCCCGCAAGGAGGGGATCATCCCCGGCGCTGCCAATATGCGCCTGCCCCGCTTCACCGGCGACCGCATTGCGCGGCAGGCAATCCAGTACGAGCGCCGGCTCGACTGCGACAGCCCAGAAGGGCGCCTCATCTGCGACGAGATCGTCCCCACCGGCGAGATGGACGCAGCCATCGAGCGTGTGGTCAAGGGGCTGACCAATTCGGGCGTAGTCAGCGCCGCGGGCAACCGGCGCGCCTTTCGCATCACGCAGGAGCCGCTCGACACCTTCCGCGCCTATTGCGCCGTCTACGCGCGCGAGCAGGCCTATTGCCATTTCAGCCCGGCGTTGATCACCAATCTCGAGCGCTACTGGAACGCACAGGGCCGCAAGCCTTGATGCGAGGGCACTAAGCGGCGGCAGGCTCAATCGGCTCCCTCTCCCACCGAACTCGGGTTTACGCGAGTTCGGCACATGAAGCTGGCCGAAGTCGGATAAATCCGACTTCGGCTGGGAGAGGGGTGGGGTGAGGGGTTCGGGTTTGTCGATAGTTTTCCAACCCCCTCGCCCCAACCCTCTCCCCAAACGGGGAGAGGGAGCGCACCGAGATCGCGGCTACCGCTTGATGCGGTCGAGGTTGGCCGTCATCCGCGCGATCGCGCGCCGGAACCGCAAGAGGTCGCTGCGGCTGATGCCGGCCTCCGCCTCCTCGGTGATGCCACGGGCAAGCGCCAGCAACGCCTTGCGCATGCGTCGCGCCTTCGTCGTGAGCCACACGTGCGACCTGCGCTTATCGTCGGTGCTGCGCAGTCGGCGGATCAGGCCGGACTTTTCCATGCTGCGGAGCGCGATCACTGTGGTCGGCTCCATCATGCCGACCCGCGCGGAAAGCTCGCGTTGCGTGAGGCCATCTTCGTTCCAGAGAACGCGCAGGAAATACCACTGGCCGCGCGTGACGCCATAGGGCGCGATGCGCCGTTCCAACAGGCGCTGAAAGGCGCGGTGGGCGTCGCGAACCAGATACCCCGAACTTTCGCTGGGCGGGAACTGCGACACCCGCGACACCCGAGTCTTGGGGCGTCCCCGCGACGCCACGCCGCGGCTGCGCCGACGCGGTGCGGCACGATGAGGCTTTGATGCGCTGGCGCGATACATTCGCTGCATGGAGAGAGTCGCGCACGTTGACACGCTTTTCGTTCCCAGCCCATAATACTTAGAATTCTATGCAATGGAACCCCGGGCGCCGGACGCAGCGGCCGGCGCGGCGGTACGCGGGGGCCGGCGGCAGCGGACCGCCTTCAGCGGATGGAGCGCCAGACCCATGCAAAAAACACTGCGCAAGGAAAAGCCCGTCACCAGCAAGCAGCACCATGCATCGGATCTGCGCAGCACGCTCGAATGGCTGCGTGCGCAGGGCGACCTGATTGAGACCGACAAGCCGGTCGATCCCGACCTCGAAGTCACCGGTCTGCAGAAGCACATGGATGGGGGCTGCCCGGTACTGTTCAACAAGGTCAAGGGCAAACCCAATCACCGCGTGCTCACCAACCTGTTCGGCGACATCAAGGTGATCAACAAGATGTTCGGCTGGAAGGACGATGCCGAGCGGGTGAAGAAGCTCGCCTATGCACTGGGCCATCCGCTCAAGCCGGTCGAAATCCCGCAGGACGCGGCGCCGTGCCAGGAGCACGTGATCAAGTCGCCGAAGGACGTGAACCAGTACGTGGTGGCGATCCGGCACACCACCTACGAGCCCGAGCTGACGGTGGGCTCGGCGATCCGCTGTGTCACCGGTCCGCAATTCGATGGCGGCTCCGACCTCGGCTACAACCGCATGAATTTCCGCTGGGGCAATGTGGGCACGTTCCAGATCTCGCCCGGCTCGCACATGTGGCAGGTCGTCAACAAGTATTACAAATCGAAGGAACGCGTCCCCATCACCATGTGCTTCGGGGTGCCGCCGGCCTGCACCTTGCTTGCCGGCGCGGGCTTCGACTACGCCGTGTTGCCAATGGGCTGCGACGAGATCGGGGTTGCCGGCGCCGTGCAGGGCACGCCGATCCGGCTGGTCAAGGCACGCACCGTCGACGCCATGGCGATCGCCGATTCCGAACTCGTGCTGGAAGGCTATGTCGATCCGCGCGACCGCCGCTTCGAGACCAAGGAGTCGGAGGACGCCGGCATCCAGGGCCGGTTCCACTTCCATCCGGAGTGGGCGGGCTACATGGGCAAGGCCTATAAGGCGCCGACCTTCCACGTGACCGCGGTCACCATGCGTGACCCCAAGACCAAGCCGATCATCTTCGCCCTCGGCGTGCACACGCTGGACGACCACAACATCGACACCACGGTGCGCGAAGCGGCGCTCTACGAGCTGTGCGAGCGGCTGCAGCCGGGCATCGTGCAGAACGTGGTGATCCCCTACTGCATGACCGACTGGGGCGGCTGCATCATCCAGGTGAAAAAGCGCCATCAGATCGACGAAGGCTGGCAGCGCAACTTCCTGGCCGCGGCGCTCTCCTGCTCGCAAGGGATGCGGCTTGCGATCGCGGTGAGCGAGGATGTCGACCCCTACTCCATGGACGACATCATGTGGTGTCTCACCACGCGGGTGAATCCGCGCACCGATATCCTCAACCCGATCCCCGGCGGCCGCGGTCAGACCTTCATGCCGGCCGAGCGCATGACCGCGGGCGAGAAGCAGTGGACGGCCTCGAATACGCAGTTCGAGGGCGGCATGGGCATCGATGCGACGGTGCCGTTCGGATACGAAAGCGACTTCCTGCGTCCCCTCTATCCGGTAGACCGGGTCAAGCCCGAGCACTTCTTCAGCAGGAAGGATATCGAGAACGCACGCTCGCGCATGGTGGGATGGGTCCACTCGCTCGCCCGCACCGGGCGCTGAGCCGGACGCGGCGGAATGCTGCTGTCGGATGTGCTGATCATCGACGCGACGGACCGGCTCGGCTGGCTCGCCGGCCGGGTGCTGGCGGACCTCGGGGCGGACGTGGTCAAGCTTGAGCCGCCGGGCACCGACCGCAGCCGTGCGGAGTGGCGTGCATTCAACGTCAACAAGCGGATTGTCGAACTCGATCCGCAAATCCCGGACGATCGCGCGCGCATCGACGAATTGCTGCGTGCGGCCGACATCTGCCTGCTCACATCGTCGGGCGCGTATCTCGATCCGTCCGCGCTGCGCCGGGACTATCCGCGTTTGGTGGTCGTGGCGATCCGGCCGTTCGGCGGCCTCGGTCCGCGCAGTGCATGGAAAGCGAGCGACATCGAGCTCATGGCCGCGGGTGGCGCCATGGCGCTCGCGGGCGAGCCCGATGGCATGCCGGTGCGGGTAAGCGAGCCGCAATCCTACGGCTGGGCCGGCGCGCAGGCCGCCATCGGCGCGCTCGTGGCGCTGTTTCGCCGCGAGGCGACAGGCCGCGGCGATCTCGTCGACGTGTCCGCCCAGGCGTCGGTCATCGCCGCGCTCTCGCACGCGCCGGCGTTCGTCGATCTCCTCGGGATCGAGCCCACCCGCGCCGGCGCCTTCATGACCGGCCGCTCCATCAAGGGCGCGCGCTATCGCGTGTTCTGGCCCTGCCGCGACGGCTACATCAACTTCATCTTCTACGGCGGCGTGGCGGGGCGGCGCACCAACGAGCAGCTCGTCGCCTGGATGCGCGAACGCGGCGCCGACCTCGGCGCACTCGCCCACATCGACTGGAAAATCTGGGACCCCACCAAGGCCGACCAGGACGAGGTCGATGCGATCGAGGCGCCGGTCGCCAAATTCTTCACTGGGCTGACCAAGCGCGAATTCCTCAACGAAGGACATCGGCGCGAGATGCTGGGCTATCCGGTCGCAACCGTTGCGGATATCGCCAGCGATCCCCAGCTCGAGGCGCGTGGTTTCTTCCAGACCGTCGCCGCCGCAGCCGAGCGCTTCTGCGGCAGTTTCGCCGTGATCGACGGGAAGCGCCCACCGCTGCGTCACCATCCCGACGCGCCGTTCGCGGCAGCACCGCCGCCCCTGACTGCGCCGGCGGCCACGCTCGCCGAGCCGTTCGAGGTGACGGCTGCGCCGCCTGCACCCGCAGCCCAGCGTCCTTGCACGACGGGAACGCGCCCTGGAGGGAAGCGATGACCGCGGTCGCACAGGCGCTCTCCGGACTCAAGGTGCTCGAGTTCGGC
>JBJMTU010000198.1:0-17431 GCA_045811545.1 Xanthobacteraceae bacterium | reverse complement strand
GTTGGTCGGAATGTAGGCGGACACGTCGTTCGCCTGGGTCTCGATCACGGGCAGCGCGGTGAGCGAGCCGCCCTTGTTGGCGTCGTTCATCTTCGCGGCGCGCTCGAGCAGCCGCGAGTGCAGATAGAACACGTCGCCGGGATAGGCCTCGCGGCCGGGCGGCCGGCGCAACAAAAGCGACATCTGGCGATACGAAACCGCCTGTTTCGACAGGTCGTCGTAGACGATCACCGCGTGCATGCCGCCGTCGCGGAAATATTCGCCCATGGTGCAGCCGGAAAACGGCGCGAGGTACTGCATGGGCGCCGGATCGGAGGCGGTCGCCGCAACGATGATCGAATAGTCGAGCGCGCCGTTCTCCTCGAGCACCTTGGCGAACTGGACCACGGTCGAGCGTTTCTGGCCAACGGCCACGTAGACACAATAAAGCTTGATCTTCTCGTCGCCGGTCGCGTTGAGCGCCTTCTGATTGAGAATGGTGTCGAGCGCAATCGCAGTCTTGCCGGTCTGGCGGTCGCCGATGATCAGCTCGCGCTGGCCGCGGCCGATCGGAATGAGCGCATCAATGGCCTTGAGCCCGGTGGCCATTGGCTCATGCACGGATCTACGCGGGATGATGCCCGGCGCCTTGACGTCGACGCGTCTGCGCTCCTTGGCCTCGATTGGACCCTTACCATCGATCGGATTGCCGAGCGCGTCCACCACGCGGCCGAGCAAGCCCTTGCCGACGGGAACGTCGACGATGGCGCGCGTGCGCTTGACGGTCTGCCCTTCCTTGATCTCGCGGTCCTCGCCGAAAATCACGATGCCGACATTGTCGATCTCGAGGTTGAGCGCCATCCCGCGGACGCCGTTCTCGAACTCGACCATCTCGCCAGCCTGAACGTTGTCGAGCCCGTAGACCCGCGCGATGCCGTCACCGACCGAGAGAACCTGGCCGACCTCGGAGACCTCGGCCTCCTGGCCGAAATTCTTGATCTGCTCTTTCAGAATTGCCGAAATTTCGGCGGGGCGGATGTCCATCAGCGAGCCTCTTTCATCGCGACCTTGATCGCATTGAGCTTGGTGCGCAGCGAGCTGTCGACCATGCGCGAGCCGAGCTTGACCACAAGGCCGCCGATGATCGAAGGCTCGACCTTAACCTTCATCTGCACATTCTTCTTGGTCACGGCGGCGAGCGCATCCTTAATCGCGGCAAGATGCGCCTCGCTCGGTTGCTCCGCGAGCGTCACCTCGGCGGTAACTTCGCCCTTATGCTTGGCGACCAGCGCCCGGTAGGCGCGCGCCATGTCCAGCGCCGCGAAAAGTCGCCGGTTGGTGCCGAGCAGTTTGAGGACGTTAGCAGCGAGGCCATCGATACCCACCCGGTCAAGCACGCCCGATAGCGCGCGCGTCTGCTCTTCGGCGGAGAACACCGGGCTCCTCAGCAGGCGGGCCAAATCGGCGACCTCAGTGACGAGCGCTTCGAAGCGGTCGAGATCGACCTTGACCGGATCGATGGCGTTCTGTTCGCGCGCGAGCTCGAACAGCGCGGTCGCGTAGCGGCCCGCCATGCCGGATACAAGTGCATCTTCGCCTGTCACGTGAATGCTCTTTCGGCAATTCCGAGGGCTCGGCACCGTCGCGGACGGTGGGCGCCAAGCCCTTGATATTCATGGGACTTCGCATCTTCGCGGAGAGCGCCGGCGCGCCCCGAAAGCGCAGCGAAAATCGCGCGGTTGCGTAACACACCGCCAACTGCGGTGCAACATGACGAAATGTCCGCGAGACCGACGTTTTTGCGGACCGGTAGCCCTTGCGCGAGCGGAGAGTGCCGGTGCTACACAAGCCTTCTCTCCTCTCGGCCCGCCGGAACCCGCAAAGTGCCACTCACCTCTCCGCAGCAATCCGCCGACTCCTCGGCCCGCTTGATGCTGGTCGCGGTGAGCCTTGCCTGGGGCTTGAGCTGGCCGACGATGAAGATTGCGCTCAACGAGATCCCGCCGTTCAGCATGCGGGTGGGCACGTCCGGACTTGCGACGGTTACGCTGTTTGCGCTCGCATTCATGCAGCGTCGCAATATCAGAGTTCACAGCGGCCTCGCGTGGGCACATCTCGTCGTCGCGGGCTGCCTGAACATCGCGTGCTTCACGCTCTTTGCCGCTTTCGCGCAACTCGCAACGGCGACCTCGCGGGTGGCGATTCTTACGTATACGATGCCGATCTGGGCCGCGTTGTTGGCGTATCCCATTCTCGGCGAGCGATTGAACTTCTCGCGCGGCATTTCGCTCCTGCTTTGCATCATCGGATTGACGGTGCTGGCCTATCCGCTGATCGGATCGAGCGACCTGATCGGCCTTGTTCTTGCCCTGGCGACGGCGGTGAGCTGGGCGGCCGGTACGGTCTATTTGAAATGGGCGCAGATCGACGCCGATCCGATGGCAGTCGTGGTATGGCAACTCGTCGTCGGACTTCTCGTCACCGTCGCTGGCCTGTTCATGTTCGAAGGCTCGCTACACCTGTGGCCCGTGCATCCGCGCGCGCTTTGGGCGCTGGCCTTTTCCGGTCTCGTCGGTTCCGCCTTCGCCTATCTGCTTTGGTTCGAGATCGTCCGCAGGCTGCCGGCGACCGCCGCATCGCTCGGCGTGCTGAGCGTCCCGGTCGTGGGCATCGTGGCCTCCGTGCTGATCCTGGGCGAGCGGCCGACGATTGCCGACATCGTCGGCTCCGTCCTCATCTTGGCTGCCGCCGCCGGCGTGCTGCTCGCACCCACGGCGCGGTCATCGCAGCCCGCTCCGATCGAGCAGTAATTTGGCTCGTCCGCCCTTCGCGATCTGTCAATGCCGTGGATCTGCCGCTGCCGGCCTGTTCGAGGTCGGCGGGCCGCACCTGCGCCGCTCAATGCGCGTGCGCACGCTTGGCCCGCCGACGCACGATCATCGCACCGCGATCGGCGCAACGGTCGAGCCACTGCCGCCCTGGATTTTCAGCGGCTCCATGATGAAGGCAAACTCGTAAACTCCCTTGGCCGCGAGTTCGTCGAGCTTGAGATTTTCGAGTAGATGCACGCCATTCACCACCAGCGCGATTTGATGTACGGGCAACGAAACTTGGGAATCAGGGTTGGGCGCAACCGCGACCGGCCAGTTATCGGAGCCGAGCAGCATGGGATCCTTGGCAATCAGCCATTCCGCGGCTTTGACGCCGATGCCCGGACATGACTTGACGTAGCGGGCATTATCCTTTCCCCACAACTTGCCCCAGCCCGTGTTGATGATAACGGCGTCGCCCGGCTGCAGCGTTAGGTTTTGCTTCTTCAGCGCGCCTTCGAGATCCTCGACCGTGATCTCGTAGGTGTCGCCGAGCATCTCGACGCCCTTGTAGCCGGCGACGTCGATGAGCACGCCGCGCGTGAACAGAGCGCCGACGTTGTGCACCCCAAGCTTCGTAAAGCCGGAACGCGTCGCGTTCTCGGCGACCTTGAAGCAGTTGTACCAGCTGTTCTCGTGGGTCTGGTGGGCAAAGCCGTCAAACTGAGTGCCGACCTGCCCGATCTCGGAAATGACGATCTCCTCGTTGCTGCCACGCCGGTTGGAGAACTCGTTCATGAATGTGCGTTTGATGTGCACGTCGAAGCGCCGCGTGCCGAAGAACGGCATATTTGTATTGAGCACGTGCCCGAGCTCGACGACCCTCACCGGTTTTGATCAGCTTGACCGCGTTGAGCACCGTCTGCGGCTTCATATGGTTGGCGGAGCCGCGCTCGTCGCCCGCACCCCATTTTGACGGACAGCGCTGATTCTCGGACGGCGGCGTCCAGCTTGGAGTTTGCGCGAGGGCTGTGCTGCTTGCCGCAAGCATAGCTGCCAACACGCCCGCAAATGGGATCCATTGCATAAGTTTCCTCCCGTGTGCTTATTGTTTCGGATGTCATCCGCCGGATCAGAATGCGCTCAAGTAGCGTCGCCTTCAAGCAGTAAGGCGTATCAAGAGCGACGAACGATATGAGCGTGCGGTGCAGTTCGCCGCGTGCTTGCGTCAAAGAAAACTCTGCGGATCGACGTCCGCCTCGAGCCTGATGTTGCCCTTGCGCTTGGGAGCGGCGGCGAGCCATTGTCGTAGATAGGCCGAAAGACCGAAGCTGCGCGGAGCTTTCACCAGGAGCCGGAAGCGATGGCGGCCGCGCACGACCGCGAGCGGCGCTTCCGCTGGTCCGAGCACGCGCACCTCGTCCGCCCGCGGCGCAGCGGCGGCGAGCCGGCGCGCAAAGGATTCGGCTGTGCTGCGTTCCCCCGCCGATACGAGCACGCTCGCAAGCCGCGCGAACGGCGGATAATGAGTCTTTTCGCGCAGCTCAATCTCACTCGTATAGAACGCATCGCGGTCGGCTGCCACCAGTGCGCGCAACACCGGATGCTCGGGCTGATGCGTCTGCAGATAACCGATGCCGCGCCCCTCCTCGCGCCCCGCGCGGCCGATCACCTGATGCAGCAATTGAAACGTGCGCTCGGCCGCGCGCGGGTCCCCGTTCGCGAGCCCCAGGTCGGCGTCGATCACGCCCACCAGGTTAAGCTTGGGAAAGTGATGCCCCTTGGCCACGAGCTGCGTTCCGATGATGATGTCGAAACGCCCTTTCGCAACGTCGTCGAGTTCCTCGCGCAGCCGCTCAACCGATTCGACGAGATCGCTCGACAGCACCAGGATGCGGCTGCCCGGAAATAGCTCCGCCGCCTCCTGTTCCAGCCGTTCCACGCCGGGGCCGACCGCGACAAACGAATCGGGCGCCTGACAGTGCGGGCACTGCGCCGGAAGCGGCATCGAGAACCCGCAATGGTGGCAGACGAGCCGGCGCCGGAAACGGTGGTCGACCAGCCAAGCGTCGCAATTCGGACAAGCAAGCCGAAACCCGCATCGACGGCAGAGCGTAAGCGGCGCATATCCCCGGCGATTGAGAAAGAGGAGCGCCTGCTCGCCACGTTCAAGCGAGGTGCTCACGGCTTGCGCCAGACGCGGCGCGATGAAGCGGCCGCGCGCCGGGCCTTCGGCGCGCAAATCGATGGCTTCGATCACGGGAAGGTGCTGCCGGCCGAAGCGCTCCGGAAGATGCACCGGGCCATACCGGCCACGCCGCGCGTTGACCTCGGTCTCGACCGAGGGCGTCGCCGACACGAGCACGATGGGGATATTCGCCTCTCGCGCGCGCACGACCGCCATGTCGCGCGCGTGGTAGCGCACGCCATCCTCTTGCTTGTAGGCGGGATCATGCTCCTCATCGACGACGATCAGCGCGAGATCGGCATAGGGCAAAAATAGCGCGGAGCGTGCGCCGACGATCACGCTGACGCTGCCGGTCGCTACCGCGTGCCAGGTGCGCGCGCGCAAGCGCGGCGACAGCTGCGAGTGCCACTCGGCCGGTCGCACGCCGAAGCGCTGCGCGAAGCGGTCGAGGAACTGGCTGGTCAGGGCGATCTCGGGGACCAGCACCAGCGCCTGTTTTCCGCGACGGATGATTTCGCCGACCGCCTCGAAATAGACTTGCGTCTTGCCCGCGCCGGTGACGCCGTCGAGCAGCGTGACGCCATAGCCGCCGCTAGCCGCCTTGGCGCGCAGTGCATCTGCCGCCTCGCCTTGCGCCGGCGTGAACTCGGGCAGCGAGAAATCCGGATCAGGCGCGCGCGCTACCGGATCGGGCGGCAGCACCAGGGTTTCCAGCGCCCCTTCATCGATGAGCCCATCGACGACCCCGGGCGAAACGCCCGCCTCCTCGGCGACCTCACGCTTCCCGCGCGCAAGCCCGTCGGCGAGGACTGCGAGCACCCGCTCGCGCGCTGCGGTCATGCGCTTGGGCGTGGCGCCGACAAGCCGAACGCCGATGCGCTCGCGCGCCGGACCGAGACGCTCGCCCATCCGCAGCGCCATGCGCAACACAGTGCCGCGGGGACTGAGGGTGTAAGCCGACACCCAATCGATGAACTTGCGCAGCTCCGGCTTGAGCGGTGGGAGGTCGAGTTTCGCCTCGACATCGCGCATGCGATTGTCGAGCCGGGGATTGGGGCTGGTATTGTCCGCCCAGGCCACCCCCGTCGCCAGACGCGCACCCAGCGGCACCGTCACCAGGTCGCCGGGCGCGAGCTCGAGCCCTTCCGGCACTCGATAGGAGTAGGCCTGGTCGAGGGCGACCGGAACGAGGACATCGACGACGCGTTTGGCCATGACCGCCGACCGACTCGGGGCTTAATGAAGAGTGAAGGAAGGGGTGCGATATCTTCTTTCATGTCAAGCGCAACGCCCGAGCCGGATTTCACCTTTGCGGCCAGCGAGGTCGCCCGCGAACTTGCGCGCTGGCTGGCGCATCTATCCGCCGAACGGCGGTTGTCACCGAAGACGGTCGAAGCCTATGAGCGCGATGTTCGCCAGTTCCTCGCCTTTCTCTGTGGACATCTCGGCAACCGCATAACGCTGTCGGCTCTCTCGCGCCTTAAGCCACTCGACGTGCGCGCGTTCATGGCGTCACGGCGAGGCGAGGGTGTCAGTAGTCGCTCACTGATGCGCACGCTCGCGGGCGCGCGCTCCTTCGCTCGCTTTCTTGAACGGAACGGCAAGGGCAAGGTGGGAGCGCTGTCCGCCGTACGCACGCCGAAAGTCGCGAAGCCGCTGCCGAAGCCGCTCGCGATCGTCGCCGCCAAGCGCATTGCCGAGACCGACTTGCGCGCCGGCGAGGAACGCGAGCCCTGGATTCTCGCGCGCGACGCCGCAGTGCTGGGCTTGCTCTATGGCTCGGGCTTGCGTCTCAGCGAGGCGCTGGCGCTCAAGCGCCACGACATTCCCGCGCCCGGCGGGGTCATCACGGTCACCGGCAAAGGTAACAAGCGGCGCATGGTGCCGGTGCTGGAACAGGTCACGAGTCTCGTCACCGAATATCTCGCTATTTGCCCCTATGATCTTCCTGCCGAAGGCCCGTTGTTTGTCGGCGCCAGAGGCGGCCCGCTATCCCCGCGCGTCGTCCAGCTTGCGATGGCCCGCCTGCGCGGCGCACTTGGGTTGCCGGAAACCGCGACTCCGCATGCGCTGCGCCACTCGTTCGCGACGCATCTGCTGGCCCGCGGTGGCGATCTGCGCGCGATTCAGGAGCTGCTCGGCCACGCCTCACTATCGACAACCCAGATGTACACGGCGGTCGATACCGAGCGGCTGATGGAAGTCTACCGCAACGCCCATCCTCGCGCATAACCAAAGTCCCCTTGCGCAAGACGGCGAGTTCGATACATCGTCCGCCCAACGACGCTCGGAGGGTGACATGAGTCACGGCACGCACGCGGTCCAGCATGAAGTCGAACACCAGATCAAACATGAGGAGCACGCACACGGCGGCGGCCATGGAAAATTCGTTGGGGAAAGCAGGAACAAGAAGATCGCGCTGCTGATCTCGGTGATCGCCCTCTTCCTCGCGCTCGCGGAAATGTTCGGCAAGAGCGCGCAGACCGAGGGCATTTCGTCCAATATCAAAGCTTCTGACACCTGGAATTTCTTCCAGGCCAAGACCATCCGCCAGACCACGCTTCGCACGGCCGCTCAGGCCTTGACGCTCGAAGCCGCCACTGTGTCCGATGAAGCGAAGAAGGCAGCGCTGCTCAAGCAGGCCGACGACTGGATGAAAACCGTGGCGCGCTACGAGTCCGATCCGGCGGAGAAGGACGGTCGCAAGGAGTTGCGGGCCCTCGCGGAAGCATACGAGCACGAACGCGACACCCACTTGGCGCGCTATCATCATTACGAATTTGCATCGGCCGCCTATCAGATCGGTATCGTGCTGGCGTCGGCGGCGGTCATTACCGGCATGATGGCGCTGGTCTATGGGGCCATAGGGCTCAGTGTAATCGGTCTAGCCTTCATGGCCCTTGGGTTCTTCAACCCGCACTACCTGCATTCGCTGCACTTGATATAACGGCGCGCTCCGGCTGCGGGGGAATTGCGCAGACTCCGGGGGGCGTATGCCGGTTCATTTCTCACATGTGAATGGCCCGCTTTTCGACCGCCAGTGCCGCCTCCTTCACCGCCTCGGTGAATGTCGGATGGGCGTGGCAGGTACGGGCGATATCCTCGGACGCGGCGCCGAACTCCATGGCGACCGCCGCCTCGGCGATCATGTTGCCGGCGTCCGCGCCGACGATGTGTACGCCGAGCACGCGATCGGTCTTGGCATCGGCAAGGATTTTCACGAAGCCGTCGGTCTGCAGATTCGCCTTGGCGCGGCCATTGGCAGTGAACGGAAACTTTCCGACATTGTAAGCGATGCCGGCTTCTTTCAGCTCCTCCTCGGTTTTTCCGACCGAAGCGATCTCGGGGTAGGTGTAGACGACGTTCGGAATGACGTCGTAATTCACCTGGCCGGCTTTTCCGGCAATGATTTCCGCAAGCGCTACGCCCTCATCCATCGCCTTGTGCGCCAGCATCGGACCCGCGATCACGTCACCGATGGCATAGATCCCCGGCACGCTCGTCGCGAAGCGCGCATCGACGATGATGCGGCGCTTGTTGTCCATCTTCACCCCGGCGGCTTCAAGCCCAAGCCCTTCCGTAAATGGCACGCGGCCGATCGACACCAGGACCACGTCGACGTCGACCGACTCTGCCGTGCCGCCCCCCGCTGGCTCGATGGTGACCTTGTACTTCTTTCCCTCTCTCGCGACGCCCGTAACTTTGGACGACAGCTTGAACGTCATGCCCTGCCTTTCGAAGATGCGCTGCACCTGCCGGCAGACCTCGTTGTCCATTCCAGGCAAGATCCGGTCGAGCAACTCGACCACGATCACCTTGGAGCCGAGCCGGCGCCACACCGAGCCGAGCTCCAGCCCGATGATCCCAGCGCCGATGACCAGCATTCGCTCCGGCACCGCGTCGAGCACCAGTGCTCCGGTCGAGGAGACGATGCGCTTTTCGTCGATGTCGATGCCGGGCAAGCGCGCCACGTCGGAGCCGGTGGCAATGACGATCGCCTTACCCTCGATGGTCTCGGTCTTGCCGTCGGCAGCTTTGACCTCGACCCTCCCCGGTGCAGCGATGCGACCGGTCCCCTGGAAGGTATCGATCTTGTTTTTCTTGAACAGGAAAGCGACGCCCTTGACGTTACCGTCGACGCCCGCGTCCTTGAATTTCATCATAGCTGGAAGATCGAGTTTCGGCTGGCCGACCTTGATGCCCATCTTATCGAGCAGGTCGGCGGCCTCTTCATAGCGCTCCGAGGCATGCAGCAGCGCCTTTGAGGGAATGCAGCCGACGTTGAGGCAGGTGCCGCCGAAGGTGTCATCCTTCTCGATCACCGCCACTTTCATACCGAGCTGCGCTGCGCGGATCGCGCAGACATAGCCGCCGGGCCCGGAGCCGATGACAATGAGGTCGTAGGGCATGATGCGTCACATCTTCCTTGTCGCGCCCTAGGCGGGGCACCGCGAACCGGGCCCCGTCCCGGGCTGCGGCATTTAAGGTCGGGGACCCCGGCAGCAGAGTCCCTTCCCGATGGCTCCAGTTTGGCGAGCAGACGGATTGCCGGCACGAGCCGGGGATGAAGGCATTTACAGATCCACCACCAGCCGCCTCGGATCCTCCAGAATCTCTTTCACCCGCACCAGGAATGTCACCGCCTCGCGGCCGTCGACGAGGCGGTGATCGTATGAGAGCGCCAGATACATCATCGGGCGGATCTCGATCTTTCCGGCAACGACCACCGGCCGGTCCTCGATCTTGTGCATGCCGAGGATGCCGGACTGCGGCGCATTCAGAATCGGCGTCGACATCAACGAGCCGTAGACGCCGCCATTCGAGATCGTGAAGGTGCCGCCCTGCATCTCTTCGATCTTGAGCGTGCCGTCGCGCGCGCGTCGGCCGAGGTCGGCAATTTCTTTCTCGATCTGCGCGAGCGATTTCTGGTCGCACTCGCGCACCACTGGAACGACCAAGCCCTTCTCGGTCCCGACCGCCACGCCGATGTGATAGTAATTCTTGTAAACGATATCGCCGCCGTCGATTTCGGCGTTGACCGCAGGAATTTCTTTCAGCGCCTGCACGCAGGCCCGCACGAAAAAGCCCATGAAGCCGAGCTTCACCCCGTGCTTGCGCTCGAATAGGTCCTTGTACTGGCTGCGCAGGTTCATCACCGCGCTCATATCGACCTCATTGAAAGTCGTGAGCATGGCCGCGGTGTTCTGCGCCTCCTTGAGGCGACGGGCGATGGTCGCGCGCAGCCGCGTCACCTTGATGCGCTCTTCACGCGCCGCATCGTCCGCCGGCGACGGCGCGCGCGCCTGTACGGCAGCGGCCGGCTGAGCAACGGGAGTAGGGGCCGACGCGGCGCGCTCGATTGCCGCCATCATGTCGCCCTTGGTGACGCGGCCGTCCTTGCCCGAGCCCGGAACAGTCGAGACGTCGATACTGGACTCGGCAGCCATCCTGCGCACGGAAGGCGCGATCGGCGCGACGTCCGCCGGCTTCGCGGTGGTTTGCGGGCGCGGCTCCTCCGTCGCGGCATTGATGGGTGCAGTCGTGTCGGTCTTTTGATCGGGCTGACCCGTCGGCGCAGGCGATGCCTTGCCGGGTGCGGCTGCGCCTTCTTTAATCTGACCGAGTAGCGCCCCGACCGCGACTGTCTCGCCGTCCTTAGCGGCGATATCGGCGAGCACGCCGGCGGCAGGGGCCGGAACCTCGATCGTCACCTTGTCGGTCTCGAGCTCGACCAGCGGCTCATCCACCGCCACCGGATCGCCAGGTTTCTTGAACCATTTGCCGATGGTCGCCTCCGTCACCGATTCGCCGAGCGCAGGCACACGGATATCAGCCATGGTCTGTACTACCTTCCGTCACTTGGCTCGCTCCGGCGATCGGCGGCGGATCACCCGGCAACTCGGCTGCTAGCCTAGCGCCTCGTCAAGCAGGGCCTTGAGCTGTTTGAGGTGCCGCGACATCTGCCCGGTCGCCGTTGCCGCCGACGCGGCACGGCCGACGTAAATCGGCTGCTTGTTCTTGGCCCCGATTTGGCCGAGCACCCATTCGAGATACGGCTCCATGAAAGAGTAGGCGCCCATGTTGCGCGGCTCCTCCTGGCACCACATGAATTCTGCGTTCTTGAAACGACCCAGCTCGTTCACCAGCGCTTTCAGCGGAACCGGATAGAGCTGCTCGACCCGCAGCAGATAAATGTCGTTGATGTCGCGTTTCTCCCGCTCCTCATAGAGATCGTAATAGACTTTGCCCGAGCACAGCACCACTCGCCGGATTTCATCGTCGGCGGTAAGCTTGATCTTCTCGTCCGGGAGCATCTGCGCTTCGTCCCACAGTAGACGATGGAACGTCGTGTCAGGCCCCATCTCGGCAAGTCGCGACACCGCGCGCCGATGGCGCAGCAGCGACTTCGGGGTCATCAGGATGAGCGGCTTGCGAATGTCGCGTTTGAGCTGCCGGCGCAGGATGTGGAAGTAATTGGCCGGGGTCGTGCAGTTGGCAACCTGCATATTGTCCTCGGCGCACATTTGCAGGAAGCGCTCGAGCCTTGCCGAGGAATGTTCCGGCCCCTGCCCTTCGTAGCCGTGCGGCAACAAGCAGACGAGGCCGGACATGCGTAGCCACTTGCGTTCACCCGATGAGACGAACTGATCAAAAACCACCTGCGCGCCGTTGGCGAAATCGCCGAATTGCGCCTCCCACAGCGTGAGCGCGTCCGGCTCGGCGAGCGAATAGCCGTATTCGAACCCGACCACCGCTTCCTCCGAGAGCATCGAATTGATGACCTCGAAACGGGCTTGCCGTTCGCCCAGATGGTTGAACGGAATATAGCGATCCTCATTTTCCTGATCGACCAGGACCGAATGGCGCTGTGAGAAGGTGCCCCGCTCGGTGTCCTGGCCGGAGATGCGCACCGGATGGCCTTCGAGCAGCAATGAGCAGAACGCAAGCGCCTCGGCCGTCGCCCAATCGATACCTTCGCCGGCTTCGATCGCTTTGCGACGGTTTTCCAGGAAGCGCTGGATGGTCCGGTGCGCGTGGAAACCTTCCGGTATCGCCGTGATACTGTCTCCGATCTTCCTGAGCATCGCGAGCGGGGCGCCGGTGTGGCCGCGGCGCGGATCATCCGCATCGCGCGCCGCCTTGATGTCGGCCCAACGGCCGTCGAGCCAATCGGCGCTGTTCGGCTTGTAACCCTGGCTCGCTTCGAGCTCGGCATCGAGCTTGGCGCGCCAATCGACGCGCATCTTCTCGACCTCACCCTCGGTGACGACATTCTCGCCGACCAGCTTCTTGGTATAGATCTCGGCAATCGGAGGATGCTTGCGGATCGCCTTGTACATCAGCGGCTGAGTGAATGACGGCTCGTCGCCCTCGTTGTGCCCGAACCGCCGGTAGCAGAACATATCGACGACCACGGGGCGCTGGAATTTCTGCCGGAACTCGGTCGCGACCTTGGCTGCAAACACCACCGCTTCCGGATCGTCCCCGTTCACGTGAAAGATCGGTGCCTCGATCATCTTGGCGACATCGGACGGATAGGGCGAGGAACGCGAATACCGGGGATAGGTCGTAAACCCGATCTGATTGTTGACGATGAAATGCACCGAGCCGCCGGTGCGGTGCCCGCGCAGTCCCGACAAGCCGAAGCACTCGGCAATCACTCCCTGCCCGGCGAAGGCGGCATCCCCGGAAATGAGCAGTGGCATGACCATGGTGCGATCTTCGCGGGTCGCGCCGAGCTGATCCTGTTTCGCGCGCACCTTACCGAGCACAACCGGATTGACGATTTCGAGATGGGACGGATTGGCGGTGAGCGAGAGATGCACGCGGTTGCCGTCGAACTCGCGATCGGAAGAGGCGCCGAGATGGTATTTCACGTCGCCTGAGCCCTCGATCTCGTTCGGTGTCGACGAGCCTCCCTTGAACTCGTGGAAGATGGCGCGATGCGGCTTGCCCATCACCTGCGCCAACACGTTGAGCCGGCCGCGGTGAGCCATGCCGATGACGATCTCTTTCACGCCAAGCGCGCCGCCGCGCTTGATGATCTGCTCGAGCGCAGGGATCATCGATTCGGCGCCGTCGAGACCGAAACGCTTGGTGCCGGTGAACTTCAGATCGCAGAATTTCTCGAAGCCTTCGGCCTCGATCAGCTTGTTCAGGATCGCGCGCTTGCCTTCGGGTGTGAAGGTGATCTCCTTGTCCGGCCCTTCGATGCGCGCCTGGATCCAACCCTTCTGCGCCGGATCCGAGATGTGCATGAACTCGACCCCGAGCGTCTGACAGTAGGTGCGGCGAAGGATGGCGAGAATTTCCCGCAGCGTGCCGAATTCAAGGCCGAGCACGCGGTCGAGAAAGATCTTGCGATCGTAGTCCGCTTCCGTGAAGCCATAGGAGCGAGGATCGAGATCCTCCTCATTGCGATGGGGCTCGAGGCCCAGCGGGTCGAGATTGGCGTAGAAGTGCCCGCGCGCGCGGTAGGCGCGGATCAGCATGAGGGCGCGGACCGAGTCGCGCGTCGTCTGCTGGACCTCGGCAGCGGAGAATTCGACGCCAGCGGCCTGCGCCCGCGCCTTGACCTTGTCGCCGAGGCTGCGCTCGATCTCCCGCCAATCGCCGTCGAGTGCGGCGACGAGTTCGCTGCGCGCAGGTTGCGGCCAGTATGGCCGCCGCCATGACGGCCCCCGCGCGCCCGCCATGACGTCGGCACGCTCGTCCTTCAGGCTCTCAAAGAACGTCCGCCATTCGGCATCGACCGCGGCGGGGTCCGTCTCATAGCGGGCATAGAGATTCTCGATGTAGTCGGCATTGCCGCCGTAGAGGAAAGACGTGCGGGCGAAGGCGGCGTTGGCGTCCTGACGAGACATGCGCAGGTCCTGTGACTTCGAACGGGGGTGGCCGGTCGCAACTCGCCGGCCGGGGAGGGTGGGCCGCAAGCCTATACTATTTATGCTGCGTCCGCGTTGCGGCAACCAGCAAGCTGTGAATTGCTGTTCACTTTAACCCCGAGTGCGCGCGCATACCCAACAAAAAAGGGCCGCTTACGACTGCAAGCGGCCCTTCGATGAGAAAGAGTCGGGTTTGCGATCAGTAACCGCCGCCCAATTTGTAGTTCACACCGACGCGCACGATGTTGTCCGTGTTCCGCCAGGTCTCACTAGCGACCGTGCCTAAACCCGGCGTGATGTCCGTGTCCGTGGTCTTGCCGAGGTCAAAGTAGAGATATTCGACCTTCACGCTCCAGCCCCCGCCCAGCGCGCCCTCGATGCCGCCACCCGCCGTCCATCCGGCCTTCAGATCCTCAAAGGTCGCGGTGGCGGAGCCGAGGCCCGTGGTAACCGTTGCGCTGTTCTTGACCTGACCATAAGCGACACCACCGGTGCCGTATACCAGCACGTTCGGGGTCGCCAGGAAGCCCAGGCGCGCCCGCGTCGTCCCGAACCACTCGAGCTTGCGGTCGGTCGTGACCGTCGCTAGCCCGCCGAGGGCCTGCAAGGTCGAGCCGCCCTTTTGGCCGGACGCCTGGATGTCGGTTTCTAGTCCCCACACCCACGCGCCAAATTGATAGTTGTATCCCGTTTGGCCGCCGCCGATGACGCCGTCGATTTTCTCGGAACTAGAGATCGTGCCGAGGCCAAGCATGGTCGCATCGTACTTGGAGTGTCCCCAGCTGTACCCGATGTTCGCGCCCCAATACATGCCGGTCCAACTGTAGACGGGCGCCGGAGGAGGAGCGTAGACCGGCCGCGCCGACATGTCCGCAGCCCCCGCAGAAGCCGCCGCAAGCACAACAAAAGCGGTCGTAGCAAGGAAGAGTTTTTTCATCGCAAATCCCCTGTCCGATGTTCGAGTAGGTTTCGGCAAGCCGCTGCTCACAACGCTTCCCCGGCAGCAACTTGAACCCGCACGCCGGCGCTCGGATGACGCCGGGTGCGTCTTAGTCGTGACTGTAGTGCGGCGACTCGGAATAAGCTGTGACCCCTTCGCCACAGTCGCCGGCAAAAGCGCCCCCCAGAGGCACCAGGGTAGGTTGTTATACGGCTTTTTTTATGCAGCACGCCGGTTATGCCGCGGCAACGGCTTGTTATTTTACCGCCGCATCAACTCGGCCAGGGTGTTGCCCAAACGCGCCGGCGATGGTGCGACCTTGATGCCAGCGACTTCCATGGCCGCAATTTTGCTTTCCGCATCGCCCCTGCCGCCGGAAATGATGGCACCGGCATGACCCATGCGGCGGCCGGGCGGCGCGGTGCGACCGGCAATGAATCCGACCATGGGCTTCGTGCGGCCACGTTTGGCTTCATCGGCAAGGAATTGAGCGGCGTCCTCTTCGGCCGAGCCACCAATCTCGCCGATCATGATGATCGCTTCCGTCGCCTTGTCGGCCAGGAACATCGCCAGCACGTCGATGAATTCGGTGCCTTTGACCGGATCACCGCCGATGCCGACGGCGGTGGTCTGACCAAGCCTTTCGCGCGTCGTCTGATAGACGGCTTCATATGTGAGCGTGCCCGAACGGGATACGATCCCGACCTTGCCGGACGCAAAAATGTTGCCGGGCATGATTCCGATCTTGCATTCCCCCGCGGTCATCACGCCCGGGCAGTTCGGCCCGATCAGCCGCGACTTTCCTCCCGACAGCGCGCGCTTGACCTTCACCATATCGAGGACGGGGATGCCTTCGGTGATGCAGACGATGAGAGGAATTTCCGCCTGGATCGCTTCGCAAATCGCGTCGGCTGCGCCGGCCGGCGGAACGTAGATCACGCTTGCGTCGCAATCCGTCCGCTCCTTCGCCTCTGCTACCGTGTTGAACACGGGCAGACCGAGATGGGTGGTGCCGCCCTTGCCCGGCGATGTGCCGCCGACCATCTTGGTGCCGTAGGCGATCGCCTGCTCGGAATGGAATGTGCCGTTCTTGCCAGTGAAACCCTGGCAGATAACCTTGGTGTCTTTGTCGATAAGAATGGACATGACGTGGTCAAGGATGCGGTGAACTCGATCCATCTGCCCCTGAAAGGGGACTGAAACGGGGAGGTGGAGCGAGATCGCCCTGCGGCTTTCGACCTGCGGTCATCCTCAGCTTCCTTTTACCGCTTTAACGATCTTCTGCGCGGCATCGTCGAGGTCGTCAGCGGAGGTGACGTTGAGGTTGGACTTCGCAATGATCTCCTTACCGAGCTCGACGTTGGTGCCTTCGAGCCGCACGACCAACGGCACCCGCAAGCCCACCTCCTTCACCGCTGCCACGACGCCTTCGGCGATGACGTCGCATTTCATGATCCCGCCGAAAATATTGACCAGAATGCCGCGCACTTTGGGATCGGCGGTGATGATCTTGAAGGCGGCCGCAACTTTCTCCTTGCTGGCGCCGCCGCCGACGTCGAGGAAATTCGCCGGCGCCTCGCCATAAAGTTTGATGATGTCCATGGTCGCCATGGCCAGCCCCGCGCCGTTGACCATGCAGCCGATCGTGCCGTCGAGCGCGACGTAATTGAGGTCGTATTTCGAAGCCTCGATTTCCTTCTCATCTTCTTCGGTGAGATCGCGCAACGCCACGATGTCCGGATGGCGGTAAAGCGCGTTGTCGTCGAAGCCGATTTTGGCGTCGAGACAGATGAGCTCTTTTGCTTTGGTGACGACCAGCGGATTGATTTCAAGCAGGCTCATATCCTTGGCGGCGAAGGCCGCATAAAGCTGTGCCACAAGTTTTTCCGCGCGTTTGGCAAGATCGTCACGCAGCCCAAGCGCCTGCGCCACCCGCCGTCCGTGATGCGGCATGATCCCGGTCGCGGGATCGACGGCGAAGGTCACGATTTGCTCGGGGCGCGTGCGCGCGACCTCCTCGATGTCCATGCCCCCCGCCGTCGATGCCACGAAGGCAATGCGCGAACTTTCGCGGTCGACGAGCGCCGAGAGATAGAACTCGCGCTCGATGGCCGAGCCCTCCTCGATATAGAGGCGATGGACCTGCTTGCCTTGCGGACCTGTCTGATGCGTGACCAGGACCGCTCCGAGCAGACGCTCGGCCTCCTTGCGCACCTCCTCGTTCGATTTCACCACCTTGACGCCCCCGGCCTTGCCGCGTCCGCCGGCATGAATTTGCGCCTTGACGACGAGCACCGGCGCGCCGAGCTCGCGCGCGGCCTTCACCGCCTCCTCGACCGAAAAGGCGGCGTGCCCGCCCGGCACCGGCACGCCGAATTCCCGCAACACCGCTTTGGCTTGATATTCGTGGATGTTCATGCGGACCTTTTGCCTGCCCCGGCTCCGATGCAGCACCTAATCGTGTCATATCTGGCAAGCCTGACTGCGCTGCTGCATGTCATCCGCACGAGCTCCGTGCCGCGCTTCGCCCGGGACATGAGCACCGTCACTTCGCCAGATTTGGTGCGATCTTCTTGCAAGCCTCGACCAGAGTGGCGACGGCCTCGGCTGACCTTTCGAACATGGCACG
>JBJMTU010000197.1:0-4365 GCA_045811545.1 Xanthobacteraceae bacterium | reverse complement strand
CTCGATGACGAGATCGCGCTGGTACATCGGCGTGACGAACGGCAGCTCGTCCATGTTCTCCAGCACCGCGCGGTCCTCGTTGTGTACGATGGTGCCGTCGCCGTTGCGCCAGGAGAGCCCGGCGATGCGGTCGAAGTCGCGTCCTTCGGCGACCTCCTTGATGGTGAAATCGAACTCGTTGCGGGCGACAAAATCGATCGCCGGCGACGCCTTCAGGCTCGCCTCCGGCTCGACGGCGACCTTGGCCCCGATCATGCCGATCTTCAGGCTCGGCTTGAGCGCCTTGAGCGCCTCGGCGGTTCGCACATCCGACGAGAACGACGGGGTCGAGGTGTGCATCACGACGAGATCGCGGCTCGTCGCCGCGGGTGCGATGTCCTGGAATTTGAGCCGGTGCGGCGGCGCATCGATGAGCTTGGAGCCCTCGACGAGCGCGGCGGGTTGAGCGAGCCAGGTCGGATACCAGAAGGACTGGATCTCGCGGCGCCCCTGGTAGCGTGCGCCCGCACCACCGTCGAAGCCCTCGTACGATGGGCCTTGTAGAAACAGCGTCGGCATCATGATTGTGTCCCCCGATCCGCCGTCCACGCTCCTGCAACCATGCGGAGGCGGCGGCCCTTCCAGCTCACTTCCCAGTTCAGGAAGCTTATAACGAAGACCGCGAACGACAATAGGTCGCAGGCGGGTAGAAGCCCATACGTTTGCGGCGGAAGTGCGTAAGCGTGCTCGACCTGGCGCAGAAGCGCCGTCCGGCACGCGATTGCCGCCATGGCGATGAGGACTGCCGGGAGAGCTGCGGCCGAGCCGGCGCCAAGCAGCGCCGCGATCAGCGCCCACGCGAGGGGGTGGCTCACCAGCGAACCCGCATAGCCGGAAGGATCGATGCTCCTGACGGTGCGCGCCCATCGCAGTTGGTGCCGCCACAAATCGCGCAGCGACGTTTCGGTGCAGATGTGGGCGATGGCGAAGCGCGGTATCGCGATTGTGTAGCCGCGCGTGCGCAGCGCCGCTCCGATCGCGTAGTCATCCGCGAGGCAATCGGCAAAAGGCTTGAAGCCGCCGATTTCGGCCAACGCTTCGCGCCTGAGCGCGATCGTGGAGCCGAAGCAAGGACGTGCCCGGCCGAGCGCCAGCCCGACCACGACGCTCGGCAGGAAGTGCGCGTTGATGAGCAGCGCGCCGAGACTTGCCCACGTGCTGGTGATGGCAACGCCGTAGTAGAGGCAGGTCACCGCGGCGACGCCGGGCTCTTCCAGCGCGGCGATGACGCGGGAAAGATAATCGGGCTCGACCCGCATGTCGCTGTCGGCGAGAACGAGGATCTCATGCCGGATGCGCGGCGCCATGTTGACGAGGTTGGAGACCTTGCGATTGACCCCATGGACGCTGGTGTCGATCACGAGATCGACATCACGACCAGGCTGCAGCTTGCGCAATCGCTCGACGACCGCGATTGCACCGTCGCGGGGATCCTGCACTCCGAAGACGATCTGAATATCGCCGCGATAGTCTTGGGTGCAGAAGGAGCGCAGATTATCGAACAGGCCCGGTTCGTCGCCATGCAATGGCTTGAGTATAGTGACTGCCGGCGCGCCAACAGGAGTTGGTGAAGCGCGATCGCGTGCAAAGCGGCGAACCAGGACCATCGCCGCAATGAGATATGCGCAGCCGCCGACGGCGACCGCCGACGCCGCAACCGACCACCAGAACAGAATCATGCCTTGGCTCAGCGGATCTGCGAGCGGGGATCGACCGGGTTGAGTGCAGGCCGCGCGCGCCAGCTCGGCAAAAAGCGTCCCCACTCCAGCATCTGCCAGCCGACAAGGCCCGGCACGCCGACGGCGAGATCGGCGGCTCGCTTGACGAGCGATAGCGCAATCGCTTCCTGCGGCGGAATTCCGAATGCCGCACACAGCAGCATCAGCGCGCCCTCCTGCGCTCCAAGTGCCCCGGGAACGGCGAAAGCCGCGCCGCGAACCGCGTGCATCAGACTTTCGATGACGATCGCCTCGGCGATGCTCACGGGGTGTCCCATGAACGCGAACACGATCCAGACTTCGGCTGCGCCGACAACCCACCCGGCCATGTGCACGACGCTGCTGGCGATGAAGCTCCATCGCGCCGCGTAGATCCTGCCCAGGTTGTGATAAACGGCGTCGATGGTACCGAGCACGCGCCATTCCCGGGCGCCCGCCAGACGACTCACGATCCATTGAAGAATGCGCTGCCCGCCCTGGCGTTGCGCGAAATAAAAGCCGGCGAGCATGAGCGCTGCGACCACAAGCCCGACCGCGGCCGTTTGCGCCAAAGCCTGATCTGCTTCCAGTGCAACCAGGATCAGAAGACCGACAAGCGCAAACAGAAACTGTGCGGCAGCCTGGATGAGAACGTCGACGATAACGCTGGCGGCCGCGAGCGCGCCCGGTACCGCCTGGCCTCTCAGCAATGCCGCGCCCACCACGTCGCCGCCCACTTGCGCGACGGGCAAGAGGACATTGACCGCCTCGCGAACGAATCTCAATCCGAGGCATGTGCCGAGCTGCGGGCGCACTTTGGTGGGAAAAAGCAGCCACCAGCCGGCCCCCGCCACCAAAACCGTGACGGCGCGCACCACCACCACGAGCAGAATTCCCCAACCGACGCTCGAAACCGCGTGGCCGACCGAGCCGACGCCGGACCAGACGGTGAGCGCGACGATTACGGCGATCCCTGCCAACCAGGCTGCTACACCGGCGTGCTTGACCATGCCCCCCTCCGAGCCCAGTTCTCGACGCGACCTGCTCTCGGCTCCCCGAACTGAAGGGCCGGGAGTGCCCCACCGTCCGGCCCCGTTAGTTCTAAATGCAGTCGCCGGTTACCAAGGCGTTTTAATGTCGAAAGCGTGCGTTGCCCCAAACCCAATTGTCAGCTGGTCCGGGGAACCCCGCTGGGTCACGAGCGGCGAGCCTGCGGCATCGCCGCTGAGCCGTTCGTACTCGAGGAAGGCGTGCGTCGCCCACTGCGGCGTCCACTGGTAACGCGCTTGCGTGCCTGCTCCGAACGAGCGAATGCCGCCCTTGGCGTCGAATATCGGTAGTCCCGAGGCCGCCGACTGTGCCGCGGTGATGCCGAAATACGGACTGATCGCGGGGGCGGTCACAAGCGTAACCCGCGGGCCACCGGACAGCGTCCATCGCGCGCCCACGGGGACCACGGCGTCCATGAACACATCGCCGACGATCCCACGGTGGCCATTGAAGCCCTGGCGCACCTCGGTGCGGGTGCGCAGCCACGGAACCCACCAGTATTCCGCAAAGAGGCCGACCTCGCCTGCCCAGGGGACATCGCCGAGGCCCCGCAACGCCGACGGTTCCATGCTCTCTCGGCGCCACCACACGAACTGGCCGACGGGGCCGATCTGGAAATTGCTTCCCCCGATCAATCCGATGCCGATGCCGTCCCGCGGACCACGGAACGGCTCAGGCGTGCCGTAGCGGCGAACCGCGAAGATTGGATAGGGCCGCAGGCGATTGTAGCTTGATCCTTGAAATAGAGGCTCGAACCTGCCCTCCGCGCCGAGCGTCACCGTCCAATCATAGGCGGGCGCCGGCTGTACAAAGGCGCGTGCATCGCCCTCCGCCGCAGACGCCATGGCGGGCGAGAGCGCAGCCAAAAGCGCAGCGATCGCGGTGCGCCGACCCGTCATCTGCCCCCCTCTCACTGCCCCGCGAGGGATAATATTGACGCACAATATTCAGCCATCGTTAACATGGCCGTGCCCCCTCGCACAACGCGACGCCGGCAGATCGGCCTGCTTGCAACGGCTTTGCGCCGGCCGTGTGACCCGTTTCCAACACGGCCTAAAACCAGCAGAATTCGCGGCTTGCCGGCGGGTGGGGCTGCTGCCGGGGCAACCAACGCGGGTATGGCACAATGCCGCGTTAGCAGGGAGGAGCCCCCATGAACGGAGCCGCGGTCATTGCCGAAATTCTCAGGCGCGAGGGGACCGAGTTCCTCTCGTGTTATCCGCGCAACCCGCTGATCGAGGCCTGCGCTGCGCTCGACATTCGTCCGATCCTTTGCCGGCAAGAGCGCGTCGGCGTCGGCATGGCCGACGGCTATACGCGCATCAAGCGCGGCAAGCGCAACGGCGTATTCGCCGCGCAGGCCGGCCCGGGCATCGAAAACGCGTTCCCCGGCATTGCCCAGGCGTTTTCCGAGAACGTCCCGCTGCTCATCCTTCCGGCCGGGGTGCCGTTGGCGCGGCAATACGTGCGGCCGGTATTCCGTGCCGCCGACGTGTATCGGCCGGTCACCAAATGGTGCGCGCTGGCGCATTCGGTCCAGGAGCTGCCGGATCTGATGCGTCGCGCCTATCACGCCATG
>JBJMTU010000196.1:0-21526 GCA_045811545.1 Xanthobacteraceae bacterium | reverse complement strand
GGCTTCGGCGTGCGCATCGATCCAGACCAGGGCGCGCCCGCCATGCAAACCGGGCTCGCTCTTCATGGCGAGTCCGGCGATCCGGTGCGCGCAACGGCCGATGGGACGGTGATCGCCGCGGGCTGGAACGGCGGCTACGGCCGGGTGGTCGAGGTCGACCACCACAACGGGCTCTCCACGCGCTATGCGCACCTCTCCTCGATCGACGTTCGCGTCGGTCAATCGGTGAAGAGCGGGCAGATCGTCGGCAAGGTCGGCTCGACGGGGCGCTCCACCGGGCCGCACTTGCATTACGAGACACGCCTCAAAGGCGAGGCGGTCGATCCGCAGAAGTTCTTGCGCGCAGGCGAAAAGCTCGACGGCGGCCCGTGAGGATGTCTAGTCCACGTCCTCCACTTCCTTTGGGCCGGTCCCGAACGCCTTTTGCGCCAGCGCCGCTTCCATGAACTGGTCGAGGTCGCCGTCGAGCACGGCACCCGTGTTCGAGGTCTGCACGCCGGTGCGCAGATCCTTCACCATCTGATACGGCTGCAGCACGTAGGAGCGAATCTGATGGCCCCAGCCGATGTCGGTCTTGGCGGCCTGCTCGGCGGCGGCCTTTTCCTCGCGCCGTTTCAATTCGCGCTCGTAAAGACGCGCACGCAGCATCTGCCAGGCTTGCGCCCGGTTGCGGTGCTGCGAGCGATCGTTCTGGCACACCACCGCGATGTTGGTGGGGATGTGAGTGAGGCGTACCGCCGACTCCGTCTTGTTGACGTGCTGGCCGCCGGCGCCCCCGGCCCGCATCGTGTCAACCCTCACGTCGGATTCCTTGATATCGATTTTGATGCGGTCGTCGACGACGGGGTAAATGTTGACGCTGGCGAACGAGGTGTGCCGGCGCGCATTGGCATCGAACGGCGAAATGCGCACGAGCCGATGCACTCCGTTCTCGGTCTTGAGCCAGCCGAAGGCATTGCGACCCTTGATCTGTATTGTCGCCGATTTGATCCCGGCCGCCTCGCCTTCGGTTTCTTCGATCCACTCAATCTTGTAACCGTGCCGCTCGGCCCAGCGCGTATACATTCGAAGCAGCATGCTGGCCCAATCCTGGCTTTCGGTGCCGCCCGCTCCGGCGTGAACTTCGAGATAGGTGTCGTTGGAATCGGCCTCGCCCGATAACAGCGCCTCAAGCTCGCGCCGCGCCACCTCCTCCTTGAGCTTCTGCAGCGCCGCTTCTGCCTCGGCAACGGCCTTCTGGTCTTTCTCGGCCGCTCCGAGCTCGATCATGGTGAGCTGGTCGTCGAGCTCTTGCTCGATGCGGCCGATGGCGCCGAGCTGGTCCTCGAGCGCGGTGCGCTCTTGCATCACGCGTTGGGCGCGCTGCTGATCGTTCCACAGCGCAGGGTCTTCGGCCTGCTTGTTGAGTTCATTGAGCCGCGCGCGCGCCTTGTCGACGTCAAAGATGCCTCCTCAGCAGTCCAACGGACTGCTTGATTTCGTCGACGACATTTTGGATTTCCGCGCGCATGGATAACCTCGGGACGATCTCGACTGATCGCCGCCGGCGGGTGTAGCGACTGCGCGGCAAGGACGCAATGGGCGGCCATGCCGCAACCCAAGTACGGCGGTGCAGGCATGGCAATAACCCTTCGAGCATGCATATGCCCCAACGACAGGCCGAATTGTGTTGCGGGCAAAGGCCGTTGTCCTTAGCCTGCCGTAGTTTTTCTCATGATTTGGCTGGCCGATGCCTCGCCGCTTGCCACCGCTCAACGCGCTCAAGGCCTTCGAGGCCGCTGCCCGCCATGAGAGCTTCACGCGCGCCGCCGAGGAACTTTGCGTCACCCAGGGCGCGGTCAGTCATCAGGTGAAGGCGCTCGAGGCCGAGCTCGGACTGAAGCTCTTCAATCGCGAACGCCAGCGGCTGGTGATCACCGAGGCCGGGCGTGCCTACCTCGTCGTCGTGCGCGATGCATTCGATCGCATCGGCGACGGAACGGAGCGGCTGCTGCAACGCCAGAGCGGCGGCGCGCTCACGGTCAGCACCTCGCCAAATTTTGCAGCGAAGTGGCTCGTGCACCGGCTCGGCCGCTTCGCCGAGGCCCACCCGGAGATCGATCTCAGGGTCAGCGCGTCCATGCATCACGTCGACTTCGCGCGCGAGGACATCGATCTCGCCATTCGCCACGGCGACGGAACCGCCGCCGGACTGCACGTCACTCGGCTGTGCACCGAGCAGCTCTTTCCGGTGTGCAGTCCGAAGCTTGTCAACGGCCGCACGGCGCTGCGCACGCCATCGGATCTCGCTCGCTTCACGCTGCTGCACGTCAGCGATCGCGAAGGCTGGCGCCAATGGCTCGACTTTGCCGGCGTCAACGGTGTGGATCCTTCACGCGGCCCGGTTCTCAACCAGGCAAGCATGGCGATCGACGCCGCGGTCGACGGCCAAGGGATCGCGCTCGCGCGCACGGCGCTGGCCGCGTGGGATTTGATCGGCGGCCGGCTTGTGCGTCCGTTCGATATCCCGATGCCCGTTTCCTACGCATACTGGATCGTCTGCTCCAGGGCGGTGGCCAAGTTGCCGAAGATTGTTGCGTTCAGTGAGTGGCTCCTGGCTGAAGGCGCGGAGGATGCTCGTCAACTCGACAGGCTGAAGGCGAAGTCGCGTCAGGCTCGGCGGCTCTCGCGCTGACCTCGTTGTTTTTCGAGCAGACAGCCCGGTGCGCGCTACGCCCGACCTGCGAAACATAACGGCATGATCCTTTCGCGCGCGGGCTCGAAGGGAGCCGGAGCGATGGCGAGCGCCTGTCGCAGCGCCGCATCGTGCGCAACACCCCGCGATCTCAGCTGCTCATAGTGCCGATGCGCCGCAAGACCGTCCTGCAGTGCCTCGCACATCATCCGCAAGACGGTGCGAGTCGGCCAAGAATGGGCGGCTGGCCGTGCGCAGCGCCGGCGACCGCCAGCGGCAGAAGCAACGCGTATTTCGGTGGGGATTGTCCGTAGCATTTTTCATGACTCCTAGTTATTGGAGAACCTCGGTTTTCCGTCCTCCAACCGTGCAAATAAAGCTTTCGGAGCTTGCCGGCAAAGCATCGTTTCTCTCCCCTGCCATAGAATTTCTCATAACTCCCGCGCCGCCCACCTGGGAAATGATACATATGTTGCAAGAGCTTTCCGACATTGATACACTTATTCACCGCCACGCGCAACCGGACGCTGGCCTACCGAACCCGCGATTAATCATCGCTCAACCCGCTAGGAGATACCGATGAAATGGATTACGCGCGCCAATGTGAAGGTCGACCGCGTGGCCTGTCCTTGGCTTATTCGCACGTTCGTCGATCGCGATGCGGAGTTCCTGTTCGCTCCCGTTGGCGAGGTCGAGAGTGTGGCGCGCAAGACCGGCGCCATCCCTTATGACGTTGCCGGCGTCGAACTCGGTCACCATGGCGAGGAGTGTTCGTTCGACGCGATCGTCAAGAAATACAACGTCAAGGACGAAGCTGTCGGCCGCCTGGCGTTGATCGTGCGCGGCGCGGATACGCCGCGGCGCGATCTTACGCCCGAGTCACCTGGCCTCGAGGCGATCGCCGAAGGGTTCAAGCGGCTCGCCGCCGCCGAGGGTTACGACGATCACGAAACGATGCGCCGCGAGCGGCACGTCTACGATGCGCTTTATCTCTATTGCGGCGGCGATCCCAAAAAGTTGCGTCGGGATTGAGCGAAGGGGAGGTTTGCAGCAATGGTGCTTCGTCTACTCGGTCACATCGAGCTTCCCGCGAATCGAGCCAAGGGTGGATTCGATCACGCGGATATTCATCTTCCCACAGATCGGCTCTACGTTGCGCATACAAGCAACGATGCGATCGACGTGATCGACAGCGGGCGTGATCTATACATTGAGTCGATGCCCGGACTCGTGGCAGTGGCAGGTGCGCTCGTGTCCGAAGCGCGTGGCCTCGTCTTTACATCCAATCGAGGCGAAAACACTGTCTCGGTGTTTTCGCCACATGCTGAGCGCGATGCGTTCAAGATCGTCGTAGGCATGAAGCCGAACGGACTCGCGTTCGACTCGGCTCGCGGCATTTTGATTGTCGCGAACGTCGGCGACCCCTCGATTCCGGACTCGCATTCGGTATCGGTCGTCGATCTGGCGCGCCGGGAACGGATCGCCGAAGTCAAGGTCCCTGGTCGCACGCGGTGGACGATTTACGACGCGGCGGGCGAGATGTTCTTCGTCAACATTGCCTCTCCCGCGCGGATCATTGCGATTGATGCTCGTAATCCGACCAAGATCTTGAAGGAGTACGAGGTCCCGGCGGCCGGACCGCACGGATTGGAACTCGATCCGGCCACGGGTCGATTACTGTGTGCTTGCGATGCAGGCCTGTTGCTCGCAATTGAGGCGACATCGGGCGATGTACTCGCCGATGTTCCTCTAAGCGGTGCCCCCGACGTCATTTTCCTGCATCCGCAATCTGGGCATCTCTACGTGGCCATAGGTGATCCTGGGGTCATAGACGTCATCGACATTGGCACCATGCGCCGCGAGGAGGTTGTGACGACGGAAGGGGGGGCACACACGCTGGCACTCAACCGGAAGAGAAACAAAGTCTATGCGTTCCTGCCCCAATCGCATCGTGCCGCGGTATTTGTCGATACGGCCTGAGGCATGCGATTTCTTGCACCGGCCGGCATAACGGCAACAACAACGTGGCATCAAGGTTTGGCGGTAAATTCGATGGCCTCCGTGCCGCAGCGTCCCATCTCTCCCCGCTCGGGTTCGCCGGCGGCACCATTTTGCCGCTTCGAAGTCGGATGCGACCTGGGCAAGGAAGTGCGTCGACTTGCAATTCGTCGAGCGGTTCACGTGCGGATTGGTTCGGCGCGATCACGGCCGAACACGGCAAGTTGATGATACATATGTTGCACTCGATTGCTTGCCTGATACGGTCTCGATTCCCATGAATGTCGGAACTCCGGCGGTGTTGGCGCATAGCTGGCTCCTGCTCATCCACCAACTTCCGGCAAAGCCCGCATATCTGCGCGTCAAGATTTGGCGCCGGCTGCAGGCCCTCGGCGCCATCGCCGTGAAAAATGCGGTGCACGTGCTGCCCATGAACGAGGAGACACAAGAGGATTTCGAGTGGTTGTTGCGCGAAATCGAGGAGGGAGGAGGTGAAGCCTTCGTTTGCGAGGCGCGCCTGATCGACGGCCTCTCCGACCAGGAGATCCGCGCTTTGTTCGACAAGGCGCGCGACGCCGACTACGCGCAACTGGTCAAGGACGCGCGCGTTCTTGCGAAGTCGCTGCGTCCCAATGCAAAGACTTCCACTCTCGCGGATGTTCGGGCCCAGGTCGCTCGGCTGCGTAAACGTCTCGCGGAAATCGTCGCGATCGATTTCTTCGGTGCTATCGGCCGCAATACGGCGGAAGAAGTGATCGGAACTTTAGAGGCTCGATTGAACGAGGGTGCCGACGTGAGAGGCAAAGACACGGCGCAATCAGCGGCGCCTGAAATGCTTCGCAACCGGACGTGGGTCACACGCGAGGGCGTCTATGTCGACCGCATCGCAAGCGCTTGGCTGATACGCCGCTTCATCGATCCGCAAGCCCAGTTCAAATTCGTCTCCGGCAAAGGCTATCGCCCGAGGGAGGGCGAGCTGCGTTTCGACATGTTCGAGGCGGAATTCACCCACGAAGGCGACAAATGCACCTTCGAGGTGCTGCTCGACCGATGCGGCGTCAAAGACGCAGCGCTTCGCGCCATCGCCGAGATCATCCACGATATCGATCTCAAGGACGGCAAGTTCGGACGAACCGAAGTCGCGGGTATCCGAACGCTGATGGAGGGCATCGGCGCTGCGACCAAGGATGACACGCAGCGGATTGCGCGCGGGGCCGACCTATTCAACGACCTCTACGAGTACTTCCGCAAGAAACGCCGATAAGCATGCGCGTTGGAATAAGCCGACTCGAGTATTCGCCCCACCGATGAGGCACGTAGTGGCTGAACTCTCGATCACCGAGCGATGGAAGCCGCAGCACGGCGTCTCGCTGCGCGAGGCGTTCCGGACTTGGCTGCGTGTCGCGGCGCTCAGCTTCGGCGGCCCCGCCGGCCAGATCGCGGTCATGCACCGCATCCTGGTCGAGGAGAAACGCTGGGTGTCGGAGCAACGGTTCCTGCACGCGCTCAACTATTGCATGCTGCTGCCCGGCCCCGAGGCGCAACAACTTGCGACGTATATCGGCTGGCTGATGCATCGCACGCTCGGCGGCATCATCGCCGGCGGGCTTTTTGTCGTTCCCGGCATCATCGCCATCATGGCGCTGAGCTACGTGTACGCCGCCTGGGGCAACGTTCCGATCGTCGTCGCGCTGTTCTTCGGCCTTAAGGCCGCTGTCCTTGCCATCGTGATCGAAGCGCTCGTTCGAATCGGCAAGCGCGCGCTTAGCAACAACGTGATGGTCGCGCTGGCCGCGATCGCCTTCATCGGCATCTTCTTCTTCAGTGTTCCGTTTCCAGTCATTGTTTTCGGCGCGGGCATCATCGGCTTTGCCGCGGCATCGACCGGATTCGCCGGATTTGAAGCCAACACGGGCCATGGCGGCCGGAAAGACAAAGCGGCCGTGGTCGATGACATGCTCGGTGAGGGAATACCCGAGCACGCCCGCCCCACGGTCGCGCGCGCGTTGGGTGTTTCGGCGATTTGGCTCGCGCTTTGGCTCGTGCCGGTCATCGCGCTGCTCGCCACGCTCGGCAGCGCCAATGTTTTCAGCCAGATCGCCGTGTTCTTCAGCAAGATGGCGGTCGTGACCTTCGGCGGCGCCTATGCGGTGCTCGCCTATGTCGCGCAGCAGGCGGTCGAACATTACGGCTGGCTCAAGCCCGGCGAGATGCTCGACGGGCTCGGCATGGCGGAGACCACACCGGGACCGCTGATCATGGTGCTGCAGTTTGTGGGCTTCATGGCCGCTTATCGCGACCCGGGCTCACTTCCGCCCATGCTGGCCGGCACGCTCGGCGGCTTGCTCGCGACGTGGGTCACCTTCACCCCGTGCTTTCTCTGGATTTTTCTCGGCGCGCCATTCGTCGAGAAGCTGCGCGGCAACAAGCCGCTCAACGCGGCACTGTCGGCTATCACGGCGGCGGTGGTCGGAGTGATCCTCAATCTTGCGATCTGGTTTGCGATCCACACCGTCTTTCGCGAAACCGTGCCCATCCGCGCATTTCCGCTGTCATTCGACGCGCCAAATTTCCTCACCGTTGATCCGTGGGCTCTCGCCCTATCGATCGCGGCGGCGGTCGCGATCTTTCGGTTCAAGGTCGGAATGATTCCAACGCTAGCGGCGTGCTGCATTGCGGGGATCGTTCTTTACCTCGTAGGAGCAACCTCATGAGCGGCCGAGCAACACTGCGTCGGAGGATTGTTTGATGGCGTACCAAATTAAGGCTCTGTCTTGCGACCCGGCCAGGATCAAGGGCATGTCCGAGCGGCTGATCGTCAGCCATTACGAGAATAATTACAGCGGGGCAGTGAAACGCCTCAACCTGATCGACGAACAGCTTGCCGAGCTCGATTACGCCAAGGCCGCCGGCTTCCTCATCAACGGCCTCAAGCGCGAGCAACTCGTCGCGATGAACTCGATGATCCTGCATGAGCTGTTCTTCGACGGCCTGGGAGACCAAAGCGAACCTGGTCCGACGCTGCGTGATGCGTTGGCGCGCGATTTCGGATCGTCCGAGCGTTGGCGATCCGAATTCGTGGCCATGGGCAAGGCGCTGGGCGGCGGCTCCGGATGGGTGCTGCTGTCGTGGTCGCCGCGCGACCGCAAGCTCGTCAACCAATGGGCATCGGACCATTGCCACACCTTGGCGGGCGGCACGCCGATTCTCGCGCTCGATATGTACGAGCACTCCTATCACATGGACTTCGGCGCCAAGGCGGCGAGCTATGTCGACACGTTCATGGAGGTGATCCGCTGGAACAACGTCGAGCGACGGTTCGTTCAGACGACAGGCGGTCGAGGGATACGGAGCGATACGGCAGTCAGCTAGGAGGACCTCATCATGCGTGCTGTTCACGTAATTGCGATTTGCGTCGCGGCGACAATCGGCGGCGCCGCCAAGGCTCAGGAGATCGACTGGAAGAAGGTGGATGAAGCACTGGGACGGAGCGCTGCCGTATCGGGTGACGTTCACCGGTACGGCTTTCCGCGCAGCGACCTTACCGTGACGCTCGACGGCGTCACCATTCGCCCGGCATTGGCACTCGGCGGCTGGACGGCATTCAAGCCCGCCCATGGCGGAGCCATGGTCATGGGCGACCTCGTGCTGCTCGAAACCGAGATCAATCCGGTCATGGCCAAGCTGATCGAGAACGGGATCGAGATCACCGCCGTCCACAATCACGTGCTGCGCGCCAATCCCGCGACCTTCTATATGCATATCGGCGGCCACGGCGACCCGGTGAAGCTCGCGACGGCGATCCGGACGGGCCTCGCAGCGAGCAAGACCCCGCTGACCGCCTCGCCCCCGCCCGCTTCGCAACCGGCGATCGATCTCGACACTGCGCAGCTCGATCAGATCATCGGCGCCAAAGGGCAGGCCAACGGCGGGGTCTATCAGTTCGCCGTGCCGCGCCGCGACCCGATCAGCGAGAGCGGAATGCAGCTTGCGCCCGCCGGGCCCATGGGCGTGGCCATCGCCATCGGCTTCCAGCCGACCGGCGGCGGCAAGGCCGCCATCACCGGCGACTTCGTGCTGACCGGAGACGAGGTGAACCCGGTGATCAAGGCTTTGCGGTCGAACGGCATCGAGGTGACGGCCGTCCACAACCACATGCTTTCCGAGCAGCCTCGGCTGTTCTTCCTGCACTTCTGGGCGAATGATGATGCCGTGAAGCTGGCGAAGGGACTGCGCGCCGCACTCGACAAGACGGCCAGCGCCAAGAGCTAACTTGTTCCGCCATTGGGCGCTGGATCGCACCGCGATCCAACGCCCGAGACGTCGCCTCGTACGTCCAATGGCACAGGCGATGAAAATGCGCATCGCGACGGCCGCGATCGTTGCTGCGGAGGTCACGGCAAAGAAAATCAATGACCGCGTGGCGACCTCTGGGGAAGGTACACCGACAGCGGAGCCGGATTGAGAGGAGATCGTCATGCCAACTATCGCTACCGCGATCCTTGTGCTGTTCGGCGTTTTCAGCATCACTCCTGCGGCACGAGCTGAACAAGCGAACGCCTGCAAGCAGTGTCGGGATCAACAACAAGCCTGCACGAAAAATTATTCCGCAAAGACGTGTAAGACTGAATACGACATATGCATGAAATCCTGCCAACGGAAATAGACACGTCAATCAGCCTGATAGGTCGCGAAAGATTGGCGGGACAGAGCGTCGAAGATTTACTGCCATTGCAAGGAGTGCTCGAGCCTCCGACGGCGAAGGGCAAGCGATGATGAAAAAACTCGCGGTCATGGCTGTTGCACTGGCGAGCTTGCCGGCCACGGCACTTGCGCAAAACGCACGCTCGCAAGTCCCGCCCTACTGTTTCGATTTGAGCCGCATCGTGGACCTGGCGGTGACGAAAGAGCGATTTGCCTCCATCGCCGGGCGGCCGCGGCAGGGCGACTTTCGCGATGCGAGCGTGGTATTGCCCGACTGGAAAGACTGCTCCCTCTATGGCGCGGCGACCTATACCTGCGATTCCGCGGAGATGGACAGCGCGGAAGCGGCGGAGAAGGCGCGCAGCGCAACCCTGCGTCAGGTCAAGTCCTGTCTCGGCGCAGGCTGGGCCGAGGCCGCCGACCGCTCCAATCCGAGCTACGTCGTTTTGCGCAATGCCGCGCGGCCGGTGTCGATCACGGTGAGCACGGATCAAACGGACAGCAAAAAACATGTCGTTCGCCTCATCGTTTTCGTGCGCAGGAACTAGGTGCAAGGATGCCCGCATCAAGCGTCACCGCTCCCGTACTGATGCAGGTCGAACGCCTCGCCAAGCGCTACGGCGATCAGCACGCGCTGACCGACATTTCCTTTGCCGCCAACGCCGGGGAGGTGCTCGGGCTGATCGGACCCAACGGCGCCGGCAAGACCACGCTCCTGCAGGCAATCGCCGGCACCGTTGCAGCCGATGATGGTCAAATTCTCTGGCGCGGAACGGCCCTTCCCTTGCCGCGCCGGCGCGAATTCTTGTTCTACCTGCCCGACGGAGTTCGTCCCTGGGAAGACCAGTACGTCGCAAGGGTGGCCGAATTGTTCGCGGCCATCTACGGCAGGTCGGAGGCCTTCCTTGCAGAAACGATCCGCTCGCTTGGTCTCGCCCCCGTCCTGCGCAAGCGCATCGCCGCATTGTCGAAGGGCTATGGGCGCCGTTTCCTGCTGGCCCTGGCGCTGCTCACCCCGCATCCGCTGGTGATGATGGACGAGCCGTTCGACGGCTTCGACCTTCGCCAAACGCGCGACATCATGAACGTGCTGCGCGAAGTCGCGGGAAGCGGGCGGACGCTCGTTCTCGCCATTCATCAATTGGGCGACGCCGCGCGCGTTTGCGATCGGTTCGTGTTGCTTGCCGAAGGTCGCGTCCGCGGTGTCGGGACGCTCTCGGAATTCCGCGCGCAGATCGGACAACCCGCAGCCGCCTTGGAGGACGTTTTCCTTGCGCTCACCTGATACCGCCGCTGCTCACCATGCGCCAATTCTGCCGTTGCTCGCAAAGGAGCTCTGGGAGATCGCGAGCGGGCGTGCGCTGTGGATCATGCTGCTGATCCTTTGCCCGCTCGTGGGCTACAGCTTTTTCCAGGCGGTTGCCCTTTACGGGGAGGCGAGCTCCGCCGGGCAGGATTCGCCCGCGCTCGCGAGCAGCCTCTCGCCGCTCGATGGCGTGCTGGTTCCGACGTTTGGTGGACTTTACCTCGTCGCTACGCTGCTGTTCCCCTTTGTTGCGATTCGAACCCTCGGGCGCGAAAAAGAATCGGGCGCGCTCGCTCTGTTGGTGCAACTGCCTTATCGCGTTCCGACCCTCATCCTCGCCAAAATCGCGGCCATCTTCGGCGCCTGGCTCGGCGCCGTCATCTGCGCCGCCTCGGCGCTTGCAGTCTGGCTGGCGCTCCATGGACACCTCTACGTTCCCGAAACGCTCAACCTTGTCATCGGTCATCTACTCTACGGCCTCTTAGTCGGCGCCATCGCGCTGTTCTCGGCGAGCATCTCCGAAAGCGCGGCGACGGCAGCGATCATCACCCTTGCCTTCAGCATCGGCTCCTGGGTGCTCGACTTCGCGCTCGCCGGACAGCCCGGTGTGCTCGGATGGATATCGCGGTTGTCGCTGACGCAGACGTTGCGCGGGTTTGAGCAGGGACTGCTGTCGGCCGGCCTGGTGTTGGGTATCGTCGCGGCGATCGGCGGCTTTGCCGCGCTTGCGGCGTTGTGGCTGCATCCCGGCGTTCCGGTCAGCACCAAAGTCATTCGCTCAGTGGCCTGCGTGACGATCGCTGCCGCCGTCATAGCGTTGTCCACGCAGATCCCACTCTCGGTCGACGTGACCGAGGACCGCCGCAACTCGTTTCCCGCCGCCGATCAGCGGGCGCTTGCCGATTTGCGCGAGCCGCTGATCATTACGATTCACTTGGCTCCGGAGGACCCGCGCTACGTCGATCTGCGGCGCAACGTGCTCGCCAAACTCGAGCGGGCTATGCCCCGCGTGACCGTGCGCCTCGCCACGACGGGCCAAAGCGTCGTTGGCAGCGCGAGCGAGGAAGCTTACGGCGAGATCGAATATTCCTATGGCGGCCGTTCGGACAAGAGTCGCTCGACCAGCCCTCGTGAAATCGTGCCGCTCATCTATGCGCTGGCGGGAAGGCCAAATCCGACGCCGATCGCCGGTGAGGAGTATCCGGGTCATCCGTTGCTCGCCAGTGGATCGCCCGCACTCGTCTGGTTCTTCGGCGCCCTTCCCCTTCTGATCGTCATCGGGTGGTGGTCGAGCCGCCGGCCGCCACAAATCGCCCCACAACTCATCAAAGACGGAGGTCAACCATGAAACTGAGCAAGACCCTCATGACAGTCGCCGCCGCCTCGGTCGGCCTTGCGGCACTCCTGGCATATGCTGGTGCCGGGCAATCCGTGAAGCTCGACTTTTCGGACGAGACCGTCGGCGCCGAGCCGAAATCGTTCGTCAGCGTGGTCGGTGTGTGGCGGATCGAGAGCGACGGCAACAACAAGGTGCTGGTGGTGGACGGGCGGCAGTGGAAGGAGGGCCAAACCGCCGCTGGCATCGCGGACAAGGCGCGCACGCTTTACGGTGACCGCTATGCCGAATTCCTCGATCGCGTTCAGGCTTATGCCTATTTCCCCTATGTGGTGGCCAAGGATGTGACCGATTTCCGCGACGGCGAGATTTCCGTGCGCTTCGAGGGAATTTCCGGCCGCATCGATCAGGGGGCCGGAATCTTGTTCAATCTCAAGCCGAACGGCGACTATCTCACCGTCCGCGCGAATCCGCTCGAAAACAATCTCGTGCTGTGGAAGTTCGAGAAGGGCAAACGATCCTCGGTGAAATGGATTCGCAATACACCCACCCCTACTCGCCAGTGGCATGACCTCAAGGTCCGCATCGCCGGGCCGAAGGTCGCGGCCTATCTCGACGGCAAGCTTTACTTGGAGCATGTGCTCCCCGAGCCGGTGTCGGGGCGCGTCGGCCTGTGGTCCAAGGCCGACAGCCACATGTACTTCGACGATTTCACGGTGACGCCGGCTGACTGATCGATGCTGCAGTTGCCGCAGTTCAAGAGTGGTATTCTCGAACGCTGGGGCGTGGCCGGACGCGCGGACGTCATCTGTCTCTACGCGGCACGCGCCGCCCGCGGCTTTGGCGACGGCTTCGCCGCCATCATCCTGCCGGCCTATCTGCTCGAGATCGGGTTCGATCCGTTTCAGATCGGCTTGGTCGCCACCGCCGCGCTGTTAGGCTCGGCCGCCACCACCTTGGCCATCGGCTTTTTGGCTCCGCGTTACGACCTGCGCACGCTGCTTCTCGCCTGCGCGGCCTTGATGGTGGTGACCGGGATCGCAATCCCAAGCCTGCAGCATCTCGTCTTCATCGCGGTAGTTGCCTTTATCGGCACGATGAACCCGACCACCGGGGACATCGGGGTGCATGTCCCGCTCGAACAAGCCGCGCTCGCGCACCGGGCATCGGACAAGGAGCGGACGCACATTTTCGCCCGCTATAGCCTGATCGGCGCGTTGTCGATCGCAGCCGGTGCGCTCGCCGCGGGCACGCCTGACCTGTTGGTTTCCTTTGGCATGGGCAGGATCGGCGCCCTGCAGATCATGTTCTACGTCTACGCGGCGCTCGGGCTCATCGGAGCCGTATTCTATTCCCGCCTTCCCCGCGCCGAGGTGAAGGAAACGGCGCCTCTAGCCACGCCGTTGGGGCCCTCCCGCCGGACTGTCTACAAACTCGCGGCCTTATTCAGCCTGGATTCGTTTGCCGGTGGATTCACCGTTCAATCCATCATGGCGCTCTGGCTGTTCGAACGGTTTGATCTGTCGCTTGCGGCCGCGAGCGCGTTCTTCTTCTGGTCGAATGTTCTCACCGCCTTCTCGTATCCGGTGGCGGCGCGCCTCGGCCAACGCTTCGGCCTCGTCAACACCATGGTGTTCACGCATATCCCCTCCAGCGTCTGCCTCATTCTTGCAGCCTTTTCCCCAAACCTGACCATTGTTCTTGCGCTGCTGCTGGTGCGCTCGGCTCTCTCGCAGATGGACGTGCCGACGCGCACGTCCTACGTCATGGCGGTGGTGACCCCGCCCGAGCGGACGGCGGCGGCGAGCGCCACCGCAGTCCCACGCAGCTTGGCATCGGCGATCAGTCCGGCGCTGTCCGGCGCCTTGCTGTCGACCTCGTTGGCGGGATTGCCGCTTGTCATCTGCGGCGTGTTGAAGATCGTCTACGACCTGTCGCTGCTGTTTTCATTTCGCCACGTCAAGCCGCCGGAAGAAGCGTCTCGCTGAGCCTCAGCTTCGCCGACCGACGAAGTCAGTGCACGCGCTAGTCGCGGCATGGGCAGGGTGCGATGCTGACGATCCGATAATCCTCCAGCCATTCGTCCCACCAAAAGTCCAGCGACAGCTCGGACTGTCCCGAAACCCATGTGAATCGCTCCGTGAACTGCAAATCAGGTGAGATCTCCTTGAGGCGAGTGAATTGGATATCGAATAGCCCAGACGTCGTCGAACACCGCGATGCGTCCGCCACCAGGGCGCCGGTCCACATCCGTTGCATCTCGCGCGCCTCCGAGATGCGAACGTCCCGCAACGACAAAACCGGCTTGCAGAGCTGGCCAGCGGCGGCTTGCGTCACGCTGAACAGGGCGAGGCTAGCGGCCAGCAAAATAGATGGCTGAGAGAGACGCATGGGATGGGTCTCCTTTCCACTGCTGATGACGAGGCATCTCTGTCGCGGCTTGCAGGCGCGGGGCCTTCGCTCTGAGCACGGCGCACGCGGTCAGAGCCGCGTACAGGACAAACCCAAATGCGACGGCGATGAAGAAACCGGTGGCGCCGAGATCGAGCCAATAGATGGCGCCCACTGCACCACCAGCGCTCACGAGCAGGCGCAGCGCATTGGCGGTTACGGTCAGGATCACGCTCCCGAACCCCTGCGTGGCGAAGAAAAGCGCCATCCCCAACCCGTAGAAGCCGTAAATCGGACCGACGATGCGGAGGTATTCGGTACCGAAGCGGATGATCTCGTCGTTGTCGCTGAACAGACCCATCCACAGTCCCGGAACCATTGCGACGATCAACCCGATCGCTGCACTGCTGCCCGCGACTGTCGCACCTCCGACCCAGGCAATAGTGCGAGCGCGGCGATACTGCTTGGCGCCCCAGTTGGTGCCGACCATGGCCACGATCGCCGCGCCAAAGCCGAACGCCAGTGGGATGAGGATGTACTCGAGACGAGCGCCCATCGCGTAGCCGACCGCCGTCTCGCGGCCGAGATGCCCGGCGATGCCGGTGAGGATCACCACGGAGATGTTGGTGATCGCGGTGTTGATCAGTCCTGGCACGCCGACCTTGAGAATTTCCGCGAAAAGTCCCCACTGCAGAGGCACCCCGCGGAAGGCCAAGAAGACGACCGAGCGGCGTGATCGCAGATAGGCGATCAGCACGAAACTGCCGGCGCCGAATGACGCCACCAGGCCCCAGCCGGCGCCGGCCGGACCGAGCGCGGGCAACGGCCCCCAACCGAAGATCAGCACTGGCGACACGAGAATGTGCGCGACGACGCTGCCGACGATGACGCCGGCGGGCAAGGTCATGTTCCCGGTGCCCCGCACGGCGTTGCCGAGCAGATTCAACATGCAGATCGATATGGCGCCTCCAAACGCGACGTTGGAATAGGCGAGCGCGGCCGAGAGCATTTCGCCCTGTCCGCCCATCCAGCGAAACAGAACCGGCGCTGCGAGCAGCATGGACGCCGCAAATATCGCGCCGAGAGCGAGAGCCAGGACAAACGTGTGATAGACGAGCGCATCGGCGCGCTCGCGCTGCCGCCCGCCGAGCGCGCGTGCAATGGCGGAGGAAACGCCGCCGCCCATGCCGCCGTTCGCCGAGTGCTGGATGAGCATCACGAACGGAAATGCCAGCGACACGCCGGCCAGAGCATCTGCGCCGAGACGGCCGAGAAACAGCGCGTCGAAGGTGATCATGCCGGCGAGTGCGAGAAGGTTGAGCACATTCGGTGCCGACAGCCGCAGCAGGGTGGAAAGAATGGGTCCTTCCAGCAGCAACTTGGTCCGGGCCGCAATCGGACGCGGCGGGACCGGCGCCGGACCCGTGAGGGCATTCGTGCCTGCGATGGTCGTCATTGGTTCGGCTCCAAGCTGCAGATGTTCGTCTGCACCCTCAGCGCTGCATCTGTGTGCTGGAGCGGTGCGAATAAGGCGCGGTGCGATTGCCTGCAAAGCATCGTTTCTCTGCCCTGCCTTAGAATTTCTCAGTCGCTCGCCTCGGTGACCGAGCGCCTTGAGCTACGGCATAGCTACGCCATGGTGCTTTGTGCGGCGATCCTCTATTATTCCCCATGCCTGATAAAAAACGCACAGGCCGCCTCGACTGGGAGGACGTCCGCTACTTCATTGCGCTTGCTCGTCACGGCACGCTGTCCGCGACGGCACGCGCATTGCGGGTCAATCACGCGACCGTGGCGCGCCGCCTCACGAGTCTCGAGACCCTGCTCGGGCGCGCCTTGTTCGAACGTCGTCCCGACGGCTATGCACTCACCGCCGAAGGCAAGGCGGTGCTCGACGAGGCGGGCACCATGGACGACGCCGCGCTGTCGGTTCTTCGCCGCCTCGACGCCGGAACGGAATTGAGCGGCTTGGTCCGTCTGACGTCCGGCCGCACATTGGCGGAGACTTTCCTCATCGATCGTCTGAGTGCATTTCACCAACGCTATCCAGCCATCGACATCGAATGGCTCGGCGAGGCACGGCTCATGAGCCTTGCCAGGCGTGAGGCGGATATTGCGTTGCGCTTTGGTTCGCCCAAGGACAGCGAGCTCATCGCCCAGCGCGTGGGCAGGATTGTATTCGGGCTTTATGTTTCTCCCGCCTACCGCGAGAAGCTCGCCGCGGGTGATAGGCCGGCGTTCATTGGTTTCGACGAGGCGAGCGACCTTATCGCCGAGGCTGCGTGGCTGACGCGTCAGTTTGGCGATGAGCGCTTTTCATTTCGAACCAGCGACCAGGCATCACAGGCTGCCGCGGCCCGCGCCGGCTACGGCATCGCGCTCCTGCCCCGATACCTGGCGGCCAAGGATCCTGGCCTGGCACAGATCTCGCTGAGGAAACGCCTGCCCGAGCGGGACGTGTGGCTCCTGATTCGCCGCGAGCTCACGAAGGTTCCGCGCGTGCGGGCGGTGGCCGACTATCTCATCGAGGTGTTCCAGCGAGAGCGGCGGTTATTGGCGGGGTGATCTCATGCGTTCTCACCGCGCCTAGGCAGAGCGTGTGATAATGATTTTGAAGCCGCCGTTAGGCAGCTTCATCGGCTCCGTGGCGCACATGCTGCGACCCGCGCAGCGGCCGTCAGCCAAAAAGCGGTCTGAAAGGAGGCACTACCAGCGCAATTCCCGAAACCAACAACAGGAGAAGCACGACCTTGCGAAAGGCGGCTTCGTCGAAATGCCCATAGAGCTTTAGCCCGACCCATGTCCCGGCCAGCAATGCCGGAAGACCGACCACAAAGAACCAAGCCGTATCCGTCGATATCGCTCCGCTGATTCCCAGCCACAGCCCACTCATTGCGAATATCGCGACGCCAATCGGCTGGAAGACGGCACGCTGCTCGTCCTTGGGCCAACCGCGGATGCCGCACCAGATGGTGGTCAGAATCCCGGCAAGACCGGTGAGGCCACCAAGGATCCCGTTCAGAAAGCCCACGCCTGCATCCGCCGTTGCGCCGCCACCCTTGACGGGCTTCATCGCTGGTCGGGCGAGACTGTAAATGCTGTAGAGTACAAGCACTACGCCGACCGCGACGCGGACATGGTCAGGCCAGGTCCAGTCGAGAATCGCCACGCCCAACGGAACACCAAAGGCTGCCCCGAATAAGAACGGCCACAGCCGACGCCATCGCAACGCGTGCCGTAATTTCCAGACCGAGATACCCTGCACCACGAGACCGAAGGCGATGATCAATGTCGCGGTCTGGATTGGCGTGAGGATGTGCAGCCAAACGGCGGCGGCCACCAATCCGAAAGCAAACCCTGCCACCCCTGTAACGAGTGCGGCGGCAAATGTCGCCGTCAGATAAATGACGAGGCTGGCGCTCGATCCGTCCATCAGTTTGCCATAACTTTACGACTGCCAGCTCTCGCCATCGACAGTCGTCATTTCCGCTTTCGATCTGACGGGCGTGTCAGCAATGCGAATGTCGCATCGAAAACCAACTTATGCTGGGAGGATTTCTTTAAGGCAGTTTTAAACGAAGCTGGCCGGCACTTTGCGCGATCCTCGCTTGCGTCTGAAGCAAACGTCCACGACCGCCATGCTGTACGGCAGCACTTGATCCACATCAGGATGCCGACGGCAGGGCGCGCGCAGGCGCGCTATGCGTCATGCGTGGCTTCCGGCGAAGCCCCTGCCGGCGGTCTTCTCTCCCGTTCGCGAGGGTGGAAATGAGAGGGCGAAGACGGCGCCGCCACCTGGATTGTCTCCGACGCTGACGCTGCCGCGATGCGCTCTCATGATTTCGCTGACGATGGCGAGACCCAGCCCGGCGCCTTCTCTCGTTTCGCCCGAGCCGCGCCAGAACCGTTTGAAAATATTCTCTCGATTCTCCGCTGGAACGCCGCTGCCGCGATCGGCCACTTCGATCCGGCCGGCGCGATCGACCGTCACGGTCACTTCCGTTCCGGCCGGCGCGTGAACGACGGCGTTCTCGAGCAGATTCCTGAGGGCATCTTCGAGCGCGTGAGCGTTTGCTTTCACTTCCGCCGGTTGCTCGGTTCCGACGAACGCAATTGTCCTCCGCTGGGCGATAGCCCAGGGCGCCATCGTAGCCACAACCGAGGATGCGACTTTGTTGAGATCGACGGTACGGAATTCAAGCGCGATGGCGTCCAAGCGGGCAACGCGCAGGAGTTGGTCAACCAACCTGTTCATACGCGCGACGTCGATCCTCAGTTTCTTGAGCTCGCCATCTCCGTCCATCGTTTCGAGAGCCGAAGTGACGATCGCAAGCGGGGTGCGAAGTTCATGGGCGGCATTGGCGGTAAACTCGCGCTGCACGGCAAAACCTTTGTCGAGGCGGTCGAGCGCATTGTTTACGGATGCCACGAGCGGCAGGATCTCCGTCGGAAGGTTTTGTTCCGGTAGCCGCACGGACGTGGCATGAGGACCGATCGATGCGGCCTTCCGGGAGATCTCGCGCACGGGTTTGAGTCCGTTGCGGATCGCAAAGATCCCGATTGCCAATGTAGCCAACATGAGAAGCGGGCTCACCCAGATGGCATTAAATACGAATTCGCGCAGAAGCGATCCAATGATAGCGTCGGATCCCTCCGTTCTCGCGACCGATATCCACATCGGACCCGCGGCCGTTTGCAGGGCGATGCTCAAGCCGTAGTAATTCTCGGAGCCAAGATCCTCGGAGCCAGCGCCACTGAGGCGGAAAAAGCTCGGCTCATCCGTGGCTGGAGGCCATTTGGACACGCGGTCGCCAAACTCGGCGGGGGACGCGGCAATGAGGCGGCCATTTGTATCGCGGATCGCGAACAAATCGTCTTCGGGTGCCGCCGCATAGGCCGCGGCAAGCTTCGAGGGCAGATCGAGGCGTGGCTGGCCCGCGCTGTCGACCACCATGGCTCGCGAGAGATCCTCAGCGCGTAAGCTAAGTTCGCGGTCATTCAGCGATCCCGCTGTGTCATAAGCTTGATAGGCCAAAATACCGACTGCGATTGCAGCAGCGGCGACATACAAGATCGCAAGGCGCACCGCGAGGCGCAGTTGCAACGAGCGAAAGCCACCAAAACTCATCCTTTCGTCTCAACGAGCAAATAGCCTATCCCGCGCACGGTATGAATCTCCGCACTGGCTCGGGCGTCCTGCAGCTTGCGCCTCAGATGGTGCACGTGCACCGGAACGGCATTTGATTCCAACTCGCTGTCGATGCCATAGAGCTTCTCTTCGAGAACGCTCTTCGGGACGACCCGGCCTTGACGCCTGAGCAGGTGCTCCAAAATGGCAGACTCCCGACGAGGGAGTTGCAGCGGAATGCCGGCAACGCTGACGTCTCGACCAATAGTGTCGAATACGATATTGCCTGCCGTCAGGGTGGTACCGAGCGCCGCTCCTGGACGGCGCAATAGGGCCTTTGTTCGTGCGATGAGTTCGCTCATCGCAAACGGTTTCACGAGATAGTCGTCCGCTCCCGCATCGAGGCCAAGTACTCGGTGCTCCACTGCATCGCGTGCAGTGAGAATCAAAATCGGTATGTGATTTCCAGCAGGACGCAATTCAGCGAGCAGGGTTAGGCCATCGCCGTCGGGAAGGCCAAGGTCCAGGATTGCGGCATCATAGGGAGTGTTTGCCAACGCCTCCCGCGCGTCGACCCGCACGCGCACGGCATCTACGACGAATTCGGCTCGTTCCAGCGCGGCTTTGATGAGCTCCGAAATTCGCGGCTCATCTTCAACGAGCAAAAGACGCATATGCTTGCTCTTTCGGAAGACTGCCGCGCTATCGGTGGCCTCGCCGGCGTGCAGCGACTGCTTCAACACATGCGACGTTTAAGACAGTTTTAAGCCGCCTGGAATCATGCATCTAGGCGCACCTTATCGAAATAACATATGTCTCTCGGACTTGTGACTGCCGCCGATCATCCCGCCCAATTCGGCATAAACCTGCCTTAAACGAACCTCCCGAGCATCAGTGCGATTGCACTCGTGTGGCCGCACGACGGATCGGTGCGCCGAACGGCGAGCGCATTGTCGGGGATGCTGCTAGGCGGCCAACGCGGAAAACATGGATGAAGGAAGGGTCGATTAGCATGGCAAGAGGCATCGTCGTGCTCTACTTCTCGCGGTTCGGCAAGCCGCTCCAGGCTCACCACAAAGTCGTGCTCGACTTGGGCGCCAGGGCCATCGCAAGGATCAAGGGCTATGAGTTTGGGGGGCACTACGATCCGGCATGTGACTATTCCGGCCCGCGCTTTTTTGTTCCTGACGACACCTTGCTGCTGGACGAGGCATCATGTCTCGGGATTCGTTCTCCGAATGATCTCTACGGCGGGGTCGTTCCCTATCTTTTCGTGAAGACGAAGGCCATCACGCATGGCCTGGTCGATCGTCACGCGGAGCGACCACTAGGTTGGTCCACGGCTTTCGCCGAGCGGGTGCGGGAGATCGTGTTACCGGGCTACACCGTATTCGGCAACCGCGATGCCCGGGTGGCGGCCACACGCATGCTCACGCGCGGACCGATCCGCCTGAAGAAACCGCTCAGTGCGTCGGGAAAAGATCAGACGGTGGTTACGACTCTGAACGAGCTCGATGCCGTGCTGGAAACGATCACTGCCGACGAGATGGCCATGTATGGATTGGTGCTCGAAGAGAACTTGCGCCAAGTCAAGACGTTGAGCGTCGGCGAGGTTGCGGTTGGTAGCCTCATGATCAGCTATCACGGGACGCAAAGGACCGTGAGCGATAACCAGGGGCGGCCGGTTTACGGCGGGTCCGACCTCGTGTGCGTGCGCGGCGGGCGTGAGGCTCTCGATGCGCTGCCGATGTCGCCCCAGATCCGCGCCGCCGTGCTTGCCGCAAGACGATACGATGAGGCAACAGAAGCGTTCCACGGTTTCACGGCGTCGCGCCGGAACTACGACGTCGCTTGGGGAATCGGCGCTGACGGTCGGCCACGATCAGGAGTGCTCGAGCCCTCGTGGCGCGTTGGTGGCGCGAGCAGCGCCGAGCTCGGGGCATTGGCAGCCTTCGCTCGGGACCCGTCGTTGCAGATCGTCGGCGCATC
>JBJMTU010000195.1:0-16596 GCA_045811545.1 Xanthobacteraceae bacterium | reverse complement strand
TTGCGTGGTGCGCGTTGTCCCGCTTCCCGCACGCCTCCGTCGCGCCCGCACGCGGGCAAGGACCCTTGGGGAGAATCTCTCATGACTCGCCTTCGTTACCATATTCTGGCAGGCACGGCCTTGGCCCTCATCCTCGCCGCCGTCCCGCTGGGCGGACTCGCGCTGGACGGGAGCAACAAAATGGCCCCCGCGCCGGCCGCTGCATCGCCTGCCGAGCAGGCCGCAACCGAAGCTTCTGCTCCTAATCCCGCAGTGACCGAGACGGCGGCTACCACCGAACCTACGGTCGCCACGACCGAACCAGCGGCCGCGACGGAGTTGACGGTTACGGCGGAGCAGGCAGCCCCGCCCGACCCGATGGCATCGCTCGATCCTGCCGACCGGCCGGTTGCGGAAAAGATTCGCGACTTCTTCGCCGGCACATCGGACCGGATCTTTGCCAACAAGAAAGAGCGCGCCGCGGCCGAGGCATTCTATCAGAGCCGCAGCTATGCGCCGCTTTGGCTCGACCAGGGTGTCGCGAGCGCGCGTGCCACCTCTGCGATCGCGCGTTTGAAGAACGCCGATGCCGACGGGCTCGAAGTCGGCGACTACAAGATGCCCAATTTTGCAGGTTTGGGATCCGACGCACTCGCGGAAGCCGATCTCAAGCTCACACAGACGGTGCTCACCTATGCACGGCACGTCCAGGCGGGCCGCTTCCCCTACACCCGAGTGAGCCGCAACATCGAGCTGCCGCAGGCAGCGCCTGAACCTGCCGACGTCCTCAACGCCATGGCGGCGACGCAGGATGCGGACAAAGCGCTCGACGCGTTCAGCCCGCAGCACCAAGAATATAAAAAGCTCAAGGCGATGCTCGCGGAGCTGCGCGGCGCTTCAGGCGCCAAGAAAGGCGACACCTCGCGGCAGATCGAGACAATCATCGCCAATATGGAACGTTGGCGCTGGTACGCGCGCGATCTCGGCACGGCGCATGTGGTCGTCAATCAGCCCGACTTCACGCTCAGGGTGATGCATGAGGGCAGGCAGGTGTGGACCACCCGCATCGTGATCGGCAAGCCCAGCATGGCGACGCCGTTGCTGAGCGAGACGATGAAGCACATCACCGTCAATCCGACGTGGAACGTGCCGCCCTCGATCGTGCACAACGAATATCTGCCGGCGCTTGCGCAAGACCCCACCGTGCTCTCCCGCATGGGGCTGCGCGTGAGCTACAGCGGCGGCGGCGTGCATATCTCCCAGCCGCCAGGCCCTGGCAATGCGCTGGGACGGATTCGGTTCAACTTCCCCAACCGGTTCCTGGTCTATCAGCACGACACCCCGGACAAGTATTATTTCGCCCATGAGGTGCGCGCTTACAGCCATGGCTGCATGCGCGTGCAGGATCCGGCGAAATATGCCGAGGTCCTTCTCAAGATCGCGCGCCCGCAGGAGCATTGGACGGCGGAGCGGATCACACGGTTGTTCGGCAGCTCCGAGCAGAACCTACAACTGCAGCCGACGCCGATCTGGGTCCACCTGACCTACCAGACCGCTTTCGTCGACAGCGCGGACAAGCTGCAAATGCGCCGCGACATCTACAATCTCGACAGCCGCACGCTCGCGGCGATCAAGAGCGGCCGTGGCGGCCTCGAGGCTCCGCCCGAGCGCAAGCGCGAGCATGAGCTGGTGGCGTCGACCCAGCGCAGGGCCGCACCGCCTGCTCCCGCCGTGCCCGCTGCACGCAGCGGCTCCATGTTCCAGTCGATGTTCAGCCCGACGCCGTCTTACTACGGCCGGGCGCCCGTCTATCGCTGAAGCTGCCGGTAAATAACGTGTGGAAGCGGCGCCGCCGCTTCCACACGCCGCGTTTTAGGATTGAGGTTCGAGGAGTTGCGCAAAACCGAAGTTGTAGCGCTTGAGCTTCGGATTCCTCATCTTGCTGTAGCGGCTAAAGTCGACACCATCGAAGCCGCTGCCAAATCGCTCAATGTATCGATCCGCCAACTGCGGGGTGAACTCCGCGAACATCGGCCGCCGCAGCTCGAGCCCTTCGTCGGCGAAGTCGCGGCCATGGTGGTAATCGTAAATCATCACCAATGACCACGCGCCGGTGATGAAGTGCCCACCGGCGAGAGAGGTGAGGCGTCCGGATTTGATTGCTTCGAGCGCCTCGGTCGAGGTGTTGATGCCGCTGAACCACGCGTCGACGCCGGGCTTACCGCCGCGCTTTTCCCACGCGGTCATCGCGCCGAATGCCATCAAATCATTGCCGGCCCAGATGAGCTTGACGTCAGGATAGCGCCGATAGAGCAAATCGGCATGCTGGGCGGCTAGTTCGCGGTTCCAGGCCGCGTAAACCTCTTGGTCGAGAACGACCATTGGAGCTTCGGCGACTGCGCGGCGCATGCCCTGATTGCGATTGATCGACAAGGGCGTGGAACGATCGCCGGCGATCGCCAGCATGTGAAGCTTGCCGTCGGGTGCAAATGCCTTTTCTCTCTTGCCGCGCTCAATGAGCGCGCGTGCGGTGAGGTAACCAGCGTCCTCCGCCCGCGGCTCCAGCGAGCCCAGCCAACCTTTGTACTTGCCGCGCGGCGATCCAGTGCCGCCGCGCTGATTGGCGGGAATGGAGCTGTAGGCGAGAAACGCCTTCACGCCGGCAGGCTCGACGATCCTCAAAAGTTGGTCGGCCACGGCATAATCGTCCGTGATCACCACATATTCCGGCCGCTTGCCGGCGGGACGGGCTGCGAGCTCTCGGGCAATCTCGAGCGTCTTGAGAGGTTCGCGCTGAGCATACTGCACCTCGAAATTCATGCCGAGGCTCTTGGCAGCGGCCTGCATGCCTTGGCTCGCAGTCACCCAATAGATTTCGTCTGACTTTCCAGGATTGATGAAGGCAACGGATTGCGCGCGGACAACGGCGGGCCACAGCAGAAAGGCCAGGCATAAACCGAGGCGTAACGCGACCGCCCGACCGTCGCAGGACTTCAATAAATCGCGTCGCATTTGAGCCGCCTCCCCAGTCAGGAGCAGATTACGACAATCCGAATTGGCTGGATGTGTAGTGAAAGAGAGCCCGCGCATGGGCTCTCTTGCGCTCACCCGATTCGACGACGATCCCTTGCTATGCCGGGATCTCCTTGGCCTTGATCTCGTATTTGAAAGTATCGGGATCGAGCGAGTCGAGCCGCTCGCCGTTCACCTCCGCCTGCGGGTACATGAGAAAGCCCAGCTTGGGGCCCGACGAGCCGGGCAGCTCGACATCGTGGGCGAAGTTGTAGGCGAGCCAATTCATCTCCCAGGCGCCGAACAGCGTCTTGCGCGCCGCCACAACCTTGGGATCGTCGAGCGCGAGCTGGCCAGGCGGCTCTTCCAGCACCACCTTGCGCACGTCCGCAGGATCGACGGGAACCCAGCCGAACCCGCTGAGGTAAACCTCGGCGCGACAGTGCTGCGCCTTGCTGACGATCTCGCTGCCTGCCCCCAGGCTCTTGTAGCCGAAGCGTGACGGCGCAATGCGGATGCCGTAGACATCGCGTGCGGGCAGCCCGACCGCGCGCGCCAGCCCGACATAGAGCGCGTTCAAGTCCGCGCACTTGCCGCCGAAATCGCCGGTCTTTAGCATTGAGGCAATGTCGCCGATGCCGCAGCCGCGCGTCTTCGGATCGCGGAACGTGTTGTCGACGATCCACTCATAGATACGCCGCGCCTTCTCGACATCGCTGAAGGCCCAGCCCACGATGTTATCGGCGGTCGCTTTGACGATGCCGTCGGTCGGCATCAGATCGGTCGAGGCGGTATAGAGTTTGCGCTCATCGGCCGAGAGGGACGCCACGTCGCCCCGCTTGGACAGATCGACCGCGCGATCCCGCGTCGCAATGCGGCTGACGACCTGCACGACGGGAGCCCGCTCGCCGTCCGCCCACTCGACGTGCAGAATCTGCGCCCCGTATTTCGTATCGCGCTTAAGCTCCGCGGACTGCCCGTTGCTCGTCCATTCGTTGCCGAGCGGTTCAATCCAGCCGGGCTCGGCGACCGCCGGCAGGGGCAACCATACTTGCACCTTCCCGGCCGGCTTGACGATCTCAACGCGAGTGGTGACCTCGAACTTGCGCCAGGCATCCGGCCTGGGCGTGAATGGCGTTTGGGCCAAAGCGCTGTGCGGCAACGCCGCAACAGCCGTGAGTGCTGCGCCGCCGCGCAAAAATTCTCTTCTCTTCATGGCGAGTTCTCCCGTGTTCGAGATGCTTTTCAGGATTCACTGCCGGCATCTTCAGCCCGGCACCTCCATGAGCAGATCCGCGAGTATCTTCGTCACGTCCGGCCGCGCCCAGTCCACGTCGCCTTCGGCGATGAAGCGAGGCTTCAAGGTACGATCCAGGACGACGGTCGAGGGCAGCGTTTGAACATTCCAGGCCCGCGCGACCGCGCGGTCGCGATCGAGCAAGATCGCAAACGGCAACGATTCGCCAGCGAAGAACCGGCGTACCGCCCCGTCCGCCTCGGCCACGCTGACGGGCACGATGGCAAAGGGCGCCCCGTCGAGTCGGGACTTGAGTGCTCGCAAGCTCGCCATTTCCGCTCGGCATGGCTCACACCAGGTGGCGAAGAAATGCAGGAGCACCACCTGACCGCGAAGCTGGGCAAGCTCGCGCGCGGGGCCGTCGAGGCTCGGCAGCGAGAACGATGGTTGGGCCGAATCGGCAAGCGCGAGCAGCCGCGTCTCCCCTGACGGCTCGCCGTCGGCGGCCCTGCCCTGCGCCGGGAGCATGCACAGCCCGACGAGAAGGGAGGCGATCATCAGCCAGGTGCGAAACATTCGCACGCGTGGCAGAGAGCGTAGACGGCCAGCAGCCCGTTCCACTTTCATCGTGAGCAGGATTGGTGGACCAACGCAGACCATTACTGCGGCGGCGCCTGACCGTGTCAATACCGCCTCAGGGCACCTACCGCTGATGTGACATCTGCGTGAACTTCACCCCGGACGCCTAGGCCTGCTCCCGGCTCGCTTCGGGCGATGTGGCCACCTCCGTCGGGGCCAGCGAAGGAAGCGGCTCGAGGCGCGGCGGAGAGGCGCCGCGCACCGCGAGAACCAGCTCGCGGCCGCCGAGAATCAGCAGCGAAAGTGCGAACGGGATGATGTAGTAGAGCAGCCGAAACAGCAGGACCCCGGCGAGCACGTCTTCCTTGTCGAACTGCCACAGCGCCACCAGCATGGCCGCGTCGAAGACGCCGATCCCCCCTGGCGCATGGCTTGCAAAGCCGAGGAGCGTCGCGGAGACGAAAATCACGGCGAGCGTCACGAAGCCGATATTGGGCTCGGCCGGCACCAGCATGTACATCGCCAGCGCACAGAAGCCGAGGTCGACGATGCCGATGCCGATCTGCAGCAGCGTCAGCGGGCCGTCGGGCAGGTTGACGCACCAGCTTTCCCGGCCGACCATGCGCGGGCGCCGCCAGACCCAGCCGACGTACACCGCCAGCACGATCAAAATCAGGATCGCCCCGCCGCGGTTGAGCCACGCCGGCAACTGATCGATGGCCGTGGCGGCGAGCGGCGCATAGGCGATGCCCAGCCCGAGCACGGTGGCGTTTCCGAGCCAGAAGGTGAGCCCGGCTACGAAGCAGATTTTCGCGACCTCGACGGCGGTAAGCCCCCAGGCCGAATAGATGCGGTAACGCACCGCCCCGCCGGTGAACACGCTGGCACCCACATTGTGGCCGACCGAATAGCTGGTGAAGGCGGCGAGCGCGGCGGCCCAATACGGCACGTCGTTGCGTCCGATCGTGCGCAGCGCGAAGAGATCGTAGAACGTCAGGGTGAAATATCCGCCGGCAACGAACAAAGCGGCAAGCGCGACATTGCGCAGGTCGGCGGTGAGCAGGGCCTGCACGACCTCGCTCGCGTCGATCGTGCGCAAGATGCGATAGAGCACCACGGCCGCGACCATGATGATCGCGAGGCTGAGCACGAGCCCGATCCGGTTCCAGCCGATCCTTTGGTCACAGAACACCGCGGCCCGATGCAGCGCATCGAGCACTCTGCTTTGACGATCCTGTGGTCTCGGCGTCATCGGTCGACCGTCAGGCGATGTTCCGGGAACCTGCGCATCCTCACCATATCGTCGTTGCAATGTCAGATTTCCAATCCCGCCTTGCCACGCGATCCTCTGACGGTTCGAGCCGATGGTGGACAAGGACTAGCAAAACGCGGTGGAAGGGGCGAGAGCTTGCGTTGCGACAGCTTCGCCGGCAGATCGGCATGCCTGCTCGGGCCATCTGCCGGCCGCCTCGTCGGTCTGATAAGCTCATGCGAAAACCGCTCGAGAACGCGCCGGCGCCGCCAGCTCGCGCCGAAAATCGGAGGACGCCATGACCGACAGTCCGCTGCCGCCCGCACAGCCGCTTGCGCGGCGCACCGTCCTCAAAGGAGCAAGCCTCGGTCTCGGGGCGGGACTCGCGTCGGCCTTCCCGGCACACGCGCAGACCACCGGCGTTGCGCAATCGAACGAAGGCGCGATCTGGAGCGCGGAATACTGGGCCAAGAAGGGCGAGGTTGCGCTCAACCTCTGGCGCAAGCGCATCGGCGCGCCAACGCCCGGGGAGACCGCGCTCCCGGTTCTCTTCCTCGTGCACGGCTCGTCGAACTCCGCACGCTCGTCATACGATCTCGCCGTACCGGGCAAGGGCGAGTACTCGCTGATGAACGTGTTCGCGCGTTACGGCTACGACGTTTGGACCATGGATCACGACGGCTACGGATACTCCGGCAGTTCGGGCAACAACTCCGACATCGCGAGCAGCGTCGAGGATCTCAAAGCCGCCATTCCGGTGGTGGCGCGCGAAACCGGTCAGGCAAAGATGCATTTCTATGGCACCTCCTCGGGGGCCATCCGCGCCGCCGCTTTCGCGCAGGTTGAGCCTGCGCGGGTGGACCGGCTGGTGCTGGTCGCCTTCAGTCATAAGGGCAGCGGCGCGCCGGAGATCGGCAGGCGGCAGCAGCAGATCGAATTCTACCGCAGCAATAATCGCCGCAAGCGCGACGCGGCCATGATCCGCTCCATCTTCACCCGCGACGGCTTCGCCTCGAGCTACGACATGGCGGTGCCCGAAGCCATCATCGCCGTCGAGCTCAAGTTCGGCGATCAGGTCCCGACCGGCACCTACCTCGATATGGCCGCGAATCTGCCGTTGGTCGATCCCAAGCAAGTGCTCTCGCCCGTGCTCATGATCCGCGGCACCCATGACGGCAATTCGACCACCGAGGATCTCCTCGACTTCTTCCAGCAGCTGCCCAATGGCGACCGCCAGTTCGTGATCCTGCCGCACACCGCGCACAGCCCCGGATACAGCAACAACCGGCACCTGCTGTGGTACGCGACGCGCAATTTCCTTGCCGCGCCGACGCCGGTCGCAACCGGTTAGTCTCCGACGGATGACCGGTAGCTGTCGTCGCGCGCGCCTAGTGGGGACTCATCATCTCAGGCCGGTGGTCATTCGTCCCCGTGCGCGGGGACGAAGGTCGGAAATGTAGCGGTGAACCAATCAGGCGGATTGCGTCTCATCCCAGGCACAAAAACAAAGAGCCCCGGGGATTATCCCGGGGCTCTTCGCAACAGCTCGAGCGATCCCGACCCCGGTCGCTCAAGCCATCAATAGCCGAGGGCGCTGAAGCGGTAGTTGAGTCCCACCATGAAGCTATTGATGTTCTGCTTGATGTTGACGGGGAACTCACCCGCGCTCGATGTGAAGGTGACGCCCGGCGTGCCGAAATCGAGATAATTGTATTCGGCGAATGCCGACCAGTTGGCGGCAAAAGACCACTCGACGCCGCCGCCGACCGTCCATCCCGATGTCGTCGGACTTGCGGTTGCCAGCGCGGTACCGGCGAAGCTGCCAAGAGTGTAGTCGTCGCGCACCCAAGCTCCGCCGCCCTTGGCGTAGACCAAAACGGCGGGAGAGGCGGTAAAGCCGATGCGGCCGGTAACCGTGGCGAACCACGGGATGCTCGTGTTGACGACAAACAGCCCCGATGGATCGGTATTGCTTCCCTTCATGTTCGAGCCTTCGAACATGCCTTGGACACCCACGACCCAGAATCCGGCTTGATAATCGCAGCCGACTTGGCCGCCTCCGATGAAGCCGTCCGCGGTGTGCGAACCGAGATCGGCCCCGACCACGCCGGTAACTGCGCCCGCAGCGTCGGTCGAGCTCTTCGAAGCCCAGCCTCCGCCGATGTTGCCGCCGATGTAGCAGCCGGTCCAAGTAAAGACCGGAAGTGGAGGCGGCGGAGGCTGGTATGGAGCTGGCGCCCTGGGCCGAAGGTCGGCGGCGGTCGCGGCGCCCGCGAGCGCTGCCAGCGCGGCGGCAGCACATATCAGACGTGTAGCAGTGGCAAATGATCGCTTGTACATCGTACATCCCCTATCGCGATTCACTTTCCATCGCCCCGCGCTCTTTCTACTCCGGCCGCGCCCATGGAGTCCGTGACATTTGGATCACACGTCAAATGAATTCGCGGGCGCGATTCTTTTTTGGGAAAAGTGATGTCTTTTTAACGCACCGTTTACGCCAAGGTTTGTCTGGCCCAAACCAAAGCATCGAAGCTGCCAATCGAATCGGCGCTAGATAATTCATAGCTACGGGTTAAGCGCGCGCGGACAGGCGCTCAGGACGAGCCAACCCGACTTCCGACCGGCGGCGGGAGAGCCATCCACGCTGCCGAAGAGATTCATATTGTGCTGTGAGAGAGCCGCACCGTGTCGATGCTGAACGCAACCGCCGCCGCGACCTTGGGCATCGCCGCCCTGGCCACGGGCGGTGTCATCATTCGCCCGTGGCGCCTGCCCGAGGCGGTGTGGGCCATGGCCGGCGCAGCCGCGTTGGTCGTGTGCGGGCTTTTGCCATGGACCGACGCGTTCGCCGGGATTGGGCGCGGGCTCGATGTCTATCTCTTTCTCACCGGCATGATGCTGCTCGCGGAACTCGCGCGCGTGGAAGGCCTGTTCGATTGGCTCGCCGCCGTCGCCGTCGCGCTGGCGCGCGGATCGCCGCAACGCCTGTTCACGCTGGTTTACGCCGTCGGCACCGTCGTGACGGTCTTGCTTTCGAACGATGCCACGGCGGTCGTGCTCACGCCGGCGGTCTATGCCGCCACGCGCGCCGCCGGCGCCTCGCCGCTACCCTATCTCTTGATCTGCGCGTTCATCGCCAATGCCGCGAGCTTCGCGCTGCCCATCTCGAATCCGGCCAACCTTGTCGTGTTCGGCAGCCACATGCCCTCGCTGCTCGAATGGCTCGCCCGGTTCGGACCGGCGTCCCTCGTCGCAATCGGCGCGACCTACCTCGTACTTCGCCTCACCCAGCACCGCACGCTTGCCGCCGAGCGGCTCGCGCGCGATGTCGCGCGCCCGCCGCTGCGGCGAGGCGGGAAGATGGCCGCCGGCGGCATATTGGCGGTGGGCGCGTGCCTGCTCTTGTGCTCGGCGTTCGATATCGCGCTTGGATGGCCGACTTTCATCTGCGCCGGCGTGGCGGCGGCGGCAATCATCGCGCTCAATCGGCAATCGCCTTGGCCCGTCCTTCGCACTGTGTCCTGGGAGATATTGCCGCTGGTGGCCGGCCTCTTCGTGCTCGTGCAAGCGCTCGATCGCACCGGGGTCATTCGAATATTGAGCGATCTGTTACGCGAGGCCGTGGCCGGCTCGGCGCACGGCACTGCCTGGGGCGCGGGCATTCTCGTCGCGATCGTCAGCAACCTCGTCAACAATCTGCCGGCCGGCCTGGTCGCCGGTTCGGTTCTTGCCGCCGATCATGTCCCGGCGCAGGTCTCCGGCGCCGTGCTGATCGGCGTCGATCTCGGGCCGAACCTGTCCGTGACCGGCTCGCTCGCGACCATTCTCTGGTTGACCGCGTTGCGGCGCGAGCGCCAGGAGGTGACGATGTCGACGTTCCTGCGTCTGGGATTTCTGGTCATGCCACCCGCGCTCATTCTATCGATTGCATGCATGATGCTCTCGTCTGCGCAGCCATGATTTGCACCAACGCGATCAGCGGCGGGCCGGCTGAAACAGTTCGATGAGGTTGCCGGCGGGGTCCTTCAGGAGGATCTGCGATCCTCCCGGCCCGGTCACGATGTCGTTGCGGAACTCGACGCCGGCGGCGCGCAGCCGTGCAACCTCGGCCGAAATATCCTCCACGATCAGGTGAATGCGATTCCACCCGCCAGGACCGGGGCGCTCGCCATCGGGCATCGCTCGCCCGGCCGAGCTCGTCGGCCCGCTAAGCAAGAGCCGTAGCGAGCCTAGCGTAACGTCGGCAAAAGCCGGCGCGGCGTTCGAGAGAAGCGTGAAGCCGAGATGCTTGGTGTACCACGCGACCGCGGCGTCGACATCGTCGACCATATAGCGGACATTGACCGTTGTTGCCGGAGTTGATGCCATTACGTGCCTCGCAGTTTCAATTCACTGCGCGATCACTACACCGGCTCTTCCTCGAGTTCCTCGCCGAGCGCGATGGGATGCGCCATTGCCGTCTTGAGCTGGGTGACATCGAGCTCGCCTTCCCAGCGGCTGATGACTATGGTGGCGACACCGTTGCCGATAAGATTCGTCAGCGCCCGGCACTCGCTCATGAATTTGTCGATGCCGAGCAGGATGGCGAGCGACTGGATCGGGATGTCGGGCACGATCGCAAGCGTCGCCGCCAGCGTCACGAAGCCTGCTCCGGTCACGCCCGACGCACCCTTCGACGTGATCATGGCAATGGCCAGGATCCCGAGCTCCTGCCCGATGCTCAGTGGCGTGTTTGTTGCTTGCGCCAGGAACAGCGTCGCCAAGGTCATGTAGATGTTGGTGCCGTCGAGATTGAAGCTGTACCCGGTCGGGATGACCAGGCCGACGACCGACTTCGAGGCGCCGAGACGCTGCATCTTCTGAATCATGTGCGGCAGCACGGTCTCCGATGAGCTGGTGCCGAGCACGATCAACAGTTCGTCTTTTATGTAGGCGATGAAGCGCAGGATCGAGAAGCCGGCGAGACGGGCAATGGTGCCGAGCACGAGCAATACGAACAGGGCGCTCGTGAGATAAAACGTGGCAATGAGCTCGACCAGATTAACCAGCGAGACCACCCCGTAGGCGCCGACGGTGAAGGCCATCGCGCCGAATGCCCCGATCGGCGCCGCGCGCACGATGATACGGATCATCTCAAAGAAGATTTTGGCCATGGCGTCGATGACGCCATTGATCCGCTCGCCCAAATCGCCCAGGTGCGAAATGGCGAAGCCCGTGAGAATCGAAACCAGCAGGACCTGCAGCAGATCGCCTTTGGCGAAGGCGCCGATCAAGGTTTCGGGAATGATCGCGAGCAGGTGGGCGACGATGCCCTGCTCCTGGGCGCGGTGCACGTAGCCCGCGACGGCATTGGGATCGAGCGTCGCCGGGTCGATGTTGAACCCCCTGCCCGGCTGCAGGAGTTCGCCGACCAGGAGGCCAATACCCAGCGCCAGCGTCGATACCGCCTCGAAGTAGAACAGGGTCTTGATGCCGATGCGGCCGATCTTCTTGAGGTCGCGCATGGAGCCGATGCCGTGCACGACCGTGCAGAAGATCACCGGCCCGATCATCATCTTGATCAACGAAATGAAGCCGTCGCCGAGCGGCTTGAGCGCGACACCGGTGTTCGGAAAGTAGTGGCCGATGAGAATGCCGACGGCTATCGCGATCAGGACCTGAACGTAGAGGATGGTATACCAAGCGCGCCGAGGCGCGGTCATCGTCGAAGCAGTTCCCATCGCTCACGCCTTTTCGGGATCGGCTGCCGCGAAGAATTCACGCAGCTCGCGCAAGGTTTCCTCCGGCGCCTCGTCGGAGAGATAGTGCCCGCAAGGGAGCGCCTTGCCGCCGCGGATGTCCGAGGCATAGCGCGGCCAAATCTCCATGGGCTTGTGATTGCGGCCGACGCCGCCGGTCGCGCCCCAGAGCAGCAGCACCGGGCAGGCGATCTTGCGTCCGGCGGCAAAGTCCGCGGTATCCATGTCGAGGTCGACGCCGTGGGTCGCGCGATAATCCTCGCACATGGCGTGGATGGTGGCGGGGTTGCGGAAATAGCGCTTGTATTCGGCGAGCGCCGCCGGGTCGAAGAAGCTCAGGCCCCGGTCGGTCTTGGCGAGCTTCTTTTCGATGAAATAGTCGGGATTGGCGCCCATCAGCCGCTCGGGAAAATCGTAGGGCTGGATCATGAAGAACCAATGCCAAGAGAAGGTGCCCCACTCCCGCGTGACGTTGTTGAGCAGATGATGCTGCGGAATGATGTCGAGGATGGCAGCGCGCGCGACCTTTTGCGGATGGTCGAGGCACATGCGATGGAGCACGCGGGCGCCACGATCATGGCCGGCGGCATAGAAGCGCTCGAAGCCGAGCGCCGCCATCACCTCCAACTGGTCCTGCGCCATGGCGCGGAAGGAATAGCCGCTATGGTCCGCGCCGCCGGGCGGCTTTTCCGAATCCCCGTAGCCGCGCAGGTCCGTGGCCACCACCGTGAACTCGCTCGCCAAACGCGGGGCGATTTTGTGCCAGGAGAGATGCGAGAAGGGATTGCCGTGCAGCAGCAACAGTGGCGGCCCCTTGCCGCCGCGCACCGTGACGATGCGCGCGCCACTGGTCTTGATCTCGGTGCGGGTGAAGCCTTCGAACATCGCCTCACTCTGCACCGGGATAGCCCCAGCGCCTAGTACGAGACGATGAATTCCGTGTAGCGGCCGGTTTCCCGACCGAGGCCATCGTCGGAAACGACTAGCGAGGAGCCCGGAATCAATAACTCGCTGATGTGCTCGACCGCCTCCTGCGGCATCTGGATGCGATTGAGCGCTTCCGCCGCGCTCGGGGGCGGCTTCTGCCGAAAGATCGGTCTGGCCTCCTTCGGTTTCTTCCTCGCGTCCCTGCGCTCCGGCGCTGTCATCTCAAACGGGACGGTGATGAGATTCCAGCGCATGCCGGCTCCGTTCTCAGTCACCTCCATCGCGGTGAAGACGTGCGTGCCAAGCGGCTGATCGGCGTCTTCGATCACCACCGGCATGTCGAACAGCGGGATGAAGGCTTGCCGCACGAAAATCCTTTGCTCTTTACGGCTGACGAATACTGCGACTTGGCCGCTGCGCTTGAGCGGCTCCTCGGCGGCTTTGATCGGCGGCGACTTCGCTGGATCGACGTTCGGTGCAGGTTTGACGATGCCACCGACCCCGCTCGGCCCCGGCTCGGGAACCACGGGGATGGCCGGCATCGTCGCGGTGGCTTCGCGGTCATGCGCGGCTGCCGCACCGGGTCGCGTGGCCGACACTTGCGGCACCGTTTCGGTGTCCTCGCGTGCGGCATCCGCGATGGTTGCCTGCGCTATCATGGTCGCTGGCGCGGCAATGCGTCCGTCGCTGGCGCTGATCGCGATCGCAGGCTCAGCCGGCCTGAGTTTCGGTCTGAACAATTTGGGATGGTCGAAATCGATAGGCGCAAGCTCGTGGCGAGCCACGACGACGCGCACGCCGAGCTTGGTGACGGGCCAGAGCTTGCGGGCGAAATCGTGCGACATGCGAATGCAGCCGTGCGAGGCCGGATAGCCGGGCAACAGGCCCTCGTGCAGCGCTACACCCGACCAGGTGATGCGTTGCATGTAGGGCATCGGCGCGGCGCTGTAGAGATTGGAGCGATGATAACGGTCCTTCTCGATGATGCTGAACACGCCCAGGGGCGTCGGATGGCTCGCCACGCCGGTCGAGACCGGCCCCTGCGCCACGCGCACGCCATTGCTGAACAACGTCACTGTCTGGTTGTCGATCGAGACGACGATCTGCAGCGGACCTTTCGGCATGTCGCCGAAGCCGGTCTCCTTCTTCGGCTCGGCCTTCTCCCGCCGCGCCGGCGCGACCTTCGGCTTGCGAGAAGGGATTGCCGCTGGCGGCCCATACCAGCCGTCGTACCATCCGTAGGGCATGCCGAAACCCATTCCGCGGGCGGCAGCATCCGTCGCGTACCCGGTGACAACGGCCCAAGCCGCGCCGGCGGCCAGCATGATGCGCAGCATCCGAAGGCTAGCAGCATGGGATAGAAACGGGGCCCTAGCCGTGAACTTCACGAAGACGCTCCTCCCGATGTTTTTCCGGCCGCCGCTCCGCGTGGCGCCGATTCCATTAACGCTGCCAATGCCGCAAAAGTTGCGATCGCTGCTCGGCCAACTCGTCGATATCGCAGAAGCGAGACAGCAACCGAGGCCGCAGTGATTGGGTAAATGAATTTGGTAAACGAATTGATGCGGTCTGCACCACACAGGCGGAACGAGATACCGTCTTGCCTTGGCAGCGATCGGCTCATCAGTCGACAAGCCGGATTAAATGCGGCTTGCCGGCCACTCGTGTACGCAAATCTTTCAGAAAAGCGTATTCACCAAACCGTCGGCTGGGCGGCTCGGGGGCTTTAGCTGGCCAAAGCTGATGCGTTCACCCGTCGAGAGTGCGGGTCAAATCGTCGAACAGCTCCTCGACCTCGATTTTTCGCGGAACGAGCTGCTGCTGCAGCGAATAGGTGATGATGGTCTGCAGTGCCGGGCGGCATGCGTCGAAACCGAACGGCAGAAAATCGATTTCGCCCGGCTTGGGCAACCCGGCGGCGTTTTTGGCTTGCAGCAGCAGGCGGTAAATTTCCTTGACCGTTTGCGGATCGCACTTCGCCAGTTTTTCCGTCACCACCACCATGTGATTGATCGGCACGACCTTGTGTCGCGCGTACCACTGACGTGCTGCCGCCTCGGCATTCGGGATCACGCCCGTCAGCGCGGGGTCTTTGGGAAGATCGGCGCCGTAAATCGCGGCGTCGAGCTCGCCCTCGCGCAGCATCTTGAGCAGGTTCTTATCGGCGCCCACTCGCTCGACGCCCGCGGGCTCGCGGTATTCCGCTACATGGCCGTCCTCGAAGGTGACCCAGCGCACCTTGTCGAGGTCGACGCCGTAATCGTTCTGAAGGATGCCGCGCACCCACACCGCCGTGGTCTGACTGTAGGCGCGAACGCCGATGCGTTTGCCGGCAAGCTCGGAGGGCGTGAGCGGTCTCGCGGCATTGCACAGGATGGTGCCGTGCTGAAAGCGGCCCATCATCGTCGCAGGGAGAAGAACGAGCGGCTTGCCGTAGGCCTTGGCCTGCACGTAGGTCGCGATCGCCATCTCGCTGACGTCGAATTTGAGCTCGCGCACCATGGGCTTAAAGAAGCGGTTCGCCGGCCTGATGTCGGAGAAGCCGAAGGCGACGCGCGGGGATTTGAAGTCGCCACGCTTGAGCGCCAGCGTGTGCGGATAATCGTCGAGGGCCGCGGTCAGCGTGGTGACTTGAGTATCAACGCTCATGAAAAGCTCATTCCTTGCAGCGGGAGGGCCATGCATTCTGGCACATTTTCCCGCCCTCAAGGCGACGCTCTTTTACCAATGCTGGTTGAGGTTGATCCACACATGCCGTCATGCCCGGCACAAGGTCGGGCATGACGAGTCACCATGTCGTAGGACTGATGTACTGCTCAGCCGCGACCGCCCGCGGAGAGAATTGCGCGGGTGGCATGATCCGGGCCGAAGTCGTCCGTGCCCTCAATGGAGAGAAGGTCCGACAACCGCGTGCGCGCGCGATTGACCCGGCTCTTGATCGTGCCGACCGCGCAGTCGCAGATGGCGGCGGCCTCCTCGTACGAAAAGCCCGACGCCCCAACGAGGATGAGCGCCTCCCGCTGGTCCGGCGGCAGCTTGCCGAGGGCCGCGCGGAATTCGTCGAACTCCACCCGGCTGTGCTGTTCGGGATGCGATTTCAGGCTCTCGGCATAGGTGCCGTCGGTATCTTCGACCTCGCGACGCCGCTTGCGGTATTCGGAGCGAAACAGGTTACGCAGAATCGTGAACAGCCATGCGGACATGTTCGTGCCCGGTTGGAAGGAATCGATGTTCGCCATGGCGCGCAACAGCGTTTCCTGCACCAAGTCGTCGGCACGATCCACGTTGCCGCAAAGCGAAATGGCGAATGCTCGCAGGCTCGGCACCGCTGCGAGCATCGCGTCACGTACGGATGATCGCATAGTCATGATCTCGACCCCTTGTTGTCGAATGCCTTCGCCCCCACCACGCGATCAGGCTCATGGCGTTGTGTGCCGTGACCCTGCGTCGAGCGCGCCTCGGTGTCGCCACCTGGCTGCTCGAAGCGCTCCAACAGGTCCTTGAAGCGGTCGGGAACGCCCTGGCGCAACACCTCGTCGTAGACGCGCTGAAGGATGTCACCGATCCTTCGCTGATCCTCGCGACTCAGGCGCCCTCCGGGCCTTCTAACTTGCGCGTCGGTATGCATGGTCGCCTCTGACCTCAGCGGATTGTGCGTCGCGTCCGGCTGAGCGGCCCTCCCCCGCGCCGTACTCGGCCGAACCGGCCTTCCTTCGTTCATTCGTTGTTCCCGGGCAAACCCCCAGGCCCGGGCCCCTCTTGTGCTTATCGGATGATAACGTAACCTCGGATCGTTCGTTCCGTGCCGTGGAACTTTTTTCCCACAGGGCCGTTTTTGCCGGTAACCCCAAGATGTGAACGGGAGGATGCCG
>JBJMTU010000194.1:0-14741 GCA_045811545.1 Xanthobacteraceae bacterium | reverse complement strand
TCGTCGCGCGAAGCCAGCGCGTGGCGGTGTCCTTGCCCTGCGGGGTCGCGAGCCAGCCCGGCCGCGCGCCGGCGACCAGATAGCCCTGGATGTAGCCGCTTGCGTCGCTGAGATAGTGCGCCTTGTCCGGGCAGATCTCGAGCGTGCGGGAGCCGACCGGCTGCCAGATGAAGAACGCCGCGATCTCGCCGCCGCACAGCGCCGTCGGCAGCACCTGCGTGTCCAGATTCTTCACCGTCACGGTCTTGGCGTCGACCTTGTTCTTGGCGAGATACTCGGAGATGAACCAGGATCCGGTCGAGCCGACGCGGGTTGCTACCGTCTTGCCGGCGAGATCCTGCGGCCTGGCGATGTCCTTGCGCGCGACCACGACATAGCCCTTGGCGTCGCGCTCGATCACCGCGATGGTGCGATAGTCTCCCTTGACCCGAAAGAAGTACTGCACGCTCGGCAGGTCACCGGTCATGACGATGTCGCCCTGTCCGGTCTGGAAAGCCTGGAACGCGGTCGTTCCGGACGGGAACAGCCGGTAGGTCACGTCCAGCCCCTCCTGCTGATAGAAGCCTTTCTCGAACGCCATCCAGATCGCGTCGTTATTGACCGAAGGTTGGCCGAACAGGGTCATCTTCAACGGTGTCGGTTGCGCCTGACTCGTTGCGGGTGCGAGCGCGAGCGCGCTTGCCGCCGCGGCGGCCGCGAGTACCGTCCTAATGTCGAACATAGGTTCTCTCCCGTTTTCAGCTCACCGCTACGAAGGCCATGTAGCGCGCCAGCACGCGATCCACCAACAGGCGGAAGATGCGGTCGACCGCGAAGCCGAGCAGGCAGATGGTCAGCAGCGCGACGAAGATGCGATTGGTCTGCAGCAGCATGGAGGATTTCTGCAACAGGTACCCGATCCCGGAATCGGCGGCGAGAATCTCGGCCGGAATGATGCTCATGAACGAGGACGCCATCGCCACCCGCATGCCCGTGACGATGTATGGCACCGCTGACGGAATCATTACCAGCACGAAGATCTGCAGCTGGTTGGCGCCGAGGCATTCCGCGGCGCGTTGGCGTGCGATTGGCGCCCGCCACACGCCGGCGACGGTATTGATGATGACGATGAAGAACGTGCCCCAGAAAATGAGAAAATACTTCGACATCTCGCCGATGCCGAACCAGATTACGGCGATCGGAATCATCGCCGTGGGCGAGAGATAGCGCAACAGCTCGATGATTGGGTCGAGCAGGTCGTGCAGCAGGCGGATGCGTCCGAGCAGGACGCCCATGACCACGCCGACCAGGGAACCGGTCAGGAAACCGACGAGTATCCGGGTCATGCTGATCGATATGTCGCCGAGGATCTCGCCGCTCGCCAGCATCGGAATGGCGGTGCGGATGACCTCCACCGGCGGCGGGATGAGGAACGGGTTGAACACGAAAGTGGACAGGAATTGCCAGCCGAGAAACGCAATGAGAAGCGAGGCGATGGTGAGCAGGAGTGCGCGCTTGTTGCCTCTCCCGGCGAACTCGCGCAACGCGCGCAGCGGCATGCCGGCCCAGGATCGCGCCGCGTAGAGAGCCGCCCTGCTGTCGGGAACGTTCACCACCGGTCTATACCTCGGGGCCGCGTGGGGTTTTGAGCGTCATCGCGACCGCTTTCGCTCGACCATGCGTTCGTGATTCTCAGTTTGCCAGCTCATCGGATCGGGCGAGATCGGGCGCGAGCAGCGCCTCGATCTCGTTGAACAGGCGCGCCACCTGCGGGTTGCCCAGGTCGCGCGGGCGCGGCAGGTCGATGTCGAGCACCTTGGTGATCACCGAGCGCGGCCCGACCGACATCATGCCGATGCGATCCCCCAGCGCGATCGCTTCGGCGATGTCATGGGTGACGAATACGATGGTCTTGCCGGTGCGCTGCCAGATTTCGAGCAGCACCGAATGCATGCGCCGGCGCGTCAGGGCGTCGAGCGCGGCGAACGGCTCGTCCATCAGCAGCACCGCCGGCTCCACCGCGAGCGCACGGGCGATCTGCAGGCGCTGGCGCATGCCGCCCGACAGCTCGGCGGGGAACTTGTGGCGGTGGCGATCGAGCTCGACCATTTGCAGATACTTGTCGGCGATCGCGTTCCACTCCGCCTTCGGTACCTTGCGCACCCGCAGCCCGAAGCGCACGTTCTCCTCCGCCGTGAGCCAGGGAAACAGCGCCGAGCCGGCGTCCTGGAAAAACATGACCCGGTCGCGGCCCGCGCCGGTCACCGGCGCGCCGTTCGCCGTCACCACTCCGGCCGTCGCCGGTTCGAACCCGGCGAGGATGTTGAGCAGGGTGGACTTGCCGCACCCGGACGGTCCCAGCAGGCAGAGGAATTCGCCGTCGACGATGTCGAGCGAGACGCCGTCGAGCGCGACATAGTTGCCGCGCGCGGATTCGAACACTTTCCGCACGTTGTCGACGCGGAGCAAGCCTGCCTCCGACGGGCGCAAGAAGCGCGCGAGGAACGTTAGAGTTCGCGGTAATAGCTGTCAAACCAGTGGACTTGAGGACCACCCCTTGCCAATCTCGGCTCGGACACATTTCAAGTCCGTCTCGCACATCGCTCGTCTCGCACGCGATGTCGCTTCGCTCATACAATCGTAAGGAGGTTTCGAATGGCCGCGGTCACGCCCATCGCTCCGGTGCGCATCGGTCAAACCGAGATCGAATTCGCCCAAGGCATGCGCGCCGGGCCATGGCTGTTCTTCACCGGCCACGAGGCGACCGATTTCGCGCACGGCATCGCTGCCCCTGTGGCCGGCACGCCGGGACTGCCGCTCGGCGGCCCCCCGCGCTACCGCCGCGAGGGCGATTTTCTCTACGCCCGCTTCGCCAAGCTGATCGCCGCCGAAGGCGGCGACCTGCGCCATATCGTGCGTGTGGATCAATATTACCCGCGGGCCGAATGCGTGAACCCTTATCAGCGGGCGCGCAAGGCGGTGTTGGGCGACTACGTCCCGCCGAGCACCTCGGTGCTGATGGAAGAGCTGCTGGTGCAGGGCGCCAACATGAACGTATCGATGCTCGCGGTGCTGCCCGGCGATGGCCGCGAGCCGAGGCCGGCGCGCCCGCAAGGCGTGCCGGTACCGCAGCATTCCGGCTTCATCGCCTCGCTGGTCTCCGGTGACTATGTTTTTGTCGCCGGGCAGATGCCGAACAACGAGGCGATGACCGGCCTCGATCCGAAAGCCTATCGGCCGCCCAATGCGGTGTGGAACGGCACCGACATTCGGCTGCAGGCCGAATTCCTGATCACTGACCGGCTGAAGCCGGCGCTGGAAGCCAGCGGCAGCTCGCTCCGCAACGCCATCAAGGCGCAGGTCTATCTCACCGACATCAACGACCTGCCGGAATTCCTCGACGTGTGGAACAGCCATTTCGCCGAAAGCCCGTGCGCGCTCACCGTCGTCGCCACCAAGGGCCTCGCGCTGTTGGAGTCGAAGATCGAGATCAACGTCTTCGGCGTGCGCGACGGCGGCGCGGTCAAGAAGGAGATCATCGAGCACAAGGGCTCGGCGGCGATGCGGCTCGGACCGGCCGCCGTGCGCGCCGGCGATCTTCTCTGCCTCTCCGCGCTTTATGCTGCCGACGAGCGCGGCGCCATTCCCGCCGCGCTCGCCTCCGCGGCGCTGCGCTACCTCGGCGCGCCGGTGCAGCACCAGATGCGCGCCATCCTTGCCGCCGCGGACGAGATCTGCGTCGCGAGCGGCACCTCGCTGGCCAACATGGTGCGCGCGCATCATTTCGTCGGCGATCTCGGCGTCGTCTATCCGGCGCTGCGGATCTGGCAGGAGAAGCTCGCCGGCGCGCCGGTTCCGTTCGCGGCGCTGCGCACGCCGGCGCTGCCGATCCCGGGCACCGACGTGATCGTCGACATGTGGGTCTACCGGCCGGGCCGTTGATGCCCTTCAGGTGCCGTGACACGCCGAGGGCGCTCGTGCTCGAATCGACAGAACCTCGCGGAAGGTGAATACTGCCCCAAACACAACAAACGCACTCGGGAAGCTGTGGACGCCCGAACAGACTCGAGGAGAGCGCCTCCTGGCGACAGCGAAGCCGGTGTCGTCGCCGCGAGCGTTTACGCCGGCGGGCGCCGCGTCAACGATATTGCCATCGAGGAAGCGGGCGAATGGTCGAAGCGGCCAGGGCACGTCGTGTGGATCGGATTGTGGGAGCCGAGCGCCGATCTTTTGCAGCGTGTGCAGGCGCAGCTCGGGCTGCATTATCTGGCGATCGAGGATGCCGGCAAGGCGCATCAACACCCCAAGATCGAGCAGTATGGCGAGGCGCTGTTCGTCGTCGCGCGAACAACCCAATTGATCGACGGACGAATTGCTTTCGGCGAAACGCATCTATTCGTCGGGCGCGGTTACGTGGTGTCGGTCCGCCATGGCGCTTCGAGCTCCTACGCCGTCGTGCGCGAGCGTTGCGAGTCCTGTCCCACCGTCCTCTCCCAAGGCGAAGACTACATCCTCTATGCCATCCTCGATTTCATCGTCGACAACTATATGCCGGTCCTGGACACGCTTCACGCGGAAGTGGAAGCGATCGAGGACAGCGTATTCTCCAAATCCGGCGAGGAGGCCGACGTGCAGCGGCTCTACATGATCCGCCGCGACCTGTTGCGCATTCGCAATGCTGTCGTGCCGCTGGTCGAAGTGTGCCGCCGGCTCGAACACGCCGAGGTGCTGCCGATCGACCCCGCCATGCAGCCGCTGTTTCGCGACGTCACCGATCACGTGCTGCGCGTGCAGGAGGAAATCGATTCGCTGCGCGAAGTCCTGGCGTTCGCCTTCGAAGCCAGCTTGATGGGGGGCCAGGCGCAGCAGACGGCGATCACCCGGAAGCTCGCGGCTTGGGCCGCCATCCTCGCGGTGCCGACCGCGATTGCCGGCATCTACGGCATGAACTTCGAATTCATGCCGGAGCTCAAATGGAGCTATGGCTATTTTCTGGTCATTGGCGTGATCGCCGCTATCTGCGGCACGCTCTACTGGCGATTTCGCCGCAACGGCTGGCTTTGAGCCGCGCTGTCGGGTGCGGGCGAACGGGCCCGCGACAACCGCGGTCAGCTGCGCACGCCTGCCCACAAATCCTGACGGTTGTTCGCGCCGGCGGGAGGCTGCGACTCTCGCTCGAGGCCGATCACAGCCTGAAAGGCTCGCCGCAATCGAGGATCGTCGATTCGTGCGATGTGGCGTTTGAGAATCGATACTCGCTTCGGATCATCGCGCGCGGTGATCGCCTTGCAGACGTCATCGCTTGTCCGGCGAAAGAAACTCGGCGCCGACGGCCGCCACTGCTGGCCGAGTGCGTCGATCTCGTCGGCCATGGCAAATACAGCCGCTTGGTCCTTCGGATCGCAGGTGATCGCAAAACGCAGGAGCAGCAGGAGCCATTCGCGAACTCGGCTGGCCCGCCAATCCTGCGAACCGAATTGCTGCATCTGACCTCATGCCACTTTGGACATCGCCTTCATTTCGGAGCGTTGCGCGGAAACGGCGGAGCCGTGTTCGCGCAACGTGCCCGCCTCGACAGTCAGGCCGTGCGTTTCCAGCATGGAGCGGAGCTTTCGATTGGCCGCAGGCTCCTGCGGATCGATCCAGACGACCAGCACGCCTGCAGGACTTAGAAAATCGGCCATCCAATCGAGCGTCGTGTCGAGGGCTTTGATCGAGCGCTCCCGCCAATCGGCCAAAGCCACTTCGTACTGTCCGGCCGGTAGGCCGCAGTTCGCTGTCGTCGCAACGCGCACATAGCCGCGGCGGTGCAGCTCGAACATGAGCGCGGCGCTCTTGGCGCCTGCCACGATGATTCGGTCAAGCTTCGAGCAATGGGCGAGCTCGATCATCGGCTCGATGATTCGCTCACCTGCCGGCGTGTGACTCGACTGGACCATGACTGCACCTTTGATCTCGGCTGCTTGTTGCCTGCTGAATGGAGAGATCGGCTAGGCGGCCCGTGCAACTCGGACCTGAGTGCTGGCCTCAGTCCGCTTACCGCTCATGTCGAGCTCGAGAATGCCGGGAACCATGATCACCGCCTGCGGCCGATTCCCGTTTTCGGACATCGCGAACTTCACCGCTTCGGCGCGGTCCACGAACAAGCCGCCGCAAAGTCCGCTTTGATCCTGGACGACCCAGTTGCCGCGACTGTTCCTGCCGATCCGGAAGGACTTTGCACGAGACGTAGAGGGAGGTTTGCCTTCCTTGTCCATGGCACTTCTCCTTATCGACTACCGAATCGCTTTCGGCGCCATCAATTTGCTCAGCAGCGCATATGAATTCGAGAGGACGGCGCGCGCATTCTCATAAGTGCGGTATAAAGATGCTGGGGTCCGCGGGGGGAGCGCAAAAAGGCAGGATGAAGCTGAGCCAATTCCTAGTGAAAGAGTCTGGTCCACCAGGGCCGTGTCCCATCGAATCCGACCCGACCTTTTATGGAGCGAATGATTTCGCTGAATTGGTCCATGTGAACGTTTGCGTTGGGTCGAAACAGGACATGTCGGCAATCCGAGGAGTAGGGCAGCTGAGACCTCGGTTCGACCTCGAATGTCACCCTGTCAAAAGCGTCGATATCCTTGAGAACGATTTCGAGGTTGAGATGAAAATTGCCCGTCAATTTATACGCCCCAAGGATCTCGAGAGCGGAATCGTAGGCCCGCGATGCGGACAGATCGAGCGTGTGCCCGATACCTTTGCCCCCGACATTCGCGCGTTCCTCGCCGCGCGGGTCGTCACGTTGCTGAAATTGGGCAAGCATGGTCAATGTCCGGCGGGTGCGTGCGTCTCCGGCAGGCGGTGATTGGCATGCATCAGCCGGCGATAGCGATTTATCTCGCGCTGCGCTCTGCGCAGCTCGCACTCCGGCACTGCGTTGCGCACTTTGGCTTCCACAAAAGTATCGAGAGCGCCTAGAAACCGCTGATAGGCGGTTTGAACCTTCAGCGCGACCATTCCGGCGACGGGCGGCGCGCGCAAGATCCGAGTGGTCATCGAATTCTCCTTTTTTGTTCTTGCGGGATATTTCCCGGGCATGCTCATCGCGTCGGTAGCGAATGTTGGGACGCACCCTCTGCCCTGCGGTTCAACTTGCGTCGCCCATGTGCGCATCGACGCATATGAATTCGAGAGGGGCGTCGGCCCGTTCTCATAAGCGCAGTATAAAGGCCGTCGGCGACGAGCGGCCGCCAGGACTGAAGCATATCGCGCCCGAGTCACAGGGCCCGAATACCGAAACCAGAATGATGAAAGCGCAGAATTTTGGATGCGGGTGGCCAGCGGAACTGCCGAGCGGCCGACTTCAGGCCAGTGCGGCGACCAAACGACCCAAGACCGCGTAGGCTGCCGCCTCATCCCAGTGCGTTAGAGCGCGGCCAAATATCGCCTCGCCTCGCATCAGGGCAACGATAGTACAAAGAATCGCTGCCAACGCCAGGAGCGAGGCCAACGTTTGGCCGAAGGCTCGAGTGCCGAAAGTTGCAAAAGCGGTCAGGAGGACGAGCCGGAATGCGGCCCGAAGCAACAGCTGCCGCGAATTGAGCTGAGGCGGGATTGCGGGTCGCAACTCCTGCATGATTCGCTACTCAAACCGTCGGATGCTCGACTTGAGTGCTGCCGTCTAATCATTCCACTGTTGGGGAGAGCGAAGCCTGATTGGCGCATTAGCGCCCCTGGCGGGATGCTGCACTCCTTCTCGCAGCTTTTCGTCACAAGCTTCGCCTTGGCGGATATCTCCCACGATGTTGCACTGATCGGCGATGGGCTGGAATCGCCAGCCTTGGGCGAGAACCGTCCACAGCGGAATTGCAACCAGGCCGGCGCTCACCAATACCACGGCAGCCAGGAGCACAATCCCGACGGAGATGACAATGGGTTGAGGTCTGCGCCCGTCGTTTCGCTTCGATCGTGGACCGACGATATTCGCCAGCGCGCGTTCGTCACGCGATTGCCGGATCAGGCGAAATTGTCGCAGCAAATGGCGTACCCCTGCATAGGCCGAACCTGCGGTACGGACTGCGGCCGGCTTTTTCCGGCAGTGAGACTCTGACGCCGCGCTTCGACGAATGCGTAGAGGATCGCCAGCGGGAGGTCTTCGTGATTGGCTTCCGCCATCTCGTCGAGCTCGGTGGGAAGGCTGACGTGTTTTGACAAAGAGCAATGCCACTCGCCGTCCTCGTAAATCAGGCGACGAAGCTTCCATTGCGGCAGTTCCAGCTCGAGCAGTGCAAGCGTCGCGTCGGCGAACGCGCCGGATTCAATGAGATGAAGGATCCTTGTCCTCACGCTGCGAGGCTGCGCGCGCATGCCCGGGCACGCCCGCGCGATCACGTCGGCCATCAATCCGGGCGTGATCGTTCGGGCGCGACGAATCTGCTCTTGCAGGTCGCGCAGGTGCCCCCCGTGGTTCGCGTCGAACGACATGGCATCTGTCCAAAGTGACCTTGAGCGGGATGCGGTCACCGCCCACAAATGGGCAAATCGCCATAAAAAAGCGAGACGAGGAAAGAGGCGGCGTCATAGTGATTTCATAAGGAAATCGTTCGTCCACATAAACGTCGAGTACGCGCTGGAACCGCATCTCATTACCCTGCAGCCAGCCCAAGCCGGCAAGCTTGCTCTGCAATGTCAGAGGGTAAGCGCGGCGGCAATGAAAAGGCCACCGCCGATCAGCAAGGCGAGGGCGAGACCGCCGAGGACCGAGAGAACGCGTTGCCGGCGATCGGCAGGCTTGGTCTCGGCCGCGGCAGTCTGCGCCGCTAAGAGACCCATCCAGAAGTTATTCATGGAACGAGCCCAAGGTCGTGGCTTGTGGAGACTTGAGCGTGTTTCGCTCGCCATTTCGGACCGGGACCGCGCATATAGTGCGCTTCCGGGTGGTATTTGTCCGCTTCAATCGCTGTTGCGCTTCGCCAAGCCTTGGCGACGACCGAAGTCGCCTTCGCGACCGCGAGGGCAACAACGTGTCCTGCAGGTGAGAGTTCTCGATACATCTCAAACCGTCCATGGTTCCGACCGCCAATGTGCGCGTCGGCGCATATGAATTCGAGAGGGATGCTCGGCCATCGTCATAAGGACGATATAATCGCTGCCGGATATGACGGCGTGCCGCCTGCATAAAGGTCGGGTACGGCAGCGGCATCTCCCGGTTCCGACTTGCGGAGCGACTCGCGTTCAAAACCCCAAACTCGGTTTGATACATGCATCGACTGCCCTCCCCGGCAAAGTTGCGGTGACGCATTTCTGAGCAAGAACGGCTCAATCGCGGCAAGGTACGACAAGTGCCGCACCCCAGGAGGTGACACCATAACCGACATGACAAGAGTGCGCCGCGGCGGCCTGGCTGATCTTTATGGGATTCCTATAACGCCGCGCCGGCGTTCCTCTCGAATTCCTATGCCATCAGTGACAGGTAATCGCGCGTAAGCGGAGCGTAGCGCGCCTCGCCGGAGTCTCTTACTGCGCGCACGCAATTCTTCATCGCTGGGAGCATCCCCATGCTGGACGTCATCTTGGTGGCCGCCGCGGTCGCCTTCTTCGCGCTGTCGGTCGGCTACACCATCGCCTGCGATCGCCTGTGAGGAGGCCGTCATGATCTTCGACTATTCGCTCGCCGGCCTCGTGACCGTGGGGCTGATGATCTATCTCGTCTACGCGCTGCTCCGGCCCGAGCGGCTGTGAAAGGGTCGCCACCATGACCGTCATTGGTTGGATGCAAATCCTTCTCTACTGCGCCATCGTCGCTGCGCTGGTGGTGCCGCTCGGCGCCTACATGACGCGCGTGTTCAACGGCGAGCGCACATTCCTTTCGCCGGTGCTGCGGCCGGTCGAAGCGGGGTTTTACTGGCTGGGTGGCGTCGACGAGCGGCGCGAGCAGCACTGGGTCACCTACACGGTATCCATGCTGTTCTTCCATGTCGGCGGATTTCTGATCCTTTACGCGCTGATGCGCTTGCAGGCGGGGCTGCCGCTCAATCCGGCGGAGCAGTCGGCCGTGGCTTCGGATCTCTCGTTGAATACCGCAGTGAGCTTCATCACCAACACGAATTGGCAGAACTACGGCGGCGAAAGCACGCTGTCCTATCTCGTGCAGATGCTCGGCCTCACGCACCAGAACTTCCTCTCGGCGGCGACCGGCATCGTGCTCGCGGTCGCATTGATCCGCGGCTTTGCGCGCGCCTCCATGCGCACGATCGGAAATTTCTGGGTCGATATCACGCGCTGCACGCTCTACATCCTCATCCCGATCTGCATCATCTACGCGCTGTTCCTGGTGTGGCAGGGCATGCCGCAGACGCTCGGCCCCTACGTCGAGGCGACCACGCTCGAAGGCGCGAAGCAGACCATCGCGGTGGGGCCGGTCGCCTCGCAGATTGCCATCAAGATGCTCGGCACCAATGGCGGCGGCTTCTTCAACGCCAATGCGTCGCATCCGTTCGAGAACCCCACGGCGCTGTCGAACTTTGTGCAGATGATCTCGATCTTCGCCATCGGCGCGGCGCTCACCAACGTGTTCGGTCGCATGGTCGGCAACCAGCGCCAGGGCTGGGCCATCCTCGCCGTCATGGCCGTGCTGTTCATCGCCGGCGTCACCGTCTGCTACTGGGCGGAAGCGCACGGCAACGACGCCTTTACCGCGATGGGGCTCAGCGGCGGCAATATGGAGGGCAAGGAGGTTCGCTTCGGCATTGTGGCGTCCGCGCTGTTTGCGGTCATCACCACCGCCGCCTCCTGCGGCGCCGTGAATGCCATGCACGATTCCTTCACCGCGCTTGGCGGCATGATCCCGCTGATCAACATCCAGCTCGGCGAGATCATCGTCGGCGGCGTCGGCGCGGGCATGTACGGCATGCTGCTGTTCGTCATCCTCGCGATCTTCGTGGCCGGGCTGATGGTCGGCCGCACGCCCGAATACGTCGGTAAGAAGATCGAGGCCAAAGAGGTGAAGATGGCGATGCTTGCCATCTTGATCCTGCCGCTGATGTATCTCGGCTGGACCGCGGTGGCGGTGGTGACCCCGTCGGCGGTCGCCTCGATGGCCAATCCGGGACCGCACGGCTTCACCGAGGTTCTTTACGCCTACACCTCGCAGACCGGCAACAACGGCTCGGCCTTTGCAGGGCTCACCGGAAATATCATGTTCTACAACCTCACCGGCGCCGTCGCGATGCTGGTCGGCCGCTTCTGGATGATCATCCCGGCCATGGCGATCGCGGGCTCGCTCGCGGAAAAGAAGTCGGTGCCGCCGTCGGCAGGCACGTTCCCGACGACCGGCGGCCTCTTCATCGGTCTCGTGGTCGGCGTGATCGTGATCATCGGCGGGCTGACGTTCTTCCCGGCGCTCGCGCTTGGTCCGATCGTCGAGCAACTCGCGATGAACGCGGGCACCTTGTTCTCATCGAATTGATCCGGAGCAGCCTCCATGGAGACCTCGACTATCCGCACGCGCAAGCCGGTGTCGGCGCTGTTCGATCCCAAGATCGTGGTGCCGGCGATCGGCTCGGCTTTCGTCAAGCTCAATCCGCGCACGCTGATCAAGAATCCGGTGATGTTCGTGCTCGAGGTGGTCACGGCGCTCACGACCGTGATCCTGATCCGCGACCTCTTCAGCGGCGGCGAGAGCATCGGCTTCGAATTCCAGATCGTCTTGTGGCTGTGGTTCACCGTGCTGTTCGCCAATTTCGCGGAGGCAGTCGCCGAGGGCCGCGGCAAAGCGCAGGCAGCGGCGTTGCGACGCCAGCGCACCGAGACCCAGGCGAAGCTGCTGACGGGACCCGAGGGTCGCGGCAGCCACAAATTGGTCCCCAGCACCAGCCTCAAGGTGGGCGACGTGGTGCTGGTCGAGGCCGGCGACATCATTCCCTCGGACGGCGAGGTGATCGAGGGCATCGCGTCGGTGAATGAAGCGGCGATTACCGGCGAATCGGCGCCGGTCATCCGCGAATCCGGCGGCGACCGCTCGGCGGTGACCGGCGGCACGCAGGTGCTGTCCGACTGGATCAAGGTGCGCATTACCGCGGCGCCCGGCTCGACCTTTCTCGATCGCATGATCAGGCTGGTGGAAGGGGCCGAGCGGCAGAAGACGCCCAACGAGATCGCGCTCGATATTCTGCTGGTCGGCCTGACCATCATCTTCGTGTTCGCGACGGTCACGATTCCGAGCTACGCGACCTATGCCGGTGGCACGATTTCGGTCGTTATCCTGGTCGCGCTGTTCGTGACCTTGATCCCGACCACCATCGGCGCGCTGTTGTCGGCGATCGGCATCGCCGGCATGGATCGGCTGGTGCGCTTCAACGTGCTGGCGATGTCGGGCCGCGCGGTGGAGGCCGCGGGCGACGTCGATACGCTCCTCCTCGACAAGACCGGCACCATCACGCTCGGCAACCGCCAGGCCACCGAGTTCAAGGCGCTGCGCGGTATCAGCGAGCAGGAACTGGCCGATGCCGCGCAGCTCGCCTCGCTCGCGGACGAGACGCCGGAGGGCCGCTCCATCGTCGTTCTCGCCAAGGAGAAATACGGCATTCGCGGCCGCGACCTCGCCGAAATGCGCGCCAAGTTCATCCCGTTCACGGCGCAGAGTCGCATGAGCGGGGTGGAAGTCGGCGGCTCCTGGGTGCGCAAGGGCGCGGTCGAGGCGATCCTGAACTATCTCCAGGCGCCGACGGCTGCGGTGACCCCGTCCGGCACGGTCCGCTCGCTACAACCGGTGATCAGCGCCGATGCCGTGCGCGAGGTGCAAGCGATCGCCGACGCGATCGCGAAATCCGGCGGCACCCCGCTTGCCGTAGCGAAGGATGGCCGCCTGCTGGGTGTCGTTCACCTCAAGGATATCGTCAAAGGCGGGATCCGCGAGCGCTTCGCCGAGCTGCGCCGCATGGGCATTCGCACCATCATGATCACCGGCGACAATCCGATGACTGCGGCGGCGATCGCGGCGGAGGCCGGGGTCGACGATTTTCTTGCCCAGGCCACGCCCGAGGACAAGCTCAAGCTCATCCGCGACGAGCAGGCCAAGGGCAAGCTCGTCGCCATGTGCGGGGACGGCACCAATGATGCGCCGGCGCTCGCTCAGGCCGACGTCGGCGTCGCCATGAACACCGGCACGCAGGCTGCGCGTGAAGCGGGCAACATGGTCGATCTCGACTCCAACCCGACCAAGCTGATCGAGGTGGTCGAGATCGGCAAGCAGCTGCTGATGACGCGTGGTTCGCTGACCACCTTCTCTATTGCCAACGACGTGGCGAAGTATTTCGCCATCATTCCGGCGATGTTCGTCGCGTTCTATCCGCAGCTGCAGGCGCTCAACATTATGAATCTGTCGACTCCGCAGAGCGCGATCCTCTCGGCGATCATCTTTAATGCGCTGATCATCATCGCGTTGATCCCGCTCGCCTTGAAGGGCGTGCGCTACCGTCCGATCGGCGCCGGCCCGCTGCTGCGGCGCAACCTGCTCATCTACGGCGTTGGCGGCGTGATCATTCCATTTATCGGTATCAAGGCGATCGACCTTTTGGTCACCGCCTTGCACCTCGCCTGAGGAGAACAGCCATGCTGAAAGAAATCCGCCCGGCGATCGTGTTGGTCGTAGCGCTGACGATCATTACCGGTCTCGTCTATCCCTTCGTGATGACGGGTATTGCCGGTGCGATTTTCCCGTATCAGTCGCAAGGCAGCATGATCGAGCAGGATGGCAAGGTAATTGGATCAGCGCTGATCGGTCAGGAGTTCACCAGCGACAAGTATTTCCATGGCCGGCCGTCGGCGACCGTTACTCCCGACCCCAACGATTCGAGCAAGACCGTGCCTGCGCCTTATAACGCAGCGAACTCCGGCGGCTCAAATCTGGGCCCGACCAACAAGGCGCTCATCGAACGCGTGCAAGGCGATGTCGACAAGCTCAAGCAGGAGAACCCTTCGGCGGACGTCCCCATCGATCTGGTGACGACCACGGGCGGCGGCCTCGATCCGCACATTTCCCCGGCGGCGGCGCTTTTCCAGGTGCCGCGTGTTGCGAAAGCGCGCAACATGCCCGAAGATCGCGTGCGCCAGCTTGTCGAGGAGCATATCGAGGGCCGCACTCTCGGCCTCCTCGGCGAGCCGCGGGTGAACGTGTTGGCGCTGAATCTGGCGCTCGATCGCGCGGCAGGCCGGTAAAGCGTGATGATTTTTGCTTGGATCATTCTCTGTCGTCATCGCCCGCGACAGCGGGCGATCCAGTAACCACAAGATTGTCCGTGATTACTGGATGCCCCGCTTTCGCGGAGCATGACAGGGCGAGAGATTCTATCTAAGGCATTACGCCTTAAGGTAAGATCGCTGGTCTCAATGGAGAGAATTTGCGTTCTAATGGCGGAGCAGCGCAGCCACTCTGACCAGCGACCCTCGCCGGATGCCCTGCTCGAGGCGGCCCGGCGGGAAGAACGCCGATCCGGCCGGCTCAAGATTTTCGTGGGCGCTGCTCCCGGCGTCGGCAAAACTTACGAGATGCTGCAGCAGGCCCGCGCGCGAAAGCAGGACGGCTATGACGTCGTCGTCGGGGTGGTCGAGACGCATGGACGCAAAGAGACTCAGGCCCTGCTCGAGGGGCTCGAGGTTATTCCGCGCAAGCGCATAGAATATAGAGGCCAGTGGCTTGAGGAGATGGACCTCGATGCCCTGATTGCCCGCCATCCCCAGATTGCGCTGGTCGACGAGCTCGCTCACACCAACGCGCCGGGCAG
>JBJMTU010000193.1:0-4255 GCA_045811545.1 Xanthobacteraceae bacterium | reverse complement strand
TTGGCATCACCCCACCGGCCGAGACACCGACCGCAGCGAATTGAACCGCGCCTTCTGTTCGTCGCTCAGCGAGTTGTAGAATTTCGCGAGCGCGGGCTGCACGGTCTTCACCGCGCCGAGCGTGGCGTCGAGCCGCTTCTCCATCGCTTCGACCCGACCGGTCGGGGTCAGCGTCTGGTAGGTCGGACAGTCGGTCTTGAGCCGCTCCGCCGCCTTGACCGAGGCATCCTTCAATTCGTCGAGGGCGGCGCGCTGTGCCGGCGTCGGCTGGACCGCCTGGGCGATACGATCGATGGGCAGGTCGGTGACCCCCGGCGTCTTCTCATCGCAGAACTTCGTGAGATCGCGCTGGTCCTTGGCGGCGGCGGCGTGATCATCCGACGCCGCAATGGCGTTGAAGCGCGCCTTCTGCTCGTCGCTGAGCGATTGATAGAAGCGCTCGAGCGCAGGGCGCACGGTCTGCACCGCCGCAAGCATGACCTGCAGGCGGCTCTCCATTGCGGCAAGCCGTCCAGTCGGGATGCTGGGTAGGTCCTTCGGACAACCGGACTTGAGCATATCGATCGCCTTGGCGCTCGCGGCGCGCAATTCATCGAGCGCAGGACGCTGCGTAGCGGTTGGCTGCACAACCTCGGAAATGCGCTCGAGCGGCCAGTCCGTGAGCTGCGCGGCGTCATCGCTGCACACTTCCGCGGCGCGCCGCTGCGTGTCATCCGTTCGTGCAACACGGTTTCCCGGCGAGTTCTCCCTCCGGCCGCCTGAGCTCGCACCGGGAGGGATAGGGGCGTAATTGCCGTAAATCCCGTAGTAGACGTCGTCGTAGGCATAGGGCCAGAAGTCGTCATAGGCGTAGGGCCAGTACACGTAGTCGAAGAAATCGTAAGAGGCATAGGGCCAGAACAGCGGTCCGACCCAGCCGATGACGAGGCCGCCGCGCCACCACGGCCGCCAGCGCGAGCCGGCGAACTTGCCGTGAAACCGCGACGACGCGAACCGCGATTGCCAAGCCACGTTGGCAATGGCGCGGTTGCCGAATACGCCGCGGCCCAGGTGGGCGGTGCGTATTCCGTGCCCCGCGACCGTGCCGGCCGAGGCGGTTGCAAATCGGCCGCCGCTGATCCGCGCCGTCGCTACGCCGCGCGCCGAGGTCACTGGGCGACCGGCAAAGCCGTGCCGTGAAAACGAGCCGGCCGCGATTCTCGAACCGCCGACATGTGCCACACCGAAGGGGCGAGCTCCGAACCGGGTGCCGCCGAAATGCGCCCCGCCGAACGAGCGAGCGCCGCCGAAGCCGCGTGCCGCAAAGCCGCCGTGCCCGCCAAAGCCATGGCCGCCAAAGCCGCGGCCGCCAAAGCCGCCGCCGCCTCTGCCCCCGCCGCCACCGCCGCCGCGAGCGTCGGCTTCGAGCGTGAAAAGGGGAATGGCGAGGAGCAGCGCGGCGATGCACGCGGTCATCATCACGACCGGCCGCACGGCATATCTGCGCGAATTAGGACCCTCTACCGCGGACATGGGCATCTTCCTCGGTTTCCTCGCCTGCGATTGTCGCCGTTATGATGGTTTTCTGATGATCAGGCAGCGGCCTCTCATATCATGACAAAGCACAGCGGCACCTGCGAATTCGCTCGAGCGGGGTCAGTTCGCCGCCCGCACGCCAAGCCGCACGAGGCGCGGAAGGACCTCCTCGCAGAAGTACGGCAGCTCATCGAGATAATTGACGAAGGAAAGGGCGATGCCACGCATGCCGGCTTTGCTGATGCTTGCGAGCTCCTCCGCCACGCGGTCCGGTGTTCCGACGAACGGATAGCCGCCGATCGCATTCGCCGCAAAGTACCGACGTTTGGTCGCGTATTCCTCGGGCCCAATCGTCTGCGGCGTGATGTGCCTGTTCGCGAGCATGCCGTCGATGGCGCCCCAATCGGCGTTCTCGATGATTGCATGGCGGTAGTAATCTTCCGCTTCCTTCTGGCTCGCGCGACAGATCACTTGGCCGACCGTGTAGACCTCGATGTCGCGGCCAAAGCTTTGCGCTTGGCTCTTGATCTCCGCGACTTTCTTCACGTTGCCCTCGAGCGAGGTGCGCGAACCCGAGGTGGCCACGAAGAAAGCATCGCAGTTACGCAGCGCAAAGGCTTGGCCGACTTGCGAGGAACCAGCATTCATGAGGATCGGCCGCGTGTCGCCGTAGGGCTTGGGATAGGCGCGCACGCCATTGAGCTGAAGGAACTCCCCGTGAAAGTCGAAATTACCGCGTTCGGACCAGGCGCGCTTGACGACATCGAGCCATTCCTGCGCGAAAGCATAGCGCGCATCGTGCTCGCGCTGGGTCACCCCGAACATTTCGAACTCGCCCTCGTTCCAGCCCACCACGAGATTGACGCCGAAGCGCCCCTCGCCGACCTGGTCGGCGGTCACGAATTCCTTAGCCGCGATCAGCGGATGAAACAAAGGCGCGTGCACGGTACCGAACACGGTGATGCGCTCGGTTTCCGACAGGAGGCCTACGGCCCAGGTGACGGTCTCGAGCGTGCTGCCGTGAAAATCGGTGTCGCCGCCGTAGCCCTTCCAGCGGCCGATCGGCAGTATGAAATCGATGCCCGCCTCGTCGGCCATGCGGGCCAGGCGCCGGCAGTCCGGCCAGCTCGCAGACCATCGTTCCGGCACCTTGGTGGCGGAGCGGCCCGATGAGCAGTTGGCGCCAAAAATGCCGATCTTCAGCGCGTTGCTGTTGTACATGGCAATGCGATCGCGCATCGACGCCAAGCGGGCCAGCACGACGGCCTCCATCAGAATGCGAACTGCGAGCGGCCCAAGGACCGCCTACTCCAATGCCGCGTCCTCGCGCGCCGGATAGGCCCAGCACAGCGCAGGCGGTAAAACCACGTCCACATCGCTGCCGATCTCGTGCCGCGCATGCGTGCCGAGCTCGAGCGCCTCGAGCCGCCCGCCGAGGGCGGTGAGCTCGTAGATGGTCTGTGTACCCTGGTAGCGGCGCGCCGCGACGCGAGCGGTGAAACGATTTTCCAACTGCACGATACCATCATTGCCGAGCCGCACGTTCTCCGGCCGCACCGCGATCTTGACCGGCTCGCCGGCCTCGACGGTCGCGGGCATGAGCGCGGTGAGGCGCTGGCCACCGGCATCGACAATGCCGAATTCGCCGTTGCGCGCAACCACGCGACCGGCGAGCAGGTTCGATACGCCGGTGAACCTTGCGACGAACAGGTCGGCCGGGCGATTGTAGATCTCGTCCGCCGACGCCATCTGCAACAGCTTGCCGTCGCGCATGACGCCGATGCGGTCCCCGAGCACCACGGCTTCCGCCTGATCGTGGGTCACATAGACGGCGGTGACCCCAGTCTGCTTGATGATGCGGCGCAAGTCGTCGCGCAGCCGCAAACGCAGCTGTGCGTCGAGATTACTCAGCGGCTCGTCGAGCAGAAGGAGTTGGGGCTGATAAACGAGGCTGCGCGCAAGCGCCACGCGCTGCATCTGCCCGCCGGAGAGCGACACCACCGAGCGCTCGGCGAATTGCGCGAGCCCGACCAACTCCAACACCTCGGCGGTCTTGCGGTTGATCTCGGCACGAGGCGCGCGACGATGCCGCAGCGGATAGGCGACGTTCTGCCTGACCGTCATGTGCGGCCAGACCGCGTAGGACTGGAACACCATACCGATGTTGCGCGAGCGCGGCGGCACTTGGACGCCCTCGGCAGGCGCCGACACCACGCGTCCGCCGATGCTGAGGCGGCCGGCAGAGGCATGCTCGAGGCCCGCGATGCATCGCAGTGTCGTGGTCTTGCCGCAGCCGGAGGGACCGAGCAGCACCACGATCTCGCCGGCCGGCACGTGAAAGCTGACCCCATCCACCGCGGGCCGGCCGATGGCGAACTGCTTGCGCAGATCGCGGACGTCGAGGGAAGCCGACATGCGCCTCTAGGCCTGCCGCACTCAGCTTAAGCTACTGCCGGTAACCGTAGATCTTGTTCCACTCCTCGACCCAGGACGCGTGCAACTTCACGTACTGATCGAAGTTCGGCAGCCAGACCTTGACCACCTTCGGATCGAAGCCTTCCGGATAGATTGGCGCACGCCGCAGCGAGGTCAGATTGCCGGTTTCCTTGATCATGAAGGTCTGACCTTCCTCCGACAGGCACCAATTGAGGAACAGCTTTGCGGCATTCGGGTTCTTCGCCGTCGACGGCACGCCGCTGGCATACGGATTGACCGGCGCCCCTTCGGGCGCAAAGAAAAT
>JBJMTU010000192.1:0-16582 GCA_045811545.1 Xanthobacteraceae bacterium | reverse complement strand
AGAAAACGAATAGGATTGTACAGAACCGGCTTACCACACGTTGGACATTTCACCCTTATCAAGTAGATGCCTATACTTCCCGCAATCAGGAACAGGAACAAGACGAACCACCGAGATACCAGCTCAGTTAGGGCAATGCATCCGAGTGCGTTTATAAAAAGCAGAAAGGTATAAGAAACGTATCTTTGACCTTATCCCAACGAGTTGCATTCCTAGTCTCGGCTTACTTCGGTCATTTCTGACCGACTGGCGCAATTGAGCCCCCTCCACCGCCGAAATAATAAATTGTGGTCGTTCCACTAAGTTGGTCCGTCATTTGTTGCGCTGCTGACCATTCCGCCAGCCAGGCATCGATCGAGGCGAGCGTGCCATCTGGATTTGTGCTGGCATTCGAGTTGCATCGCGCCACGTTCTTGCCCGGTGAGTACTGGATCATCCGCTCGCGCGGATGATGACGACGAAGGACAAATTCACGCGCGGTCGAGCTTCACCTCGATGGGCGGCCCGCTCTTCAGCGTCTGATAAACGACGCAGTAGCGCTCGGTGAGCTTGAGCAGTTGATCGAGCTTGTCCTGCGGGGCCTCGGTGCCCACCTCCAAGCGCAGACGGATCGCCGCAAAACCAACCGGCGCATCCTTGGCCACCCCGAGCGTGCCGCGGAAGTCGAGATCGCCCTCGGCCGCGACCTTGCCGGATTTGAGCGGAATGTCGAGCGCGGTCGCGACCGCCTTGAGCGTCACGCCAGCGCAGGCGACCAGCGCCTCGAGCAACATGTCGCCGGAGCATAGTTCAAGTCCGGAGCCGCCGGTGGCGGGGTGCAGGCCCGCGACCGCGAGCGCGCGACCGGTCTCCACTTTGCAGGCGATGTGCGAATCATCGAGCGTGCCGTTGGCCTTCAAGGTGATGAAGGCCGACTTCGGGTCGCCCTTGTAGCGCTCCTTGAGGGGCGCCTGCATGGCGCGCAGCGCGGTGGCATCCATTGGAAATCTCCATTTCGAACGCAAACGACAGACGATAGACGCGGGAAAAACGCAAGCCCCGATCTTGTCCGGTATGCGCCGCCCGTCACCACCACAGCCCGCCGCCGGCCGCGGCGCGGGTCTCGCCCTCGTCCGCCACCGTGACCGCACGATCCAGCGACCGGTCGAGCGCCGCCAGCACGCGACGCTTGACGAAGTCGAACGCGGCCGACTGGCGGTCGCGCGGCCGCGGCAGATCGCATTCGATTTCCTCGTAGACCCGGCCGGGATGCGCCCGCATCACCATGATGCGGTCGGCGAGCACGATCGCCTCGTCGACATCATGCGTCACCATGACGAGCGTCGGCTTGAGATCGGCCCACAGATCGAGAAGGTGATCCTGCAAGTCGGCGCGGGTGAAGGCATCGAGCGCGGAGAATGGCTCATCGAGCAGAAGAACCTCCGGCCGCGGCACCAATGCGCGTGCAATGGCGACGCGCTGGGCTTGCCCGCCGGAGAGTTCGCGCGGCCACACCCTCGCCTTCTCGGTCAGCCCGACGCGGTCGAGCGCTCCGGCCACGCGCGAACGCCGCTCCGCTCTTGGATACTGCTCCAAGCCAAAGCCGACATTGTCGGCGACCCGCAGCCAGGGCAGCAGCCGGGGTTCCTGGAAGATCATGCCGATCTTCTCGTGCGGCGCGGTGATCGCGGTTCCGTCGAGCACGACCCTGCCTTGCGTGGGCGGATCGAGGCCCGAGATCGTGCGCAACATGGTTGACTTGCCGCAGCCGGAGCCGCCGATGATGACGAGAATTTCGCCGGGCGCGACCGCGAGCGAAATGCCGTCGAGCGCGCGCACCCCATTCGGGTAGGTCTTGCCGACGCGATCGAGAACGAGCATCGGGGATCCTTCAGCTGCGCGCGAAGCGGTCTTCCCAGCGCAGGAACGGGGACGACACCAGCACGATGAGCCAGTCGGTCGTTTTGCCCAGGATGGCGAAGGCCACGATGGCGGCCACGATCTGGGCCGGCTTGCCGAGCTGCTGGCCGTCGATGAGCAGGAAGCCGAGCCCGGTCGAGGCGCCCAAAAATTCCGCCGCCACCACGAACATCCAGCCGAGCCCGAGCCCCGCGCGCAGCGATATGACATAGGCCGGCATCACCGCCGGTAGCAAAATGCGCCGGACCATGGCGACACCGGACAGGCGAAAGACCCGGCCGACCTCGACGATCTTGCGATCGACGGACATCACCGCCCCCATCACGCCGAGATAGACCGGAAAGAACACGCCGACTGCGATCAGGACGATTTTCGACGTCTCGAAGATGCCGAACCACAGGATGAAAAGCGGTACCCAGGCGATCGAGGGAATCGAGCGCAAGGCCTGCAGCGTCGGATCGACGATGCGATGCGTCAGCGCCGAATAGCCGGTGATGGCGCCGAAAATGGTTCCGGCCATGACGCCGAACACGAAACCCCAGGCGACGCGCCAGAGCGTGGCCAAGGCGTGACGCTGAAGCTCCCCGGTCGCAGCGAGATCGCTAAACGTGTTCCAGATGACCGAGGGCGGCGGCACCAGTCGGCCGTTGGATAGTCCCATCCGCACCGCGATTTCCCAGAGCACCGCCAGCCCGACCGGCAGCAACAAACCGAGCGCCGGGCGCAGCACGCGTGCGAGACCTGCCTTCGAGGCCGCCTGCGGCACCCCGGCTTGTTCGACACCCGCCGTCATGGACACAAGAGACACGGCAGAGCCTCCCAAGGCAATATCGCCAATGCCGTCACGGTGCGCGGGGCGCGCGTCAATTCGCAGCCGTCACGTAGCGATCGTCGATGAGGTCGTCGACCGATTTCTTGACGTCGACGCTGGCGCCGATCACGCCTGCTTTCTGCAGCGCGAGGCCGGCCTCGAGGATCGATTCGCGTTGCGCCGGACCGACCTTGTTGTGGGTGAGCTCGGTGCGCTCCTTGAGCTGCTTGTCGACGATCGGACCATCCAGACCGGTGACGCTGATGAAGATCTTCTTCAGTTCGTCGTAGTTGGCGAGCGAATATTTGCGGGCCTCCTCGTAAGCGGAAATCACGCGCCGCACGATGTCGGGGTGATCCTTGGCGAACTCCTCGCGTACATTGAGGATGCCCCAGGTATTCGCCTCGGGTTTGCGGTAGAACAACCGCGCGCCGTCCTTGACTTCGTGCTGCGCCATCATCGGGTCGAGCCCGGCCCAGGCATCGACGTCGCCGCGCAACAACGCAGTTCCCCCATCGGCGTGCTGCTGCACGAGCACGGGTGTGATGTCCTTGTCGGAGAGGCCGGCCGCGAGCAGTGCCCGCACCGCGAAGATGTGCGGATCGGTGCCGCGCACCATCGCGACTTTCTTGCCTTTGAGATCTTCGACCTTGTTGATTCTGCTGTCTTTAGCGGTAACGAGCGCGGTCCATTCGGGCCGCGAATAGACGTAGACCGATTTGATCGGATTGCCGTTGATCCTGGCAACGAGGGCGGCGGAGCCGGCGGTCGAACCGAAATTGATCGATCCGGCGTTGAGGAATTGCAGGGCATTGCTCGAGCTGACGGTCTTCACCCAGACGACCTTGATGCCGTCTTTGGCGAATTCCTTCTCGAGGAAGCCTTTGTCCTTGAGCAGCATCGACACCGGGTTGTAGGTCGCCCAGTCGACGTAGATCTCCTTGGGATTGTCGGCGGCGCTGGGCCGCGCGGCGGGAAGGAGCGTGAGAGTAAGCGCGCCGGCGAGGAGCAAACGGCGGGAAAATCGGGTCATGACGACCTCCATGTGGTGAAACCTCGGCCGCGGTCGCGCGGAAGAGGCCGGTTGATAAAGGCGGGAGTTTTTTGCCCGCCGTCAGCCTGGCGAGGGGCGGGCCCCGCGCTTTAGCTGCATTTGTAAAGCGCCCGCAAGCTGCTTGCTCAAATCGGCGCTATATTTGTTTCTTAGAAAGGGGGAGCGAGCCCGTCAATGAGAATTATTTATCTGACTTTCGCCGCATGGATAGAAATTATTTTCACCTCCGCGCCATCCCGAGAACGGCGAGGCCTGCCGCGCTGGGTTGCTTTGCCGGTGACATGCTGCTTGCGCTTCGCTATCCCGATGAACCCATGCTGACCCTGGCCGAGTCTTCGCCCGCAGCTGAAATCTTCGATGCCGCTACCATCGCGGCGGAACTCGAACGTCTCAGCGAAGTCCATGCCGGGAGCGAGCGGGAGCTGAGATTGGCGGTCTCCCGCCGCCTGCGGACCGAACTCGCGCACGGGCGCGCGGCCATCGAGCGCTTGCTCATTGCCGACCGGCACGGGCGGCGTTGCGCCGAGCGGCTCTGCGCCATGCAGGACGAGATCGTGCGCGTGCTGTTCGAGTTCGCGATCAAGCACCTCTATCCGGCGCAGAACCCTTCCGAAGCCGAGCACATGGCGATCGTCGCCACCGGCGGCTACGGGCGCGGCGTGCTGGCCGCCGGCTCCGACATCGACCTGTTGTTCCTGCTTCCCTACAAGCAGACCGCCTGGGGAGAATCCGTCGCCGAGACGATCCTCTATTGCCTCTGGGACATGGGGCTCAAAGTCGGCCACGCCACGCGCTCGGTCAACGAGTGCATCCGCGCGGCCAAGGACGACATGACCATCCGCACGGCGCTGCTGGAGGCGCGCTACCTCTTCGGCGACCACAGGCTTTACGACGAGCTGGTCGCGCGCTTCGACAAGGAGGTCGTGCAGGGCACGGCGGCGGAATTCGTCGCCGCCAAGCTTGCCGAGCGGGAGGAGCGGCACCGGCGGGCGGGGCAGTCCCGCTATCTGGTCGAGCCCAACGTCAAGGACGGCAAGGGCGGGCTGCGCGACCTGCACACGCTCTACTGGATCGCCAAGTACGTCTATCGCGTGCGCGAACGCGAGGAACTCATCGCCCTCGGTGTCTACGACCCCCGCGAATACCGCCGCTTCCGCCGCTGCGGCGATTTCCTCTGGGCCGTGCGCTGTCACATGCACTTCCTGACCGGCCGCGCGGAGGAGCGGCTGTCCTTCGACATCCAGCGCGAGATCGCGGTGCGGCTCGGCTACACCGAGCATCCCGGTCTGCGCGAGGTCGAGCGTTTCATGAAGCACTACTTTCTGATCGCCAAAGACGTCGGCGATCTCACCGCCATTCTCTGCGCCAAGCTCGAGAACAGCCAGGCCAAGGCCATGCCGGTGCTCAGCCGCATGATGGCGAGATTTCGGCCGCGCGCCCGGCACACGCTGAGCGAGACCGAGGATTTCATCGTCGACTACAACCGCATCAATGTCGCCGACGAGAATGTGTTCAAACGCGACCCGGTCAATCTGATCCGCATCTTCCATCTCGCGCAGAAGTACAATCTGGCCTTCCATCCCGACGCCATGCACGTCGCCACGCGCTCGCTCAGGCTCATCGACCAAGGATTGCGCGAGAACGAAGATGCGAACCGGCTCTTTCTCGAGATCCTCACCTCGAAAAACGACGCTGAGACCGTGCTGCGGCGGATGAACGAGGCCGGCGTCCTCGGCCAATTCGTGCCCGCCTTCGGCCGCATCGTCGCGATGATGCAGTTCAACATGTACCACCACTACACCGTGGACGAGCATCTCCTGCGCTGCATCGGTGCGCTTTCCGATATCGAGGCCGGACGCGCCGACGACGCCAAATTCGCCACCGAGCTGATGCGGACCATCCAGCCGCGGCACCGAGACCTCCTCTATGTCACGCTCTTCCTGCACGACATCGCGAAGGGCCGCGTCGAGGACCATTCCATCGTCGGGGCGCGGATCGCGCGCAGCTTCTGCCCGCGGCTCGGCTTCTCGCCGGCGGAGACGGAAACCGTCGCATGGCTCATCGAGGTGCATCTGCTGATGTCGTCAGTCGCCCAGTCGCGCGATCTTTCCGACCGCATGACCATCGAGAACTTCAGCGCCGTGATGCAGTCGGTCGAGCGGCTCAAGCTGCTCACCATCCTCACCGCCGCCGACATCAAGGCGGTCGGTCCGGGCGTGTGGAACGGCTGGAAGGCGCAGCTCATTCGCACGCTCTACTACGAAACCGAACCGGTGCTCACCGGCGGATTTTCCGAGGTCAACCGCGCGCAGCGGGTGGCCATGGCGCAGGCCGAGCTTCGCGCCGAGCTTGGCGACTGGACGGCGGCCGAGCTCGACGCCTACATTGCGCTGCATTATCCCGCCTATTGGCTCAAGGTCGATCTGCCGCACAAAATCGCGCATGCGCGATTTTTGCGTTCGGCCGCACAAACGGGAAGGTCGCTCGCCACCTCGGTCGCGTTCCCGGCCGCGCGCGGGGTGACCGAGCTAACCGTGCTGGCGCCGGATCATCCTTGGCTGCTGTCCATCATGGCCGGCGCTTGCGCAGTCGCCGGCGCCAACATCGTGGATGCGCAAATCTTCACCACCACCGACGGCCGTGCGCTTGACACCATTTCGGTGTCGCGCGAGTTCGAGCTTGATGCCGATGAAGCGCGCCGCGCCGCGCGCATCACCGAGTCGATCGAACACGCGTTGCGCGGCGACCTCAAGCTGCCGGAGGTGGTCGCCAAGCGGGAAACCGCGAAGGCCCGCCTCAAGGCGTTCGCCGTGCCGCCCGAGGTGACCGTCAACAACGGATGGTCGAGCCGCTACACCATGGTGGAGGTCACCGGGCTCGATCGCCCCGGGTTGTTGTTCGAGCTGACCGCGACATTGTCGAAGCTCAACCTCAACATCGCCTCCGCCCATGTCGCGACCTTCGGTGAGCGCGTGGTGGACGTGTTCTACGTCACCGATCTATTCGGGGCCAAGATCACCTCGCCGACGCGGCATGCGACCATCAAGCGCGCTCTGATCGCGCTGCTCTCGCCTGCACCCGCGGCGGCGAAGCCCGCCCAGAGCGTAGCAGCGGGCTGAATCGTTCGCCGGATCATCCGCCTGCATGCAGGCGCCGCGGTAACCGCCTCTTAAATCACCCCATTTAGCCTGCCGCCGGGTCGGAGTCCCGGGGAGGCCAGAATGGCGCTGCGACGGAGCAAGGCACGCCGCGCGCGTGCACTCGATGCCGGCCCGGCGGCGCAAGCGACGGAGAGAAGCCGCAAGCGCAGGCGCGGCGGCGGCTCGCTCCTGCGGCGGCTCACCTACTGGTCGCTGGTGCTGGGGCTATGGGGAATTATCGCGGCGGTGGGCACCATCGCCTTCGCCGTCTCGACGCTGCCGCCGATTCAGTCGCTCGAAGTCCCCAAGCGCCCGCCGACGATCGAGATGGTCGGCACCGACGGGCGGCCGCTTATCACGCGCGGCGAGATGAGCGGCACCGATGTGTCGATCAAGGACCTTCCCGCCTACTTGCCGAGGGCGTTCGTCGCCATCGAGGATCGCCGCTTCTTCAACCATTCCGGCGTCGATCCCATCGGGCTCCTTCGCGCCGCCGCCGCCAACGTGCTGCGCCGCGGCGTGTCGCAGGGCGGCTCGACCATCACCCAGCAACTCGCGAAGAATTTGTTTCTCACCCAGCAACGCACGCTTTGGCGCAAGATGCAGGAACTCGTCCTTGCGCTCTGGCTCGAGCGCAAGTTCAGCAAGACCGAAATTCTCGAGCTCTATCTCAATCGCGTGTATTTCGGCTCGGGTGCCTATGGGGTGGAGGCCGCGGCACAGCGCTATTTCGGCAAGCCCGCCCGGGATGTGAAGGTCGCCGAGGCGGCGATGCTCGCGGGTTTGGTGAAATCTCCCTCACGCCTGGCGCCGAGCCGCAATCCCACCGGCGCCGAACGCCGCGCGCAGGCGGTATTGGCGGCCATGACCGAGCTCGGCTTCGTCACCGAGACCATGGCCAAGACTGCGCTCGCGCAGCCGGCGCGCGCGGTGAAACCTGCGGGCGCCGGCTCAGTCAACTACGTGGCCGACTGGATCATGGACGTGCTCGACGATCTCGTCGGCCGCGTCGAGCAGGACCTCGTGGTGGAGACCTCGATCGATCCCGTCCTGCAGGCGGTCGCCGAGAAGGCGCTCATCGACGAACTCACCCTCAAAGGACAAAAATTCGACGTCGCGCAGGGTGCCATTGTCGCGATCTCGCCCGATGGCGCGGTGCGCGCGCTGGTCGGCGGCAAGAACTACGCGGAAAGCCAATTCAACCGCGCGGTCGCCGCCAAGCGCCAGCCCGGTTCGGCGTTCAAGCCTTTCGTCTATCTGACGGCACTTGAGCGCGGGCTCACCCCCGAAAGCGTGCGCGAGGACAAGCCGGTGGCGCTCAAGGGCTGGAAACCGGAGAACTACAGCCGCGAGTACCACGGGCCGGTGACGCTGTCGCAGGCGCTGGCGCTCTCGCTCAATACCGTGTCGGTGCGGCTCACGCTGGAAGTCGGGCCAAGCGCGGTGGCCAGGACCGCGTATCGGCTCGGCATCGCCTCGAAGCTCGACGCCAACCCGTCGCTCGCGCTCGGCACCTCCGAAGTGTCGCTGATCGAACTCACCTGCGCCTACGCACCATTCGCCAATGGCGGCAGCGCCATTGGCCCGCACGTGGTCGAACGCGTGCGCACCCATGCCGGCAAGATCTTATTCGCGCGCACGCCGCAGACTCTCGGACGCATCGTCGAGCCGCGCTACGTGGGCATGATGAATGCAATGATGCGCGAGACCCTCATCTCCGGCACCGCGCAGAAAGCGCAGCTTCCGGGCTGGCCGGCCGCCGGCAAGACCGGCACGAGCCAGGATTTCCGCGACGCCTGGTTCATCGGCTATACCGGCCATCTCGTCGCCGGCGTGTGGGTCGGCAACGACGATTCCTCGCCGACCAAGAAGGCGACCGGAGGCAGCCTTCCGGTCGAGATCTGGTCACGGTTCATGCGAGCCGCCCATCAGGGCGTAGCGGTCGCAGCTTTGCCGGGACTGGCGGCCGCCCCGTCGTTCGCCTCGGCAGTGTCGCCCGTGCCGTCGGTACCGATCGACGGGCAAGTCGGTTCTCAACTCGGCGGACCAGCGGTGAAACCGCAGCCGATCGATCGCAGCATCGACGGTTGGTTTCTCGACCGCCTGTTCGGACGGCGCTGATCTCTCCATCGTCGTCCCCGCGAACGCGGGGACCCATATTCCAGAGACGGTGGTCCCCGCTTGCGCGGGGACGACACGCGCAGTTCGTGTGCTAACCTCACGCGCGATCCGGAGCGCAGGATGCGATTGAAGGACAAGGTAGCGATCGTCACCGGCGCCGCGCGCGGCATCGGGCTTGCGATCGCCCGGCGCTACGTCGCGGAGGGTGCGCGCGTCACCCTCGCCGATATCGATGCCGCCGGCGGCGAAGCCGCCGCTCGTGCGCTCGGCAACGCCCGGTTCCTCGCCACCGACGTCGGCGACGCGGCGAGCGCCGAGAACGTCGTTGCAGAGACGTGCCGCGCGTTCGGCGATCTCGACATTCTCGTCAACAACGCCGGCATCATCCATGGTGCCGATTTCCTCGAGCTCGCCGAAGCCGACTTCGACCGCGTGCTGCGGGTGAATCTCAAGGGCGCCTTTCTCGTCGGCCAAGCCGCCGCGCGGCGGATGGTGGCACAGGTCAAGGCCGGCAAGCCTCCGGGCGCCATCATCAATATGAGCTCGATCAACGCGGTCGTCGCGATCGCCAACCACACGCCTTATTGCGTCTCGAAGGGCGGTATCGATCAGCTGACCAAGGTTATGGCGCTGGCGCTCGCACCCTACGGCATCCGCGTCAATGCCATCGGTCCGGGCTCGATCATGACCGACATCCTCAAGGCGGTTGCGACCGACAAAGAGGCCAAGCGCCGGATATTGGCGCGCACGCCGCTCGGTAGGATCGGCGAGCCCGACGAGATCGCTTCCATCGCCGTCTTCCTCGCTTCACCGGAGGCAAGCTATATGACCGGGGAGACCATCTACGCCGATGGCGGCCGGCTCGCGCTCAACTATACCGTGCCGGTCGAAGACAAAGCGCTCGAGTGAGCGCGGAGCAGTTCGGCCACCCCGGATCGGTTCCTCGAAAAACCCGCGACGCATCTAGAGACAACATATCGAATGGCCGCCAAGCGCCCGCCGGCTTTGGATCGCATCGACGTCAAGATTCTGGCGGCGCTGCAGCGCGACGGGCGCTCGACCATCCAGAAACTAGCGCAGGCGGTGGGGCTCTCCCCGCGCGCGTGCCTCGAACGGGTGCGGCGTCTGGAAGCCGCCGGCGTCATCGCCGGATATCAGGCCATGATCGAACTCGGCCGCCTGTCGCGCCCCGTCAATGTCTTCGCCGAAATCGTTCTGGAGCGCCAAGCCAATCGGGGGCGCTTCGAGAAGCGGCTTGCCGCCCTCGACGAGGTCGTCGAGTGCTGGGAGGTCAGCGGCACCGTCGATTACGTCGCGCGTTTCGTTTGCCCCGATCTTGCAGCCTACGAGGAGCTCACCACGGCGCTGATCGACGATGAAAATCTCGGCGTCGCGCGCATCGTCAGCCACGTGGCGTTGCGCCCGGTCCGCCGCTTTAGCGGCTATCCCGCGTCGCTCCTCGGACAGCAACTGGTGAAGCGTTGAGCCACCGCCGTTTCCGCCGCGCCGAACCGCGCTGACCGCCGAATCGGCGGCGGGGTCGCCTGACTTCCGCCACCACGAGCCGCAGCCGCGACATAAAATGCAATCCGCAATGCGAGCGGTGATTCGCCCGCAGCGATGCGGAGTCGTGCCATGAACGCGATCGATCTCGAGACCCGATACAGCGCGCATAACTACGCGCCGCTTCCCGTCGTGCTGACGCACGGCCAGGGCGCACATCTGTGGGATACCGCCGGACGGCGTTACGTCGACATGATGAGCGCCTATTCGGCGGCGAGTCATGGCCACGGTCATCCGCGCATCCTCGCTGCGTTGATGGCGCAGGCGAAGCGCCTCGCCGTCCCCTCGCGCGCCTATTACAACGACCGGCTTGGCCCGTTCCTCGCGGAGCTGTGCAGGCTCACGGGCCTCGACGCCGCGCTGCCGATGAACACCGGCGCCGAAGCGGTCGAGACCGCGATCAAGGCGGCGCGCCGCTGGGGATATCGCGTCAAGGGCATCGAGCCCGGCCGCGCGGAAATCATCGTCGCCGACGGAAATTTCCACGGGCGCACCACGACCGTCATCTCGTTTTCGACCGAGCCCGATTATCGCGATGGCTTCGGACCGTTCACGCCCGGTTTCCGTCCGGTTCCATTCGGCGATCTCGCCGCGGTCGAGCGCGCGATCAGCTCACAGACCGCGGCCGTGCTGGTCGAGCCGATACAAGGCGAGGCCGGCGTGATCGTGCCGCCGGCGGGCTTCATCGCCGGCCTGCGCCGCATCTGCGATGCGCACCGCGTGCTGCTCATTCTCGACGAGGTGCAGTCTGGCCTCGGCCGCACCGGCGCCTGGTTCGCGTTCCAGCACGAAAACATCCGTCCGGACGGCGTGATCCTGGGCAAGGCGCTGGGCGGCGGCGTGCTCCCGGTGTCCGCCTTCATCGCGCGCCGCGAGGTCATGGACGTATTCACGCCCGGCTCCCACGGCTCGACCTTCGGCGGCAATCCGCTTGCGGCGGCCGTGGGGCTCGAGGCGCTTCACGTGATCCGCGACGAGGGGCTGGTAGAGAAGAGCCGCGTGCTCGGCGCCCACATGCTTGAGCGGCTGCGCGCAATCGAGAGCGCGGCGCTCGCGGCCGTGCGCGGCCGCGGGCTGTGGGCCGGTGCCGAGATCGATCCGAACATCGCGAGCGCACGCGAGGTCTGCGAACGCCTGCTGGGCAAAGGCGTGCTATCGAAGGAGACCCACCACACCGTCGTGCGGCTCGCGCCCCCGCTCGTCATCGCGCGTGACGATCTCGACTGGGCACTCGACCGCTTCGAGGAAGTTCTGCATGAGCTGGACGGCACGCGCCGGCGCGCGCGGGCGGCATGACTGCGCCAGGGGAAGACGGGAGACCCAAAATGACGCGACTTAACGGCTCGACCGCGCGGTTTCTGATGTGCCGGCCGGAGCACTTCGCGGTCAACTACACCATCAATCCGTGGATGGATCCGAAGCGCTGGGCCCGCGATGCCGACGCGCACGCCGCGGCCGAGCGTGAATGGCAGGCGCTTTATCGCAAACTGCTCAAGCTCGGCGCAGCGGTCGAGCTGGTCCCGCCCACGCCTGGCCTGCCCGATCTGGTCTTCACGGCGAATGCGGCGGTGGTGCTCGACGGTAAGGCGCTGCTAGCGCGCTTCCGCCATCCGGAGCGGCAGCGGGAGGAAGGACACTTCGAAGCGGCATTCCGATCGTTGCAGGCGCGCGGACTCATCGATTCCGTGCGCAAGCTACCCAAGGACCTCGTGCTCGAGGGTGCCGGCGACTGCGTTTGGGACGCACGGCGCAAACTGTTCTGGATGGGCTATGGTCCTCGCTCGGACGCGAGCGCGGCGCATGCGGTCGAGGAGATGTTCGGGAAGGAGGTCGTCGCGCTCGAACTCGCGGACCCGCGCTTCTATCACATCGATACCGCGTTTGCGCCGCTGCCCGGCGGCGAAGTCATGTATCTGCCGCGCGCCTTCACCGCGGCCGGAAGGGCGGCGATCCATGAGCGAGTCGCGCCGAACGAGCGCATCGAGATCGCCATCGAGGACGGCTGCCGCCTTGCCGCCAATGCCGTCGCGCTCCGTAACACGCTGATCATGTCCGGCTGCGGCCGCCGCCTGCGCGCGCAACTCGGAGCGCGTGGCTACGATGTCGTGACGACGCCGCTATCCTCGTTTCTGCGCAGCGGCGGCTCCGCCTTCTGCCTCACGCTGCGGCTCGACCGCCGGTCGGTGCCGCTCGCGAGCGTCGCACCTGAGGCCGCGGTGGCCTGATCGGCAGTTCGCGCAAATGTCCCCTGACAAGCACGGCGAATTTGATCTAAGCTTCCTCTCAACTTAGGCGTGAAGCCAAACGGGCCGCCAGCGGCAATGGAGGGCGGCGGCAGCATGCGGCGACGCCCGAACGAGACCCCACGGGAGGAGTGCATCATGCTCAAGAGCAAACTTTCGCGCCGGCGCTTTCTGACGACCAGTTCGGCATCGATCCTTGCGATGCCCTTTGTGCGCGGCGCCCACGCGGCCGGGAAACTCGCGATCGGCTTCTGGGACCATTGGGTGCCGGGCGCCAACAAGGCATCCCAGACCTTGTGCGAGGAGTGGGCAGCCAAGGAGAAGGTCGAGCTCTCGATCGACTACATCACCTCGCAGGGCAATAAGAATCTGTTAACCATCGCCGCCGAGGCCCAGGCCCGCTCCGGTCACGACATTTTCGCCTTCCCGACGTGGCAGCCGGCCGACCATGCCAACCGGTTGGAGCCGGTCGACGACATCATGACGGAGCTGATCAAGCAGAACGGGGCCGTCAACCCGACCGTCGAGTATTTGGCCAAGTCCACCGGTCGGTGGGTCGCGGTGCCCGCCGCTGTGGGCAGCCAAATCAAAGGGCCGTGTTCGCGCATCGACTTGATGAAGAAACATGCCGGGATCGACGTGCAGGCGATGTATCCGGCGGGCTCGCCGCCGAAGGCGGATGCGTGGACGCTCGATGCGATGCTCAAGGCCGCCGAGGCTTGCCACAAGGCGGGCTTTCCCTTCGGCATCGGACTTGGCGTCACGGAAGACAACGTCGACACCGCCGGGGCAATCTTCCAGTCGTTCGGTGCCAACCTGGTCGATGCCAAGGGGAACATCGCGGTCAAGTCGGACCCGGTGCGCCAGGCGCTCGAATATTACAAGAAACTTGCGCAGTGGCTGCCGCCGGACGCACCGGCTTGGGACAACGCCTCCAACAACAAGTACCTGATTGCCGGCAAGGGCGCACTGATCATGAATCCGCCAAGCGCCTGGGCGGTCGCCAAGCGGGATGCACCGCAGGTCGCGGAGCAATTGTGGACACACGGCATGCCGGCCGGTCCGAAGGGGCGCTACGCGCCGTTCCTTCCCTACTTCTACGGCATCTGGAACTTCGGCAAGAACAAGTCGGCGGCCAAAAGTCTGCTCGTCCACCTCTCGCAACCGTCGGCGGTCGAGAAGATGGTCGACGCAAGCGCCGGCTACGATCTGCCGGCGTTCGAAAAGCTGACCACCTTCAAGGTCTGGGCAGAGGAGGCACCGCCCAAGGGCACGCTCTATCACTATCCCAATCCGCACAATCACCAGATTCTCTCGGTCGCGGCCCAACCCGCGCCGCCGAAGATCGCCGTGCAGATTTATACTCAGGCGATTCAGACCAAGATGGTGGTGCGGTTCATGCAGGGCGAACCGCTCGAAAAGACGCTGGCCTGGGCTGAGAGCGAGGTCGAAGGGTTCATGCGGACCTGAGCTTGTGCGCGGTGACGCCGTCGGCCGATGCGTCGGATGGCAGCGCGCGCGCGGCAGCGGAGTCCTTCGCCAGGCGCCCGCTGCCGCCGATTTCAGTTTCAGCTGGAGCGGACCATATGATTTGGTCCGTGCGCAGGCCGCGGCCTCTACCTCTCCCCGCCTGCGGGGAGAGGTCGCCACGCATGCAGACAGGCTTGCCTGCAGGCGCTGCGGGTGAGAGGGACTCTGCGACCCGCCGACCGCTTGGGAAAGTCCCCCTCACCCCGACCCTCTCCCCGCATACGGGGAGAGGGAGTGCACCGAACTCGCGCCGCGACTGATTGCCGTCGGGAGAATGAGTATGGTCGACGCGACCTTGGAAGCGCTTGCGATGGCGGGCGGGAGCCGCCGGCGCTCGGCGCTGCGCAAAGCGATGCAGCGCAAATCGACCATTGCGTTCCTGATGACGCTTCCGCTGATCCTCCTGGTCGTCCTCCTCGTTCTCTACCCCGCCTTCTACTCCATCCACCTCGCCACGCTGAACAAGTCGATGGAGCGCTTCGTCGGGGTGGGAAATTTTCTGTTCCTGTTCAAACGCGAGACGTTCTGGATGGTGGTGCAGCAATCCTGCATCTTCGCCATCACCGCCGTCATTTTTAAAGCGCTCTTCGGATTCATCGTTGCGCATTTCGTGCACAACATCCCGAGTCGCGGCCAGCGCAAGTGGCGCGGCATGCTGTTGGTGCCCTGGGTCATTCCGCCGGCGATGAGCTGTCTCGCCTGGCTATGGCTGTTCGACCCCTCCTACAGCGCGTTCAATTGGGTTTTGGACAAGATCAGCATCGGCCCCGTTGCCTGGACCGGCGACGCCTATTGGGCGCGCTTTAGCGTCATTCTGGTCAATGTCTGGATCGGCGCGCCGTTCTTTATGATCATGTATCTGGCGGCGCTGAAATCGGTTCCGGAACAACTCTACGAGGCGGCGGCCATCGACGGCGCCAATTGGTGGCAGCGCATGTGGTTCGTGACGCTGCCGATGATGCGCAACATCATGGCCATCACCGCCTTGTTCTCCCTCATCGTGACCTTCGCCAATTTCGACATCGTGCGCATCCTGACCGCCGGCGGGCCGATCGACCGCACGCACGTGTTCGCCACGTGGGCGTTCTGGATCGGCATTCAGGGTAATGACATTCCGCTCGGCGCCAGCGTGTCGCTGTTCATGGTGCCGATCCTCACCGTCGCCGCGGTGTTCATCCTGCGCGACATCCATCGACGCGCGAGCGAAATGTCATGACCGCGGCAACCATTACCACTCAAGCGAGGCCCCGGCGTCGGTACGGCAGTATGAGCCGGGACCGCCGCTGGGCGCTGCGCTGGTCGTATTTTTTCCTCACCGTGTTCGCGATCTTCTTTCTGATGCCGCCGGTCTACATGCTCATCACGTCGCTCAAGACCAGCGCGGAGATCTCGTCGGCGACCAACCCATGGTGGGTCTACCATCCGACGCTGGGCAATTACATCGAGCTGTTGAGTTCGTCGCAGTACCTGACCTTCTTCCGCAATTCCGCGCTGGTCTCGGTCATTGTCGTGACGATCACCATGCTGATCAGCGTGCCCGCCGCATTCGCGCTCTCGCGCATGCGGTTCTGGGGTTCCACCGCGCTCGCGACCGGAGTCTTCCTCACCTATCTGATCCCGGAGACGCTGCTATTCATCCCGCTGTTCAAGATGTTTGCGCTGGTCAACGAGTATACCGGCATTGAGCTGATCAATCGCTGGTGGGTGCTGCTGCTGCTCTATCCGACCCTGACGGTGCCGTTCTGCACTTGGATCATGATCGGATACTTCGCTTCGATCCCCAAGGAGCTCGACGAAGCGGCGCTGATGGACGGCGCGAACTATCGGCAGATTCTCACCCGCGTTTTCATACCGGTCGCGCTGCCCGGTCTCATCGCAGCGACCATCTTCGCCTTCACCGTGTCGTGGGCGCAGTTTCTCTATCCCCTCGCCTTCACCACCTCGGCCGACCAACTGGTGCTGCCGGTCGGTATCGTCACCTCCCTGATCAAGGGTGATGTGTTCAACTGGGGCCAGATCATGACCGGGGCGCTGCTCGGCGCCGCCCCGCCGCTCATCATCTACGCCTTTCTCATGGACTATTACATTGCCGGGCTGACCGCCGGCGCCACCAAGGGCTAGAGGCCATGGCGCAAGTCTCGCTCCGCAAGCTGTTCAAGCGCTTCGACGACACCGAGGCGGTGCGCGGCATCGATCTCGACATCGCCGACAAGGAGTTCGT
>JBJMTU010000191.1:0-3558 GCA_045811545.1 Xanthobacteraceae bacterium | reverse complement strand
TGGGAACCAGCCCCAGCGCGACCGGGTCGCCGCCGATCGCAAACACGATGGGAATGTTCGTCGTGGCCGCCTTGGCCGCCTGCGCAGCGGGGGTGCCGCCGATCGCCGCGATGAGTGCGACCTTGCGGCGGACCAAATCGGCGCAGAGCGCCGGCAGCCGCTGGTAGTCCCCCTCGGAACAGCGGTATTCGATGGCGACGCTGCGGCCCTCGACGAAACCCGTCCCATTGAGCCCCTCATGGAATGAGGACACCACGACGTTCAAATCGCTCGGCGCCAGACTGCTGAGAAATCCGATCACCGGCATCGCCGGTTGCTGCGCGCGCGCCGCGCGTGGCCACGCGGTCGCCGCGCCGGCGATGAGCGCGATGAACTCGCGGCGCTTCACTCGATCACCTCGTCGGCGCGGCCAAGCAGTGGGAGCGGTATGGTGAGACCGAGCGTCTTTGCGGTTTGCAGGTTGATCACTAGTTCGACCTTGACCGCCTGCTGGACCGGCATCTCCGCCGGCTTTTCGCCCTTGAGAATTCGGCCCGCATAGATTCCCTCCTGGCGATAAGCGTGTGCAACGCTTGGTCCGTAGCTCATCAGCCCGCCGGCTGCCGTGAACTCCCGTAAATGAAAGACCGTGGGAAGCGCGTGCCGTCCTGAAAGTACGACGAATTGCTCCTTCCGCACATTGAAGAATGCGTCGGCAGCCACGAGAAGTGCGCCTGCTCGCCGCCCAACCAGGTTTGCGAAAGCGGTATCTATTTCGCTTGGACTGCCCGCTTTGAAGGACTCAACCTCAACCCCGAGAGTGCGAGCCGCAGCTTGCAATTCCTGCAGCTGCTCAGCTGCTTGCGGATTGTTTGGATTTACGATGATGGCGACAAGCGAGACGTTTGGCACCAACTCATGCAGCAATTGCAGTCGCTTTGCTTCCATGGCGACGGTGAGCAGGCTAACTCCCGTTGCATTGCCGCCTGGGCGATTGAGGGCCGCCACCGCACCGGACTTCACTGGATCCTCCCCCATGACGAAGACGATCGGAATCGTCGCAGTCGCGGCCTTGGCGGCTGCTATCGTAGCGCCTCCTCCGACGAGAATGATTACAGCTACGCCGCGATCCACCAACTCGAGCGCTTGCTGCGGAAGTCGATCGTATTGTCCCTCCGCCCAACGATACTCGATTGCGATGTTGCGACCCTCGACGTAGCCCGCTTCTCGCAGGCCTTGTTTGATTGCTTCGATAAAGCCCGCATATGGAGCCGGCGATACGCTGCCCAGGATGCCGATGACCGGCATCGCCGGTTGCTGCGCCCGCGCCGCGAGCGGCCATGCGGTGGCCGCGGTGGCGAGCAGCGTAATGAGCCCGCGCCGCCTCAATTCGAGCATCGCGCTTCGTCCCTCCCGTGGCATCCGTAACCGGTCGCCAGCCGCCGCACGCGATGGTGTTCAGGCCGGAATGTAGACCGACAGAAACGTGACGAGGAGAAGGACGACCGAATAAAGCGCGACTGCCGCGATGTCGGGAGCGCGCCGCTCCTGTACAACCTGCTCGTTCATGGTGGATCTCCTTCGGTCGCAAGTAGACACACCGATCTCCGCACGATCAGCTTGCCACCGAGCCGGTGGCAGGTCCTTGGGGCAAACCTGAAATGTTCTGAATCGGGGGGCCGCGGGCAGTGCCGCTGGTCAATTCCCGCGCAAAACCGGGGCCCCGCAGGTGCGCTTCCGCGTCAAATCGAGCGTTTTCGCCTCACAAGGTGGCGTCCTCCAGACACGGTGGGCGGCGCGCGCCCGCCGGCTGATCGAGACCGCACGCGACGATAGCCCGCAGCGACACCAGCGCGGCGCGGGAAAGACCGTCGCTGCGCAATCGAGCGGCGCGTAGCCGCCGCCATATAACGGTGGCAGGCCCGAGGCGCGGTGACACAGCCCGCCGGCGTAAGCAGGCACGGCCAGCACCGCGAGGACAGCGGCAACGATGAGCCTCATGGCGCACCTTTGGATCTTGGTTCCGAGACCAGTCTACAGGGCTGGGATTAGCGAATCGTAATCGGCCATTTTCCGAGAGGCCTTTACCTCTGCGCCGCAGGAACTTCTGCGCGCGCATGCGGTGCAGCCGCCTATCCCGCCGATGATCGCGAGCGGCGGTAGCGCGACCGGACGCTTCGCATCCAGTCACGCAGCCTCGCGTCGACCAGCGGCGCAACTTTGCTCCACAGCGCGAACCAGGCGAGCCGGCGCACGAGCCGCGGCGTCACGTAGCCAGGGTCGGACAATAAAATGCGCACCGCGCGCACGCTGTGTTCCGGCCAGATTGCTGCGGCAACGAATGCTGCGCGGCGCCGCTCCCAACCGGGCTGGCGGGTCACGGCGAGCCAGGCGCGCAGCACCTCGAGCTGGGCGCGGCTGCGCGCGCCGGTCACCGAGTACGACTCCTGCCCTTTGCGAAAATACGACACCGCGCCCGGCGCGTAGGTCGCCCCCTGCTCGAAGGCAGCGACGTAGGCCGCAAACAAGTCGCCGTGCCAGCGCAGCTCGGGCGGAAAGCCGCCGAGCGCCCGCAGGAGCTTCACGTTGAACCAGACGCTGGAGACGTGGAAGTAGAAGAAATTGCGCTGCATGAGCCGAACGAACTCGTCGGCGGAAAAATGCCGGCGCTGCGGCGGCAGATCGAGCGGCATCAATCGCTTGGTGGCGCCGTCGGCGCTCATTTCAGCCTGATCGGAGAACACGATGCCCGACGTAGGAAAGGCCGACGCGGCGGCGAAAGCGCGCTCCACGGTCTTGTCGTCGAGCCGATCGTCGGCGGCGGAGAACAGGACGAAATCGCCGCCGACGAGACCGAGCCCGCTGTTGCACGCCGCATTGACGCCGCGGTTCTCGCCATGGCGGTGAATGCGCAGCCAAGGCATACGCGACGCCAGCGCTTGCAGGCGCGCGATGCTGTCGTCGGTCGAGCCGTCGTCGACCACGACGACTTCGGACGGCGCCAGCGTTTGGCGTGAGATTGCGAGCAGCGCGTCTTCGATCAGGTGCCCATGGTTGTAGTTCGGGATCACCACGGACATGCGCGGGCTGCGGCCGGCAATCTCGGTCATGGAGCGAGCAGTTACAGCACGCTGGCTGCGGTCGACGTGCCAACGATCATTGACGCTGATCCATCCGCGTCGTCATGGCCGGGCTCGACCCGGCCATCCACGTCTTTATCGCATCAAGAAGAACAAGACGTCATGCCTGGCATGACGAAATCAACGTTCGAGGGTCGTGGCATTAGGTCGAGGCGCGTTCCTTGACCGGCACGCCCTTGTCCTTCAGCAGGCCCTGCAATTCGCCCGCCTGAAACATTTCGCGCACGATGTCGCAGCCGCCGACGAATTCACCCTTCACGTAAAGCTGCGGGATGGTCGGCCAATTGGAATAGGACTTAATGCCTTCGCGCAGATCGTCCGATTCGAGCACGTTCAGCCCCTTGTAGGTCACGCCCAGGTGATCGAGGATCTGCACCACCTGCCCGGAAAATCCGCACATCGGGAACTGCGGGGTGCCCTTCATGAACAGCACCACGTC
>JBJMTU010000190.1:0-15473 GCA_045811545.1 Xanthobacteraceae bacterium | reverse complement strand
TCCTCGCCGCGCAGTCAGCGGATATTCTTGTAGGGCGGGCGAGGGATTCCCGCATGCGCGGCGCGCAGCGCCGCCGACCAGCGTTCGCGCAGGTCATGGAAATAGGGCTCACCCGGTTCGATGCGAAAATTGAGCTCGGCGTCGCAGACGTCGCGCCGCGCGATCAGGACGTCGATCGGCAGGCCGACGCTGAGATTCGAGCGCATGGTCGAATCGACCGAGACCAACCCGACCTTGAGCGCATCGTAGAGGTCGATGTCGTAGGTGATGGCCCGATCGAGCACCGGCTTGCCATATTTGTGCTCGCCGATTTGCAGATAGGGCGTGTCCTGCGTGCATTCGATGAAATTGCCGGCGGCATAGAGCATGAACAGGCGCGGCCGCTCGCCCTTGATCTGTCCCCCCAGCAGGAAAGAAACATCGAACGTGACCTCGGAAGCCTCGAGCGCCTTGCCCTCGATGTCGTGAAGCTCACGGATGATGCGGCCGACGCGCTGCGCCGCCTGAAACATGGTGGGGGCGCTCATCAGCGTTTCAGTCTCGCCAGTCTCCCGATTCTCCCAACCCTCGCGCAGGATACTCACCACCGATTGACTGATGGAAAGATTGCCCGCCGAGGCGATTGCCATAATGCGCTGGCCCGGCCGGGGGAAAACGTGGAGCTTGCGGAAGGTCGCAATATTGTCGACGCCGGCGTTGGTGCGGGTGTCGGCGAACATCACAAGCCCGTCACGCACCAGGATGCCACAGCAATAAGTCATGACGTTCGAAACGCTCCGGCCAGTCGGTGCGGCCTTATATACCGATGCCGGCCCCCGACCGGCAATCTCGGGTAGCTCCTCAGATGCGAGATCCGAATACGCATGGACCGAGCCGCACGGCAAACGACTGAGGACGGACCATACTCCGTCCTCCGGTATTCGTCCTCTCTCTTCCCGCCTACATCAGATATTGTTCGCTGATCGCCACGCCCAGGCGGTTGTTGTCGTCGATGAATTGGCTGATGAATTCGTGCATTCCCTGTTGAAAAATTTCCTCCATGCAGCTGTTCTCGAGTCGCGCCCGTACTGCACGCGCCTGGCGCTGGGCAGATCCCTGGCGGCCATAGGCGCGCGCGATATAATCCAGGTAGACCACGAGATTTTCGTAGCAGCTCGCGAGCGAACGCGGCATTTCATCGCGCAAAATCAGCAAGTCGGCGATCAGCCAGGGCTTCACGCTCTCGCGATACACCCAATGGTAGGCGGTCAGTGCCGACACGGTACGCAGGATGGCCGACCACTGGAAATAGTCGAGCGGTCCGCCGACGCGCTCGTCCGCCGGCAGCAGCATATGATATTTCACGTCGAGGATGCGCGCGGTGTTGTCGGCGCGCTCGATGAAGACGCCGAGGCGGGAGAACCAATAGGCATCGTTGCGCAGCATCGTGCGGTAGGCTGAGCCATCGAAGCGCAACGAGGACTCCTGCACCCAACGCAGGAAGCGCATGAATTCCTCGCGCGAGGTCGGGCCCGTGCCGAAGCGTTTGAGCTCAAGCCAGGTGCCGTTGATGGCATCCCACATTTCGACGGTGAGCGCGGTGCGCACCGCGCGGGCGTTGGTGCGGGCGATCTCGAAGCAGTTGCGGATAGAGGACGGATTGGTGATGGAGAAACAGAGGAAATCCGTGACCGTCTCCTCGTTGGCTTCGGGATAGGCCGCGGCAAATGCATGCGCGCAGCCGGCGGTCGCGACCGCCGACTCCCATTCGTTGGACGAACCGACATAGGCGAGCGGTAGCGTGGTGAGCCGCTGCGTGACCTCGAGGATACGGGCGAGATACTCCGCGCGCTCCACGTAACGGGCCAGCCAGTAAAGGTTATCGGCAGTCCGCGAGAGCATCGGGTTATTCGGGAGGCGGTGCAGCCCACAGCTGCAGCGCAGCGCTCTGCGGACAGCGCATTCGAGTCGATGGTACGTTTCGTGTCACCGATCCAAGACCCAGGTATCTTTGGTTCCGCCGCCCTGGCTGGAATTGACCACGAGCGAACCTTTCTTCAGCGCCACGCGCGTGAGACCGCCCGGCACGATGCGGATGCGATCGCGCCCCGTTAGCACGAACGGGCGCAGATCGACGTGTCGCGGCGCAACTCCTTCCTCGACGCAGGTCGGACAGGTCGAGAGCGCCAGCGTCGGCTGCGCGATGAAGTTCTTCGGATTGGATTTGAGCTTGGCGCGGAATGCTGCGATCGCCGCCTTGTCGGCCATCGGGCCGATCAACATGCCGTAGCCGCCCGAGCCGTGCACCTCCTTGATCACGAGCTCTTCGAGGTGGTCGAGGACATAGGCGAGGTGCTCGGTTTCGCGGCAGCGCCAAGTCGGGACGTTCTTCAGAATCGGCTCCTCGCCCAGGTAGAACTTCACCATGGCCGGCATGTAGCTGTAGACCGCCTTGTCATCGGCAATTCCCGTCCCGACGGCATTTGCCAGCGTGACGTTGCCGGCCTGATAGACCGACATGAGCCCCGGCACCCCGAGCACTGAATCGGGACGGAAGGCCAGCGGATCGAGAAAATCGTCATCGATGCGGCGGTAGATCACGTCGACGCGTTTCAGGCCCTGTGTCGTGCGCATGAAGACCAGGTCGTCCTTTACGAACAGGTCGCGGCCTTCGACCAGCTCGACGCCGAGCTTGTCGGCAAGAAAGGAATGCTCGTAGTAGGCGGAATTGTAGACGCCCGGCGTGAGCAGCACGACGGTGGGGTCACCACTGGCGGTCACAGGTGCCACCGACTTCAAGGTCGCCAACAGCTCGTCCGGGTAATTTTCGACCGGGGCCACGCGATGGCGGGCAAACAACTCTGGAAACAGCCGCAGCATGATTTCCCGGTTCTCGAGCATGTAGGAGACGCCCGAGGGCGTGCGCGCGTTGTCCTCGAGGACGTAAAAAGCCTCGGCGTCGACGCGAACAATGTCGATGCCGGCGATATGAACGTAGATGTCGTGCGGCACCTTCTGGCCGTTCATTTCCGGCCGAAACACCTGATTCTGGAACACCAGATCTTCCGGTACTACGCCGGCCTTGAGTATTTCGCGCCGGGTGTAGACGTCGCCGATGTAATGGTTGATGGCTCTGACGCGCTGTTCGAGGCCGGCGCGCAGGATGTCCCATTCGGCGGCGGCAAGAATGCGCGGCACCACGTCGAAGGGAATGAGCCGCTCTTGCGCGTCTGCCTCGCCGTAGACCGCAAAGGTGATGCCGATGCGGCGGAACAGGACCTCCGCCTCGCGCCGACGGTAGTCCAACACATCCGCTGGCACCCCGGAGAGCCAGCGAAACAGCTCGTTATAGGCGGGGCGCAGAGTTCCGTCGCTGCCCTTCATCTCGTCGAACGCGACTATCATGGGTTCGCCCCGATCGCGCGGCGGCGCCACCTGCGCCAAGCCGCGCGCGACCCGATCCTAGCTGCAAGCCATGCGCCAACCAAACCGGTATCCGCGCGGCGCGCCGACCGTCGCTTTGCCCATGTTTTAGGCGGCGACTGATGAAAGAGCGACGGCGTGGATCGAGTTACCGTCTCTCCCGGTGCCTACGGAGCCAATAATTTCTTGATTCGTTCGACCACCGGCCGCGGGGTCGCATAGAGGCGCGCGACTAGTTTTTGCACGTCCTCGCCCGTCGTCGGGGCAAGGTCCGCCTGGATCCGCTCCGCCTCGGCGCGGAATTCCGGGTCCTGCATGGTCGCATCGAAGGCGCGCCGCAGCAGCGCGGCCTTGTTGGCCGGCAGAGCAGGCGGGGCCGCAAATGGCCGCGCCATAGCTGAAGGCCCAACCATGAGTTCGAGCAGCTGACGGTCGTCCTGCTTGGTGACGACATCGAGCACGGCCGGCACGTCGGGAAAGTCAGGGCTTCTCTCAAGCGCGGTCAGAACGAGCACATTGATCTTTTTGTCGCGCAGCCAGTCGGGCTTGGCAATCTTGAGCGCGGAGTAGCTGAACACGCAGCGCCCATGCGCCTCGCCGCGTTCGATCGCCAGGATGGTTTCCTGAGTGCCGACGTAGCCGGTCACCAGCTTGAACTTGGTGCTGAGCACGTCGTTGAGGACGACGGGCCAAGTGTCGGTTTCCGAGCCTGCTCCGGTTCCCGCCACCACCATCTGCTGTCGCTTGACGTCGTCGATGGTCTTGAACGGCGTCGCCCCCCACGCGATGCAAAGGCCCATATCCTTGGTGATGGCGCCGATCCATGTGAAGCTGCTCATGTCATAGCCGGGATTGCGCGCGCCGATCAGCGGCTCGAGGATCGGCCCGCCGGCGAATGTCGTCATCGCTGTGCCGTCGCGCGGCGCCTGTTCGGCGAGATAGTTGGCTGCGCGGATGCCGCCCGCGCCGGGCATCACTTGTACGCTTACCGCCGGTTTACCCGGGATGTGGCGGCCGATGTGGCGGCTGACGAGTCGTGCATAGAGATCGATGCCGCCGCCCGCAGTGCCGGCTACATAGATCGTCACCGGACGATCAATGGCGTCTTCCGCCTTGCTCGGCTGCGCACAAGCAAAGCCGAGCATAGCGCAAATCAAAATCAGCCTGACCAATGTCATGACCGCAGGAGAGGGAAAGAGCAGCGCATGGTGCCGTTCTGGTGGCGTCTTCTGCCGCTGATAGATGACGCGCTCATTACGCCGGTATTGGAATCTCACCGACATCCTTTGGCACTTTGTAACCTTTCTGCACGGCAGGGCGCTTGGCAATGGTCCTGTACCACCGCTTCACCTTCGGATATTCGTTGAGGTCGATCGTCTGCCATTCGTAGCGCGACACCCATGGCCAGATTGCGATATCGGCGATGGAGTAATCGTCAGCGACGAATTCGCGATCGCCCAGCCTGCGGTCGAGCACGCCATAGAGCCGGTGCGCCTCCTTGAGAAAGCGCTCCTCGGCGTAGGGGGCCTTGCCTTTGTTGTATTTCACGAAGTGGTGGACTTGCCCGAACATCGGACCGGGTCCTCCCATCTGCCACATCAGCCACTCGAGCACGCGATAGCGTGGCTCACCGGCCTTCGGCAGGAGCTTTCCGGTCTTGTCGGCAAGGTAGATCATGAGCGCCGCCGATTCCATCAAGCTCAGGCCCGTATCGCGGTCGACGATGGCAGGGATGCGATTGTTTGGGCTGATCTTCAAGAAGTCGGGCTCGAACTGCTCGTCCTTGCTGATGTCGACGGGATGTACGGTGTAGGGCAAGCCCAGCTCCTCGAGCAGGATGGAAGCTTTGCGGCCATTCGGGGTCGTCCAGGTATAGAGGTCGATCACGGTTTGGGTTCCTGTGCGCAATTTGAACTAGCTTTGGGAAATTCGCGGGACGGCTCGGCGGACAGCGGGTGGTACCTCGAAATCGAGAGAGCGTCGATGCGAAAATGCTGGGGAGACAGGCCGATGGCTCCGGCAGACTGTCATCCCCTTCGCCCGATATCCGTCACCTCGACCTCGACCGGGACCTCGCGTCCGTCGCGTTGCACCGTCACCGTCACCCGCTTTCCCACCCCGACGTGCTCGAGCTCCTGGATCAAGTCGGCCAGCCCGCGCACCGGCTTACCGTTGATGCCGACGATGATGTCCCCCGGTTTTCCCGTGCGCTGGTCGATGCCGCGCAAGCCGGCTCGCTCGGCGGAGGAGCCCGGAGCGGTTCGCAAGATGACGACGCCCTGCGTACCTGCGCGCGTCGCCGCGGCCTCGCTGGCGGCAACGATTCCGATCCCGGGCGTCGGCACGGAGCCGCGGCGAATGAGCTCGGGCACCACGCGATTGACGGAGTCGATCGGGACGGCGAAGCCGATTCCGGCGCTCGTCCCCGATGGCGACAGAATGGCCGTGTTGACCCCGATCACGCGTCCTGCGGAGTCAAGGAGCGGACCGCCGGAATTGCCCGGGTTGATGGCCGCGTCGGTCTGGATCACGTTGGTGATTTCGCGGCCCCCGCTGGTCGGCAAGCGGCGCTTCAGCGCGCTGATGATGCCGGTGGTCAGGGATTGATCGAGTCCGAACGGATTGCCGATCGCGAATACCAATTGCCCGACCTTGAGATCATCGGACGTGCCGATCGCAATCGGCGGGGGTAACGATCGCGTGTTGTCCACGCGAATGACCGCCAGGTCGTAATTGGGCGCGGTCCCGACGACGTGCGCGCGCGACACCTGGCCGGAGGCGAAGCGAACCGCGAGGCTGCCGGTCCCTTCCACCACGTGATCATTGGTGACGAGGTGGCCGGCTGCATCCCAGACGAAGCCCGTCCCCGATTGCGCCGGACCGTTCTCGGATTCCAATTGCGGGACATCGACCGCCCCGGCGCGCCCTACCACCTGCACTACGGAAGGAGACGCGCGCTCGAAGATGTCAATCGAAATGCGCTCGAGATCGGACAAGCTGCCGCGCGGCTCGATCGTACGCGGCGTCGAGGCCGAAAACATCCACCGGTTGACATAAGGCTGCGCGACATAGACGGCCAGGACGACCAAAAGTGCGGCAATGACAATCTTCGAGAGCCGGTCGCCCATCGCAGGCCTCCTGCATCGTCTATCGAACAAGCACACCCGTCATGAACGGGTTCCGAAGGACAAGGCCGAGCCTCGACCGCGCCTTCTCCTGCACGTCATGGAGCGAGCGACACGACTAGCACGTCGGCATCCGGTGCCGCCGCAAACAGCCGCTCGACATCGGCCCTGCGCCGCTCGAGCGCAAGCCGCTGGTTGATGTAGCCTTTGTCGGTGATTTCGTTGGCATCGATTGAGGGGATATCGGGCAGCAGCAGCACCCGCGCGATCGTTTGCGATGAGCCGGAATGGTCAGCGTTCCAGCGCGCGATGGCGCGGCGGACGTGCTCGCGCAGGCCGGGATGACGCGCAAGCTCCGGGAGCGGTGCCTCGCAGCCGATGAGCTTGCGGCAGCCGGCGGCGTTGAGCCAGGCGAGCATTCCGATCGACTCGCGGTTCTCGCCGGCAATGATGGCGTCCTGCAGCGCCGGCGACGCCGCGGCAAGCACTCCGACGCGCAGCACGCCGACCGCGACCCAGGTGCCGGTGGCGAGCTTGAAATCCTCGGCCAAACGTCCATCGAAGATGATGCCCTTCTCGGGATTGGCCGGATCGGCGAAGCGCACGGCGTCGCCCGGCTTGTAGAAGCCCTCCTCGTCGAACGCGGCACGCGTCAGGTCGGGCAGCTTCCAATACCCGGGAGTTACGTTCGGTCCGCGCACGCGCACTTCGAGTTTGTCGCCGGCCGGAACGAGCTTGAGTTCGACGCCGGGAACGGGCACGCCGATCGGGCCAGCGCGGTCGATGATGAAGTGGGCGGCGGTCGAAAGGGGCGACGTCTCGGTGGTGCCCCAGGACGAGGTCATCGGCACGCGTTCGCCAGTCGCGCGCTGCGATACCGCTTCGAGCCGCTCCCATAAGTCCTGCGGTAGCGCAGCGCCGGCATAGAAGATCAGCCGCAGCTTCGCGAAAAACGAGCGCGCCAACGCCTCGTCCCGCTCCAGAAATGGCAGCAGTGCCGCGTAGCCCGCTGGCACGTTGAAATAGATCGTCGGCGATACGTCGGCGAGATTGCGCACGGTCTCTTCGATGAGCCCCGGCAGTGGCCTGCCGCCATCGATGAACAGGGTCCCGGCGTGGCGCAGCACCAGATTGAAATTGTGGTTGGCGCCGAAGGTGTGGTTCCACGGCAGCCAGTCGAGCAGAACGAGCGGCGCTTCGTCGACGAAAGGCCAAATCTGCGCGAGCTGCTGCTGGTTCGCGGTCAGCATGCCGTGGGTGTTGATCACGCCCTTCGGCAGGCCAGTCGAGCCAGAGGTGAATAGGAACTTGGCAATCGCATCGCCGCTGATGGCGGCCAGGGCTTCATCCAATGCCGGGCCCGGCTGGCCCTGCGTCATCTGCTCGAAGGCGGAGACGTGGTTGATGTTGGCGCTGTTGCAGTTTGTCACGAGTTCAACCTTTGCCAGGTCGAGCGCGGCGAGTGCCTTTGCGAAAGGACCTGTATCAGCGACATAGACGAGGCCGGGCGTGAGCAAGGCGGCGATATGCTTGAGCTTGGCATGGTCCTGGCTCTGGAGCGAGTAGGCGACCGAGATCGGCGCCACCGGAATGCCGGCGGTGTGGCCGGCAAGCGTGAGGAGCGCGTGGTCGACGCTGTTGGCGGAGAGGATCATCACCGGCTGCTCGGCCGAGAGGCCACGCTCGATGAGACCCGCCGCCAGCGCATCGACGAGTGGTCGCGCCGCCGCATAGGTCAATTTGCGCCACTGGCCGCCCTCGCGCTGCGCCAGGAATATGCCTGCCGGATTGCGCTCGACCGCGGCACGGAACAGCCGCGCCAGACTGGGATCGTGCGGGGCCATTGGCTCCGTTGAGCGATAGCGCAGTATGCCGTCGCCGCTGCGCTCGCAGACGACGCGCGGGGGCGCATAAGCAATGGGGCGCAGCGGCGTCGATGTGGGCATCCGGAAACCTCCGCGCCTGCCCTAGGCGCGTTCGAGGAAGCCCCTTCATGGGGACTTAGCCGCAGGCCGATGCCCCGGCGAATGACTTGAAGCATCATAACCCACAATGGCAGGGTAGAGGCGGGCCCTGGCATCGGGCCGCCACCGTCGGTCGCCATGACATCCGCAGATTCATCCGCGCCAAAAAAGGTCGTCACCGCGGCACTGCTGGTGATCGGGAATGAGATCTTGTCCGGTCGCACCAAGGACAAGAATATCGGCTACATCGCGGAGTATCTGACCGCGCTCGGCATCGACCTCGAGGAGGTGCGCGTGGTCGGCGACGAGGAGGCGATGATCGTAGAGGCGGTCAACGCGCTGCGCCGCCGCTACACCTACGTGTTCACCACTGGCGGGATTGGGCCGACCCACGACGACATCACCGCCGATTGCGTCGCCAAGGCGTTGGGGGTGCCGATCGACGTCGATCCGCGCGCGCTCGCCATCCTGCACGAGCGGCTGCGCGCGACCGGGGCGGAAATGAACGAAGCGCGGCTGCGCATGACGCGCATTCCCAAGGGCGCCGATCTCGTGGAAAACAAGGTCTCCGGCGCGCCCGGGTTTTGGATCGGCAATGTCATCGTCATGGCCGGCGTGCCGACCATCATGCAGGCCATGCTCGACGAGGTTGCCCCCAAGCTGAAAACCGGTATTCGCATCCTGTCGCAGACCGTGCGCGCGGATGCGCGCGAGGGCGACATCGGCGCGCAGCTCGGTGAGATCGCGAAGGCAAATCCCGAGGTCGCGATCGGCAGCTACCCGTTCTTCGACCCGCAACATGGGCCCAACACCAACGTCGTCCTGCGCGCCCGAGACGCAAAAAAGCTCGCCGTTGCGACGCGCGCAGTGGAGGACATGCTGCAGCGGGTGCGGGGCGCGCAATCGAGCGGATGATCGCCGCGCGTCCTTACGCGGTCGCTGATAAATTGCGGAGGGGGCCCGATACGAGGAGGCCATCATGCTGCTTTATCCCACACGCCGGCGGCTGCTTGCCGCCACCGCGCTCGGTGCAGCGGGGCTCGTGCTCGACGATGTTTTGGCGGAGCCGCTTGCACCGACGCCGCAATGCCACGACGGCGATGCGCCGACGATCCGGCAGACCGAGGGGCCGTATTTCAAGCCCAGTTCACCGCAACGCGCCGATCTCGTCGAGCCGAACAGCAAGGGGCGCCTAGTCGAGCTCGGCGGACAGGTTCTCACGCGCTCCTGCCGCCCTATGGCGGCGGCGCTCCTCGATCTCTGGCATGCTGACGAGCGTGGCGATTACGACAATGCCGGGTTCCGCTACCGCGGACATCTGTTGACCGATGGCGAGGGCCGCTACCGCTTCCGCACCATTTTGCCAGCGCTCTATACCGGCCGCACTCGTCACTACCACGTCAAGGTGCAGGCGCCGCAGCAGCGTGTGCTCACCACCCAGCTCTATTTTCCCGACGAGCCGACGAACCGCCGCGACGGTCTATTCCGCCGTGAACTGGTGATGCGCGTGGCCGAGGCCGGCGACGGTCTCGCTGCCAGGTTCGATTTCATTCTCGACATGCGCTAGAACGCCCGCTCTTTACTTTTCGTGATGGAAACGATGGCGCAACCGCGTCAACAGCCGCAACCGCAACCACAACCGCAGAAAGCGTTTCCGGTCTCGTGGGATCAATTCCACCGCGATGCGCGCGCGTTGGCGTGGCGCCTGTCCGGCGCCGGGCCGTTCGAGGCGATTGTCTGCATAACGCGCGGCGGCCTTGTGCCCGCCGCCATCGTGGCCCGCGAGCTCGGCATCCGGCTGATCGAGACGGTGTGCGTGACCAGCTACAACCACATCACGCAAGGCGAGCTCAACGTGCTCAAGGACGTGGCCGAGAGCATCGTCGGCATCGGCGGCGGGCGCGGCAAGGGCGTGCTGATCGTCGATGATCTGGTCGACACCGGCAAGACCGCCAAGGTGGTGCGCGACCTGCTGCCGGAAGCCCATTTCGCCACCGTCTATGCCAAGCCCATGGGCCGGCCCATGGTCGACACGTTCATCACCGAAGTGTCGCAAGACACCTGGATCTATTTTCCCTGGGACACCGGGCTTGCGTTTCAGCCGCCGATCCGGGACGACGAAATCTAGCAGCGCTCCGCGTTGCCTTCGGCTATCATCGCGGCAACGCTCGCATATCCGACCAAGGAGGACCGCCCATGGATGCCGTCACACCCAAGTCGCAGAAATCCGCCGATCAGCATTCGCACGTCGTGCGCCCCGCCAACATGGAATGGCAGCCGACGCGCTTTCCCGGCTGCGAGGTCAAGACGCTGTTGTTCGACCGCGAGGGCGGGCTCGTCACCGCGCTGATGCGCCTTGCGCCCGGCGCCGTGCTTCCCGACCATGAGCACGTGAAGATCGAGCAGACCTACGTGCTCGAGGGCAAGCTCGTCGACAAGGAAGGTCCCGCCGCCGGGCTCGAGGTCAAGGCCGGCGAATTTGTCTGGCGCGAGGCGGGCAGCCGCCACGTCGCCTGGACGCCCGAGGGCGGGCTGATGCTGGCGATGTTCCAGATCCCGAATAAATTCTACGAGCGCGACGGCCGCGTGACGGATGCGACCGGGCAGGAGTGGGAAACCGTTTGGGGCCGCGCGCTGAACGGCTAAAGCGGCGCCTGCGCCAATTCCGGCGCGCCGATTTGGGCGTCGACCCGAATCCGGCTTGAAGAAGCAAACCGCGACACGTGTGCGCAAGCGGTGCTAGAACGCCTGCGCCTGGCCGCGTGGTGGAACGGTAGACACAGCAGACTTAAAATCTGCATCCCACTCTCGGGAGTCCCGGTTCGAGTCCGGGCGCGGCCACCAAAAAGCGGCGCAATCTCACAGACTTAGGGGATTATCACCGAGCGCGGGCAAACATGCGCCGATTACAGCCGCGCGCTCGTGTCAACACCGTGTCAACAGGAATGAACCATTAGGCGCAGCACGTGGAAGGACAACGACTATTTCACCGAACGCCCAAACCAATACGGTACAGCATGAACGCGCCAACTAAAGCGAACGCACCCATGCCAACCCCAATGCTGTCGGGGTGCATGAGACCGTTATAGTGGATCAGCACGATTCCGATCGCCGCGAGTAGCGTGATTACGAACGCCATTACAAACGTTGCAATTGTATTCATCGATTAGTGGTACAGCCCCATTTTGGCCGCTGCCTCGCGCCACTTCGTTGGCAGCGCATCAACGAACCTTTTCACTTCGGCATCCAGAAGGTGCTTGGCGCGGTTCAGGTCGGCAAGCCCGAACTTTTTCGTTGGGTCTTTCTCTCGATCATATGTGAGATGCGTGGTTTGCTTGTTGAGCATTCCGTAGAAACGTTCGCGTCTAACGTTTTGAGCATCGAATGCAACCCATGACGGGCTCGGCAACTACCACGGACGCCAGAGACGAACGACCGGCCAAATTTCAGAGTAAGCACGCCAAATCTGGACGACGGTGGGGACTGCCATCAAGATCGTTAGGGCCGTCATGACCCACGTCAGCCAGCGCGTCGTGCCAGTCTGCCGTTCAGTAGCCTTTTGATGGTTCTCGATGGCGACCCGCAGCCGGTCCATGGCATCGCTGCCGGACCACGGAGGGATGTTGTCTGGCATTTCCGTTACCCCGTCGCCCGGGAGCGTGCGCGCCGATGGTTGACGGGCGGTTAATGGATTCCCGAGGTTTGTTGTGCCGTACAACAAACCCCGGATGACTTGGTGGTCGCCTAAACCAGGAAACTCGACTTGCGGGGTCAAGCCCGACAGAGCGATTTCGTTTTTCGACTACGACAACGTGACCATGCCGCTCCAGAATTGCTGGCCGTTTACGGTATCGACGTCGTATTTGCGCACGAATGCAAGCGTGCCGTCGCGCGCGATCCGATAGACCATGATGCCGGCGGTCAGCGTCCTTATCGTGTTGCCATCGCGCACCGCAAGCGGCCTGATGCTCGCCGCTACCAGCAGTCGTCCGCTCGGGTCGATACCGAAGGTCCGCAGGTGAATGCCGTGGCCATCCACGGTCTGGATCAGGCGAGGCTCGCCGGTCTTCGCATCAAGCGAGAATACCGCAACATTGTTCTCGCCGCCGTTGAAGACCTTGGTGTCGTGGAACTCGACTTCGTTCTGGTTGCGGTTGGTGAGATAGACGAGGCGGCCGTCGGGATGCACGTGGATCGCTCCGGCACCCTGGCCCGGTTTGACGTTGGCGGGCTCCGCCAAGGTGTCCTTGACGAATAGCGGGTTGCGGCCAAGCGTGGCATCCGATTGCAGCTCGTAGACATAGAGCTTGTTCTGGCGCTCGATCGAGACATAGACCCACGGCTGAGTTGGGTGGAAATCGAGATGGCGCGGCCCGAAGCCCAGCCCGCTTCCTGGCGCGATCGAAGCGAGGTTGGTCAGCACGCCGCGCTTGAATGCGAACACCTTAAGCGCGCCGGGGTCCTCGGGCTTACTGCCGGCGGGGTTGTTGCCGCGCGCGACCAGGATCGCTGTCTCATCTCCTGGCGTGGTGCGAATCTGGTGCGCATAGATGCCGGCATCGAGCTGGCCCGACTGGCGCTCCGCCTCACCCAGGGTGCCATCGCCATTGATCCGATGCACGGTGACATTGCTCGGGTCGTTATACGCAGTAAGCAGATATCCGCCGGATCGGTCGACGCTAGTGTGGATCGGACGCGACGGCAGGGATCGCGGCTCGCCGTGCGGCTGCAATACACCCGAGAGCGGATCGATGCGGAAGGCGGTGGCGAGGTGCGTGGTGCCAGCAAGGCCGGGACCGCCGTCGCTCGATACGACGTAAAGGTATCGTTTCGAGGGATGCGGCCAGGCATATTGCACGTTGACCGGCAGGGTCACCGCGGCGCGCTTTTCCAGCGCGGCGGCTGCGACGTCAACGTCGAACAGGCTCAGCTGCGGGCCGGTGCTGGCATAAAAGACCGCCGTCACTTATTGACCCATGCACGTTCGGGCACCGCGAGCGGGGCGACGAGCGCGTTAAAGGGGCAGCGGTCGATCATGAGCGGCCTCTAGGGGACGGGCGGCTTGTTCTTGAAACCAAGCGTAGCTCGGATGCGGGACCGGCGAAATCACCCCGCCCGGCGCGTTTACATCCCGCTGAAGTCGTTCATAGGACCACTGCCGCCCGGCCAATGATGGCCAAGCGCAGGCGGCTCGAAACCCAGTCGATGATGGCAACTGCAATGAGGATCATCAGCACGAGGAAGGCCGCTCAGCACGCCGCGCCGGGGGCTACCCGCTTCGATTGTCAAACCCGCGGGTTGGGGCAAGGCCGTACGCCCGCAAGCACTTGCAGGCGGCGATCAAAGGCGAGGGCGATTAGGCTTTGCACGCGATCGATCGAGCGCACGAGGCTCGTTTCCGCCGCCGGATTTCCATAAGCTGTGGCGGCACATCGCAGTCGAGGACACCATGCGTCTCAAGGACAAGATCGCGATCGTCGTGGGCGCAGGCCAATCGCCGGGGGAGGGCATCGGTAACGGCCGCGCCACGGTGCTGCGCTTCGTTCAGGAAGGAGCCAAGGTGCTCGCCGTCGACAACGATCTCGCCTCTGCCGAGGAAACGGTGGCGATGGCGTCGGGCGGGGAATGCGTTGCGTTCGAAGCGGACGTCACTAAGGAGACGACGCTCGCGGCGATGGCGGAGGCCGCGCGGCAGCGGTGGGGCCGCATCGATGTGCTGCACTACAACGTTGGCGTGAGCATTGCCGGCGGCGACGCGCCGCTCGCCGAAATCAGCGAGACGGCAGTCGATCGCATCATGACGATCAACCTGCGCGGCGCGATCATGGCCTGCAAGCACGTCTTGCCGATCATGCGCGCGCAGCGCTCGGGAGTGATCATTACGATCTCATCGGTCGCCGCTTGGGAGCAGTATCCCAATGTTGCTTACAAGGCGAGCAAGGCGGCAATGATCGCGTTCACCCAACAGATCGCCATCCAGAACGCGGAGTTCGGGATTCGCGCCAACGTCATTCTGCCGGGACTGATGGACACGCCCATGGCCGTCGATACCCGCGCCCGCGCGAGCGGAAAAAGCCGTGCCGATGTGGCGGCCTCCCGCGATGCGCGAGTGCCGCTGCGTCACAAGATGGGTACGGCTTGGGACGTGGCCAACGCGGCCCTCTTTCTCGCATCCGATGAGGCGAATTTCATTACCGGGGTCGCGCTCCCGGTCGATGGCGGCGCCTTGGTCCACATCAATTGAGCGTTCGGCGCGGTTGCAACCATCTGTCTGCACCACGATTACGATGGCCAAGGCCGAGAAGAGCACAGGCGGCGCAGCGATCAGCGTAATCGCCTATCAGACCGATTACGTCATGGCCAGGGAACAAGTCGGGCAGCTTGACGCAACCGCGCGCGCGAAAAATTGCGCTACACCGGAGAACTGGCGCAGCAGCTCGAGCATCCGGTGAGGCAGCCGTAAGGCGCTCACAGCTAGAGCTTCATCGCGCGCTGTTGCATTGCTTAGCCCAATCGCCGGCGCGCGAGTTCAGCGCCCTTACCAAGCGCCTCTAACTTGCTGAAAGCGATATCCCAGCGCATTGGTGCCATGCCGCAATTCGTACCGGCGATGATGACGTCCTTGGGCAGATATCTTGCCGCCTCGCCGATCACGGCGGCGACCTCATCGGGAGTCTCGACGTCGTCACTCGCCACGTCGATCACGCCGACCTGCACGTCCTTTCCGTCGAGCAACTTCAACAACTCGATCGGAACCCGGGAATTGCGGCATTCGACCGACACTTGGCCGATCCGGCTCTTCGCGAGCGCTGGGAAAATCTGCTCGTATTGCCGCCATTGACTGCCGAGCGTCGCCTTCCAGTCGATATTGGCCTTGATGCCGTAGCCGTAGCAGATGTGCACGGCGGTGGTGCAGGAAAGCCCCGCGACAGCGCGATGCAGCGCATCGATGCCCCACTCTTGGACCTCGCGCAGATAGACG
>JBJMTU010000189.1:0-6938 GCA_045811545.1 Xanthobacteraceae bacterium | reverse complement strand
GGCCGCTTCGAGCAGGCCGCGCTCGCGCGGATCGGCATGCCAGACGAGATCGTCATGCGCCACCGGCCCGCCCACTTCCATCACATATTCGCGGGCAGCGGCTACGCCGCGGCCTATTACTGCTATCTGTGGTCGGAGGTACTCGACTCGGATGCGTTTGCGGCGTTCGAGGAGGCCGGCGACATCTTTGATTCCGGCACCGCGAAGAAGCTCCATGATCATGTCTACGCCGCCGGGGGTTCATGTGATCCGGCCGAACTCTACACCGCGTTCCGCGGGCGATTGCCGACGGCGGACGGGCTACTCAAGCGGCGGGGATTGAGCGAGGACACCGCTTAGATTGCTGTCTTGCGTTCGCGCTTTCGATGTCATGTTCGAAGCCGGTCACGATCCCCGTGCCGACGGCGGCGCGGCGGGCGTGTAGATTTCGCGTTACTTTGTCGTGAACGTGAAATTTTCGCGCCTCCATTCCGCCGCAGTCCGTGATATCGTGCCGCTAGCGCGCGGGGAACTTGGCGAGCAAATCGATGATTCGTCGTCTGTTTTTCTTCGGTCTGGCGGCATGTGCGGGTCTCGTGATGGCGACCGCAGCGGCGCATGCGCATCCCCACGTGTGGGTGACCGTCAAGAGCGAACTCGTCTATGCGCCGGATGGAACGGTGACTGGCGTGCGCCACGCCTGGACCTTCGACGACATGTTCTCCACCTTCGCGACGCAAGGCATCGAGTCGAAGACGAAGGGCGAGTTCACCCGCGCGGAATTGGCGCCGCTCGCCGAGGTCAACGTCTCCTCGCTCAAGGAATACGACTTCTTCACTTATGCCAAGGCAAACGGAAAGAAGGTCGAGTTCGAGGAGCCGCCGGCGGGCTATTATCTCGACTTCAATCCCAAGGACACGGTGCTGACGCTGCATTTCACGTTGCCGCTCAAAGCGCCGGTGAAGGCGAAGGACTTGGCGCTCGAAGTCTACGACCGTGAGTTCTTCGTCGACTTCAGTTTCGCCGAAAAGGACCCGGTCAAGCTGGTCGGCGCGCCTGCGCAGTGCAAGCTCTCGATCGGGCGCCCGCAGGAGATGGGCGCCTCGCTGACGCAGCAGCTGGGCAAACTCGGCGCCGATCAGCGCGACCCCTCGCTGACCATCGGTGCCGAATACGCGAACAAGATTTTAGTGAAATGCCCGTGAGAATCGTGGGCGCGCGGCGACCGGTCGTTCCTATCGCTTTGCTCATCGTCATCATCGCCGGCCTTATATTCGCGGCCGGCGTGATCGACGGCGCCCTCGCTCAGGCCGGCCCGTTCGGCGCGCCGCGCGGGCAGGCCCCGGCCGCGCCGGTCGGCGGCGTGCTGGGTTGGATCTTCGCCAAGCAGGCGGAGTTTTATCGCCAGTTCTCCGGCTTGATCCGCGCCGCCAAGGCCGACGGCAGCGTGGCCTGGAGCCTGTTCGGGTTATCGTTCCTCTACGGCATTTTTCACGCGGCCGGGCCCGGTCACGGCAAGGCTGTGATCTCGTCGTACATCGTTGCGAATAACGAAACCTGGATGCGCGGCGTGGTCCTGTCATTCGCCTCGGCCCTGTTGCAGGCGCTGGTCGCGGTAGCGGTGGTAGGGATCGCGGCCGCGCTGCTGAGCGCGAGCGCGGCGACCATGGGCCGCGCGGTCAACATCATTGAAATCGTGAGCTATTCGCTCATCATTCTCATCGGCGTGAGATTGCTGTGGGTGAAGGGGCGCGCATTTCTTGCCCTTCTGCAGACGCTGCACCGTCCCGTCGCCGTTGGCGCCGCGGTGACGCCGCGCCACCACGATCACGCGTCTCATCACGATCATGGTCATCACGATCATGGACACCACCATGATCATGAGCACCATCACCATGAGCATGCCCACAATCACGCGCACGAAGATGCTTCGGCGTGGGGACACGCGCACGCGCCTGAGCCCGAAGAGCTTGCCGGCCCGGGAGGCTGGACGCGAGGGCTTTCCACGATCGTCGCCGTGGGCTTGCGGCCGTGCTCGGGAGCCATCCTGGTGCTAGTGTTCGCGCTCGCGCAGGGGCTGTTCTGGACGGGCGTCGTGTCGACTTTTGTCATGGCGATCGGCACCGCCATCACGGTTGCCGTGATCGCCTCGATTGCCGTCGGTGCCAGGGCGTGGGCCCAGCACGTCGCCGATGCGCGCTCCGGCTACGGCATGCTGGCGATGCGCGGCATCGAGGTCGCTGCGTCCATTGTCGTCATCGCGTTCGGCGCATTGCTGCTCACCGGCTACATGGTGAGCGAACGGATGGTCGGGATTTAGCTCCGCAGGCGCGCTGCGTCGGCCGGCTATTCCGGAACGCGTCACCAATCCCGTGAGAACAAATTCACCGAGAGCCACAAATGCCAGCCGAACAACTCTCCACACGTTGCTGCGTCGTCGGTGGGGGACCGTGCGGGCTCATGCTCGGCTTCCTGCTCGCGCGCGCCGGCGTCGACGTCGTCGTGCTCGAGAAACATGCCGACTTCCTGCGCGATTTCCGCGGCGACACCATTCATCCCTCGACGCTCGATGTGATGGCAGAACTCGACCTGCTCGACGATTTCCTCAAACTGCCGCACCAGAAAGCGCCCAACATCGGCGCATTCTTCGGCGGCCATCAGTACGCCTTCGCGGATTTCAAGTACCTGCCGACCCGCTGCAAGTTCATTGCGCTGATGCCGCAGTGGGACTTTCTCAATTTTCTCGCCGAACGCGGCAAGAGCTATCCGGCGTTCCACTTGCGCATGCGCGCGGAGGCGGTCGATCTGATCGAGGATGGCGGCCGTGTCGCGGGAGTGCGCGCCAATACGCCGGACGGCTCGCTCGAAATCCGCGCCGATCTGACGGTCGGCTGTGACGGGCGACACTCGACAGTGCACGAGCGAGCCGGTCTCAGGGTCGACGATCTCGGCGCGCCGATGGACGTGCTGTGGTTCCGGCTGCCGAAAAAGCCGAGTGACCCCGATGAGAGCATGGGTCGGTTCGACGCCGGACTCATCGTGGCCATGCTCAATCGCGGCGATTATTGGCAATGCGCATTCGTCATTCGCAAGGGTGCGATCGAAGAAACCAAGCGCGCCGGCTTGGCGGCATTCCGGGAAAGAGTCGCCAGACTTGTTCCCCTATTCGCCGACCGGGTCGACGAACTCAAGGACTGGGATCAGATCAAGCTTTTGACGGTTGCGGTCAATCGGCTCCCGCGCTGGCATCGGCCCGGACTGCTCTGCATCGGCGATGCCGCGCACGCGATGTCCCCGATCGGCGGCGTCGGCGTCAATCTGGCGGTGCAAGACGCGGTGGCGGCGGCCAATTTGCTGTGGCAGCCGCTCAAAGACGGCACGCTGCGGGAGGAGGATCTCGAAGGCGTGCAGCGGCGTCGCGAATTTCCGACCCGCGTCACCCAACGTCTGCAGGTGATCGTGCAGAACAACGTGATCGACCGGCTCTTGGGCGCTGGCGAGTCGCTGCCGGCCCCGTGGCTGCTGCGGCTGATGTCGGGATTCCCGCCGCTGCGCGCGATCCCGGCATGGCTGGTGGGCAGGGGCGTGCGGCCGGAGCACGTGCACACCCCCGATAGTCGGGCCGCTGCTGCCGGCTGACGTAAACGGATTCTAACCTGAGAAGTCTTCCGGCCTGAGCGCGATCGGCGCGCCGTGCGGAGTCCGTTCCGCGGCGCGATCCCAAGCGTTGCGATAGCGCGCCAGGATTTCGTTATCGGCCACGCCTTTTGCGGCGACAATGCGTTCGAGCGCATTGAGCCAATGCCGATAGTAAGTCTCTCCGGTATCGGGATCGCCAGCGGCCTGTGCGCGTTTGATCTCCTGCGCCAACATGGCCGCCCATTCCGGCCAAGTGAACAGGGCGTGCGCATGCAGAGCAACCGCCATGGCAAAGGCCTGCGCCTCCCAAGGTTCGCGGAACACGGGGCCTTCGGAATCACGCGGAATGCCCGGTACGGCATCGGCCGCGCGGCGGGCGAGGGTGGAGTCCATCCCGCTCATTCACGCCGGCTCGAGATAGGGCTCAAACGCATCGATCGAGATCTTAACAGTGGGGTCGGCATCCGAGCCCCAAAGCTCCTTGGCTTCGAACATGACCGTGTACAGCCACTGCGGGTTGTCGCCCTTGTCGATGGCTACAGTGTCCGGAAATGCGTGGCAGCCGTGCACCAGGTCGATCACGCCGAGGCGGCCGCGGGCGTAGCGCGGCAATCTCGTATGTGTCGGCGGGTGGATATTCTTGGTCCGCACACGGTCGCCCGGCTTGAAACGGGCAGGGGCCTGCGCCTGTCGGTAAAACGAGCCACGCGTCATCCCCTGCTTGACCAGATCGGGGGTGAGCTTGCGCGCGAGCGGCTTGCCTGGACGCAGCGCGCGCCCGGCCGAAATCTCGTCGGCGCCGGCAAAAGCGCGCTCGATGACATTGCGCTCCATGGCCAACGCCCAGCGCTGGTAATAGGACGCGCCGAGATAGACCTGCGGCGGCAGCCGCTCCTGCGCAAAGCGGGAGGCATCGATAGGCCACGCGCCGGCATAGCCGAGCGCGCGTTGCATCGCGAGTACGCGCCCTTCCCAGGGAGCATGAAACACCGGCTCGTTCGGCTCCGGCTCGACCTTGCCGAACCCGTCCATGCCGCCCATGTCGTGAATGCCGTCCATCAGGCGACCTCCTCGGGCCGCTTGGGTAGTCCGGTGCCGATCATGGCATCGCGGGTGATGAGTTGGGCGAGGCGTTCCTCGCTCCAACCGTCGGTCCCCGGCGGGCGCATGGGCAACACGAGAAAGCGGGTTTCCGCGGTCGAATCCCACACGCGAATCTCGGTGCTCCCTGGCAGCTTGACCCCGAAATCGGCGAGCACGCCGCGCGGGTCCTTCACCGCGCGCGTGCGATAGGGCGCGGATTTGTACCAGACCGGCGGCAGACCGAGCACGTCCCATGGATAGCAAGAGCACAGCGTACAAACGACCATATTGTGCCGCGCGGCGGTATTCTCGACGGCGACCAGATGGTCGCCGACGCGGCTTTCGTGGCCAAGCGCGCGTACCGCCTTGGAGCCATCCTCGAGCAGCGCGCGCTTGAACGCGGGATCGCGCCAGGCCTTGGCCACTACGCGCGCGCCGGTATGCGGCCCGATCTTGGTCTCGTACGCCTCGATGATGAGATCGAGGGCGGCCGGATCGATGTAGCCCTTCTCCGTCAGGACGGTCTCCAGTGCGCGTACGCGCAACTGCGTGTCGGAGAGCTCCGAGCCGTGCCCGTGCTGATCGTGCTGGGCCATAGCACACCTGTGCATTGTTCCATCGGGCGGATCGTGCAGTATCCTCTCCGCCGGGAATGAAGTCGAGGCCGGGGCATTGCGCCTGGAACGCGGCATACGAGGCAAGGTGCGATGACGGCAGCGGAACTCTTCGACCTCAAGGGCCGCGTCGCCCTCGTTACCGGCGCCTCGAGCGGGCTCGGGGCGCGCTTTGCCGAAGTGCTGGCCGGGGAGGGCGCGTCGGTGGCGCTCATCGCGCGGCGCGCCGATCGGCTCAAGTCGGTGCAGGCACGGATCGAACAGGCGGGTGGGCGCGCCATCGCGATCGCGGCCGATGTTACGGATCGCAAGGCCATGATCCACGCCTTCGATCAAGCCGAGGAGACTTTCGGCACCGTCACGATCCTCGTCAACAATGCCGGGGTCGTGCATTCCGGCCGTGCGGTCGAGCTCGCGGAAGAGGAGTGGCGGCGCGTGGTCGGAACCGATCTCGATGCGGTGTTCTTCTGGGCGCAGGAAGCGGCGCGCCGGATGCTGTCCGCCGGCCAGACCGGCGCCATCGTCAACATCGCCTCGGTGCTCGGCTTCGGCGTGGTGAAGGGGACCGCGGCCTATGCGGTGGCGAAAGCGGGGGTCGTCCAGCTCACCAAGGCGCTTGGGCTCGAGCTCGCTTTCAAGGGCGTGCGCGTGAACGCCATCGCACCCGGCTGGATCGTGACCGATATCAACCGCGATTACCTCGCGAGCGAACAAGGCGCTGCCATCAAACGCGAGATCCCCGTGGGCCGCTTCGGCGAGGAACGCGATCTCGACGGCGCGCTGCTTCTGCTCGTCTCCGATGCCGGCCGCTTCATCGCCGGCACGACCATCGTCGTGGACGGCGGGCAAATGGTGGCCTTGCGGGGGTAGAGAAGGCGAACGCATCATCGTCAACCCGAAGGGCGTCGGCATGGATTTTACCCTTTCCCCCGAGATCGAGGACATTCGTCTGCGCACGTCTCACTTCGTGGAGGAGCACGTGCTGCCGCTCGAAACTAATCCCGGCAACTATGACGACCACGAGAACATCCGCCTCGACGTGTTGCGCGCGGTGCAGGCCAAAGCCAAGGCCGAAGGCCTGTGGGCCCCGCAGGCGCCGAAAGAGTACGGCGGGATGGACCTGCCGGTCGTGGGCTGGGCGGCGATGTACGAGGAGGCGAACCGTTCGATTTTCGGTCCGCTCGCCTTCAATTGCGCGGCGCCCGACGACGGCAACGTGAACTTGCTCGCGCGGGTCGGTACGCCGGCGCAGAAGGACAAATGGCTCAAGCCCATCGTCGAGGGCAAGGTGCGCTCCTCTTTCGCGATGACCGAGCCGGCGCCCGGCGGCGGCTCCGATCCCGGGATGATCCGCACCCGCGCGGAGAAGAAAGGCGGCGGCTGGGCGATCCACGGCCACAAGTGGTTCATCACCGGGGCCGGCGTCGCCGATCATTTCATCCTCGTCGCGCGCACATCGGACGACCCGCGGCGCGGGCTCACCGCCTTCCTTTATCACCGCGACCAGCCGGGCTGGCGCATCCTGCGACGCATTCCGATCATGGGGCCGGAGGAGCACGGCGGCCACTGCGAGCTTCTCTTCGAGGGGCTCGAAGTGCCGGACGAGAACGTGCTGATGAAGGT
>JBJMTU010000188.1:0-4736 GCA_045811545.1 Xanthobacteraceae bacterium | reverse complement strand
CGCGAGCGCGGGTCTTCCCGCATACGAGATCTCAAACCACGCGCGTCCGGGCGCCGAGTGCCAACACAATCTCATCTACTGGCGCGGACACGAATATGCCGGTATCGGGCCCGGCGCCCATGGACGGCTCGACATCGCCGGCGAGCGCCGCGCCACGGCAACCGAGAAGGAGCCGCAGAGCTGGCTCACGCGGGTGGAATCGTTCGGTCATGGCGTGGTTAGCGACGAGGCGCTCACACGCGAGCAAATGTCGGACGAGTTTTTGCTGATGGGATTGCGGCTAGCCGAGGGAATCGATCTCGCGCGCTACGCGCGCCTCGCGGGCCGGCCACTCGACGCGCGTCGTCTGGCCCTGCTGCGCGAGCAAGGCGCGATCGAGACGACGGCGAGCGGCAGGCTGCGCGTCACCCTCGCCGGTTTTCCCGTGCTCGATGCGGTGGTCGCCGATCTCGCCGCGTGAGAAGGGCTAGGTCGCCGACCCGCCGAAACCCTTGGGCGGCGGGCTGATGATCTGCCCGCCGGTCGGCGACACTCGCATCACCGCGAGCCCGCGCTGGTTGGTGCCGTCGGGCCGGAATCGGAACAACCCGTCGATCCCAGTGAAGCCCGATGAGTTAATCAGAACATCGTCCGAGAAGCGCTGCTTGCCCTGGGTTTTGACGAGCGCTGCGACCAACGCGACGGCATCGTAGGCAAGGGAAGCGGTGCGCACGGGATCCTTGCCATAGCGGGTCCGGTAACGGCCGGAGAAATTGCGAAAGCCGGTTGAATCCGGTCCCGCATACCAGGCGCCGTCGAGCAGGGGGTTGGAGAAGATTTGCGCGTCCTCCCATAAGCCGGTGCCGAGCAGCTGCACACGCTTGGTGTCGATGCCGTTCGCAGTCAGCGTCTGCACCACGGTGGGCACAGCGTCGGCGCCGTCCGGAATGAAGATGGCGTCCGCACGGCTTGCGGCCTGCGCGACGTTGCGCACCGGGGCCTGCATCTGGGCCCGATCGAGCGGATAACGCTCGAGCGCAATGACACGGCCGCCGCCGCGCCCCACCGCTTGTTTGAAAGCTGCTTCCGCCACGCTGCCATAGGCGTTGTCCGGAACGAGCGCCGCGAACGACCGCCGGCCCTGGCTCGCGGCAAAGCTGATAATGCGTTCGACATCGGACTCCGGCAGAAAGCTCAGCAGATAAACCCCCCGCGCCGCCACATTGGTGTCGGTCGAGAACGCGATCACCGGCACGCCGCGAGCGCGCGCGGCTCGTGCCACCGGGCCGACGGTCAGCGCAAACAGCGGCCCCAGGATGATCTCCGCCCCCTCGTCCAGCACCTGCTGGGCTGCCTGCTGCGCACCGGCCGCGCTGCCCGCGTCATCCTTCACCAGCAGCTGGAGATCGGGATTGTTGAACTCAGCGAGCGCCATCTCGGCGGCGTTGCGCATGGATTGGGCAGCGACTGCGGCATTGCCGCTTGCCGACAATGGCAGGATCAGGCCAGCCTTGACCTTGCCTTCGCCGATCGGGGTCGCGGGCTGTGACGGAGCGGCCGGCGTCGAGCTCAGATCGGGAAGATTGCCTGAGCAGCCCGCCAGCAAGAGGATGGATGCGAGCGCGGCAAACCATCGAGAAGGTCGCGCAGGCTGCGAGTCCCAGGCCTGCAGTCCTCCGAACATGGGCAGCGGTCTCCCCGTCGCCGACCGAGACTGTGACGCCAGCCCACGCCGGCAATCAGGCATTTTCTCGGTGAATGGTTAACCAAATGAAAAGGATAACGATTTTTTAAGCCGGCCATGACGCGGCTAGGTCGCACCGCTACAGTAAGGAGGATGAGGAGGACGATCGCAACCGAGAGCCCAAGCGTGTTCCGCGCCGCCCGGCATTATGTTCTCAACGGCCGTTCCACCGCCGCACCGGCGCTGCCGGCCGGGCTCTATCTGGTCGCCACCCCGATCGGCAATTTGCGTGACATCACAGTGCGGGCGCTCGAGGTGCTTGCCGCGAGCGACCTGATCGCCTGCGAGGACACTCGCGTCACCCGCAAGCTCCTCGACCACTATGGCATCGTGACCCCGCTCACCGCTTACCACGAGCACAATGCCGCGCAGGCGCGACCGAAGCTCATCGCCCGGCTCGGCGCCGGCGCCGCGATCGCGCTGGTCTCGGACGCCGGCACACCGCTCGTATCCGACCCCGGCTACAAGCTGGTGCGTGAAGCGCGCGCCGCGGGCGCAAGCGTGACCGCGTTGCCGGGAGCGTCGGCGGTGCTCGCAGCGCTCACGCTGAGCGCCCTCCCGACCGACCATTTTTTCTTCGAGGGTTTCCTGCCGGCAAAGGAAGCAGCACGGCGCACGCGCATCGCCGAACTCAAACGCATTCCAGCAACGCTTGTGCTGTTCGAGAGCGGCGCGCGCATCGCAGCATCGCTCGCTGACCTTGCCGCCGGACTCGGCCCGCGCGAGGCGGCGGTCTGTCGTGAGCTCACCAAACTTTACGAAGAGGTCCGGCGCGACGATCTCACCACGCTCGCGCGCGCGGCGGCGCAAGCGGACGAGCCGCGCGGCGAGATGGTAATTGTCGTGGCACCACCCGAGCGGGAGCGCGAGGTGACCGCGGTCGATCTCGACGCGCTGATCCGTCAGGCGCTCGACCGCCTCTCGGTCAAAGAGGCGGTCGCCGAAATCGCCGCCGTCACCGGCACGCCTCGCCGCGAGATCTACCAACGTGCTCTCGCCCTCACCAAGGAGCACGGCAATGGCTGATGAGCGGCCGCGCGCAAGTCCGATACAGGCTCCAAGCCCCGAGCGTCAGATCGCATTTCGCACCGGTATTTCCGCCGAAAGCCGGGCGGCCGCGTTCCTCATCGCCAAAGGCTTCCGCATCCTGGCGCGGCGTTGGAAGAGTCCGGTCGGCGAAATCGATATCGTCGCGCGCCGCCGAAGCCTGTTGCTATTCGTCGAGGTCAAGGCACGCGAAAAGCTGGACGACGCCGCCTGGTCGGTCACTGATCGCCAGCGCTTGCGCATTGCCGCGGCCGCTGAAGCCTGGCTGGCGCGATTCCCCGATCCTCGTATCCGCGATATCCGTTTCGATGCCATGCTGGTGGCGCCGGGGCGTATTCCGCGCCATATCCCTTCGGCTTTCGACGCCAGCAGCTGATGCGATCGGGTGATAGCTTGCGTTTCCAAAATAGATCTTCGGGGGAATGATGACCCTGAATGTTGCCGTGCAGATGGACCCGATCGAGCGGATCAACATCCGCGGCGATTCCACCTTTGCGCTGCTACTAGAGGCACAAAAACGCGGCCACGCCATCGCCTATTACACGCCGGACCGGCTGGCGCTGCGGGGCTCGGCGGTGGTCGCGGCGGTGCAGCCGCTCAAAGTTCGCGATCAGCCCGGCGACCATTTCACGCTGGGTGAGCCGCGACGCACGGAATTGACCGAGTTCGACGTGGTCTTGCTGCGGCAGGATCCGCCCTTCGATCTCGCCTACATCACCACCACCCACCTGCTCGAGCGCATCCATCCCGGCACGCTGGTCGTCAACGACCCAAGGGCGGTGCGCAATGCGCCGGAAAAGATGTTCGTGATGGAATTTCCCGACCTGATGCCGCCCACGCTGATCACTCGCGACCTCGCCGAGATCAAGGCGTTCCGCGCCGAGCACGGCGACGTCGTGATGAAGCCGCTCTACGGCAAGGGTGGCGAAGCGGTGTTTCTGCTGGCGAAGCAGGATCTCAATTTCGCCTCGCTCTACGACCTCTTTGCCGTGACCTTCCGCGAGCAGTGGGTGGTGCAGAAATTCCTGCCCGCGGTGAAAGACGGCGACAAGCGCATCATCCTGGTCGATGGCGAGTTCGCCGGCGCGGTCAACCGGGTGCCAGCGCCCGATGATCTGCGCTCCAACATGGTGCGCGGCGGCATTCCGAAAGAAACCGAGCTGTCTGCACGCGATCGCCACATCTGCGAGCGCATCGGTCCGGCTTTGCGCGAGCGTGGGCTGCTCTTCGTCGGCATCGACGTGATCGACGGCTATCTCACCGAGATCAACGTCACCTCGCCGACCGGCATCCGCGCGGTGAAAGACCTCGGCGGGGCTGACGTGGCGGCACTGATCTGGGACAAGATCGAGGCGAAGCGGCGGGGAAAGTAAACCGTTCGCGCGACAGTTCGAGCCGCCCCGCGCATGCAAACCGAGGAGTTGGTTTGCCTTAGCGCGCAGGCGTGCCCTTCTGCTCCGCCTTAAGCTTAGCGATTGCAGCCCGGATCGGCGCGAATGGCCCGTATTTGTGCTGCTGCTCGCTAAAGCCGTCGGCGTAAGGACCGTAGGGCGTGTCGACCGGCTTTTCCAAAGGATCGGGGAAATCCTTGTCGAGGCCGGCTTTGTGCGGCCGCGGCTGCGAAATAACGTAAGCCGCAATGTCCCAGGCCTGTTCCGGGGAAAGCTGCGGGTTCAGGTAGTCGACGCCGTGCGGCATGTTGAAATGGATAAAATTTGCGGCCGCGATGAGCCGCGCCATGCCGGCGCCGTCATTGAAGCTGTCGCTGCCCCACAGCGGCGGCACCATGTAGCCGAGATCGGTCGTCGGCAGGCTGCGGCGAATGCCGGCGCCATTGGGGCCGTGGCAGGTGACGCAAGCATTGGCGTAGTCCCTCTGGCCGCGGACCGGATCGGCCGCGCGATCAAGCTCCGGCATCTTGCCCGTGCCCATGCCCGGCAGCAGCTGCCCCGGCGGCACGCCGGTG
>JBJMTU010000187.1:0-9285 GCA_045811545.1 Xanthobacteraceae bacterium | reverse complement strand
CGACTGCATCGCGAAAGATGACAAAGCGAGCCGCAATCCCGCCGTTGAGCGGGATAGCTGCTTCGGCAACCACTGCCAAAGATTCGATGGCCGTGCGGCGAAATTGCGCGACCGCGTCGGCCGCCACGGTGACGAACGGCACCTCGCTCGCATTTGCCGCCTGCGTGGTAGCCTCGCACACGAGCAAGGCGGGGAGCAGTTGAGCGAGTTTTGCAAGTTCGATGGCGGCCGCCGCCGCTGCGCCGGCTGGGACGACGTCGAGACGCCGCGTGACCTGCGCGTCCGCGGCAAGCGAGAAGATGGCCGCCCGGTCGTAGAGCTCACCAAGCGCCACACCCGTTGGCGCGGCCCGGTCGAGCCCGAGCGCGCGAGCGCGACGCGCGGTAACGAGCAGATAGGGCCGCGCCGGAGCGCATAGCAGTCTGAAAGAGGCAAGTCCTTCGTCGGTCATGCCGTCGACCGGCAGGACCATCACCCTCTCGTCGGCCGATATCACGATGACCGGCCGGCCGGAGTGAAATTCCGCAAGACCACGCTCTACGGCGACTTGCTCTGGCCTGCCGAACAGGCGCAACGTGCCACTCCCAGCCATATCACACACGCGTCGCTGAACCGCACCAAGCACAAATCATGTGGACCGAATAAGAACTCGCCCTGATGGAGTTTATTCCTTCGGCAAAATCTTTTTCATTGCGCGTGTTTGCCATTCGTTTTTCCGCAAATATCATGCCACCAAGCAGCACGCTACGAAAGCAGGTATTTGACGATGGCGAATCGACGCCAGGCCGAGCCGGATCCAATCAAAGCTGGCGGCGCTCAAGATGACTCCGGATCCGCTTTGTCGTGGGCGCCGGTACCGAAAACGTTTCGCGATGGCAATCGTTCCCTGCCGCAGCCCTGGGAAGATATTTTCGGCCCGCTGCGTCAAGGCGTGATTGATGATCTCATTGTCGTCGCGCAATGTGGCCAGTCGATTGATGCCCGCGTCGCCACTGCGAGCGGGCACTCCCATTACATCAACGGCGAGGCCGGGTTGATCCATCTGCACCGCCTGCGGGCGCTGGTCGATGCGGTGGTGATCGGCGTAGGTACCGCGATCGCAGATGATCCGCTGTTGACCGTGCGGCGCGTCGAGGGACCCAACCCTGCACGGGTCGTCGTGGATCCGAAAGGCCGGCTGCCGGTGACCGCACGCGTATTGGCGGCTGACGGTACCCGCCGGCTTGTCGTGACCGCCGCCAACCCGCCCGCACCGCCTCCCGCCGGGGTCGAACTCGTGTCGGTGCCCGCGGACAACGGTCAGCTTGCCCCCAGCGCTATTCTCGCCGCGCTGGCCAAGCGCGGGCTCCGGCGCATTCTGGTGGAAGGAGGCACCGACACGGTCTCCCGATTCGTCGCGGCGCGCTGTCTTGATCGCCTGCATATTCTGGTCGCGCCGATCGTACTCGGCGCCGGACGACCGAGCCTCTCGCTGCCGCCGATCGAACGGCTCGATCAAGCGATGCGCGCGTCCATGCGGGCCTACAATCTTGGCGATGACGTGCTGCTCGACTGCGACCTCAGCGCTCAACGGGTGCCGATCGGGCGGGCAAAGATATCGACGTGACCGACGCGCAACCTCGAACTCCCTTGCGTTAGATGGCTCCGCCGCTGGGCAAGCCATCCTGCGATCTCTTGCGACGACAGCTTGGTCGTCAGCAGCCCGACCTTGGCCCAGTGGGCAAAAAGCGCCTCCTGAATGTCCCGATCCTCGGGCCCGAACAGCCAGTCGGAGTGCCCCTCCACGACGACGTAACCGAATTGCTCGAACCGTCGGGCGGCGCGCGGCCCCGCGCTGGGGCCAAGCGCCGGACCGAAGCCCTTGTCGGTGCGCTGGTGGAGGTTGAATCCCGCCAGAAGCTCGACATCGTGGTGCACCAGCGGTTCGGCAACGGCGCGGCCGTCATAGGTGAGGGCGCCATAGAACGGCAGCCGTCGCGCCGCCACCTCGACGACGAGACGATCGAGCCATTCGGGAGAAACAAGATCGAGCAGCGCCGATGTTGTCACGAGATCCACCGGACCATCCAGCACACGCTCGAGATCGTGCGTCAGATCGACCGCCGTCGTGGTGACGGCCAGGTGTGGCGGATTCCCGGATGGGGAGGCCCGCGCCAAAAGACTGAGGTTGTTGTCGACCAGATTCCAGCTCTGGCGCGAGGGAAGATGCGGCCCCAGTGCCCGCAGCATCGCGCCGGTGCCACAAGCGAGATCGACCACGGAGATTGCCGCCTGCCCAACGAAGGCCCTGGCGACGCTCTCGAGCACCGCAGCGTTGCGCGCGGCGAGATCATAGGGTTCGCGCAACGCCAGCCACTCCGTGGAGTACTCGCTCATCCGACGCGCTCCAGGACCCGGGCGAATAAGGCAGCTTGCTGCGGCCACGATGGAAAGGTGGCAGCACGGGCGCCGGCGGCGAGACGCTCGCGATCCGCCGGGTTCTCCATGAGCCGTTGCAACGTGTCCGCGAGCGCCTCGATGTCGTCGGGGGCCACGAGCACGCCGGCAGCGGCCGGCACCGTGTCCGGAATCGCGCCCGCGGTCGTGCCGACGACCGGGACGCCATGGGCGATGGCCTCTGTATAGGCCATTCCGTAACCTTCGAACCTCGAGGGCAGCACGAAAAGATCGGCAGAGACGTAGAGTGGCGCAAGCTGGTCGGAAGCCACAGCGCCGAGCAGGCTGATGCGGTCGGCGAGACCGAGACGCGCGATGTCGGCCTTCACCTGCCGATAGGTCTGCGCGCTGCGCCCGCAATCACCGGCGATGGCGAGTTGCCACGGCAAATGCCGCAGTCGGGCGAGCGCGGCGACCAGCACATCATAACCCTTGCGTGGGATCACGGAGCCGACCGCCAGCAATTTGACCACGCGTGCGTTCTTACGCGGCGGCGCGCAGACGCGATCCGTTCCCGGCTCGATAACGCTGACGCTGCCGCACGGAACCGCGTAGTCCTCGACCAACGCCCGCGCGATCGTCGCGCTTGTCGCGACGACGTGCCGCGCACAGCCCAACGCCGAGCGCTCGCTCGCGCGCAAGGACGCAGATTCGCTCGCGCTGAGCCCCGGCTCGAGAGCGAGCGGATGGTGCACCAGCGCGATCAACGGATGACTCGCGCGTAGCGCCTCCGCGGCATCCGGCAACACGCCGAAGGCGAGGCCATCAATCACGACCGGGCGATCAGACGGGAGCGCCGATAGTCGCGCGCAGGCCGCGGCGCGCGTATCGGCGGTTGGATACGGAAAGCCGTCGCCGAGGTTGACGACCTCGGCCCGCCATCCGAGCGCCGGAAGCTCTGCGATGATGCGCCGGTCATAGCTATAGCCGCCGGTTGCCGTCGCCAGGTCGCCCGGCACCGCGAAGAACACCTGCCTTACCACAACGACGCCTCGTACCAAGCGCGCGCAACCGGAGACTCCGCAACGGTCACGCGGATCGACTTGAGCGCGCGGCCATCGCGGCCGAGCTTGCCGGCGCGCGCCGCCGCCGCGAAGTGATCGAACAGATGCCTGGTTAAGAACTCGGTCGTGGTGTTGATGCCCTTGAACTGCGGCAGCTCGTCGAGATTGCAATAATTGAGCGGTGCGAGGGCCTCCTTGAGCATCTCTTGGGCGCGCGCGATGTCGACCACGATGCCGTGCGCATCGAGCTCTTCCGCGAGAAATGCCACGCGAATGACAAAGGTCGCCCCGTGCACGTTTTGAGCCGGGCCGAACAGCTCGCCCCGAAACGAATGGGCAATCATGATCTGGTCGGAGACTTCAACCGCGTACACGGGAGCTCTCAGTCGCTTTCATCGGCCGCAGGATACCGGATCAGCGGACAGACAGCGTCCGCGCTGCAACCGAAAACCGAAGGCAATGTCGCCGGCAGTTCCTCGAACTTTATGGCGGGCGTCAGCAGGAGATCGAGCACCGGGGCATCGAGAAGCGCAAGCGCCGCAGTGAGGCGGCGCTGGGGTGCCCAGCGCGAGCGATGGGACGGTGCCACCCGACCGACTTGGCTCGAGACGAGCCGCAGGCGTCGGCTGTGAAACGCCTCGCCCAATGGCGCCGCCACCTCGCCGCTTCCATACCAGCTCAGTTCAACGATGGTCGCCTCCTCACCCGCAAGGCGAAGCGCAGTGGCCAACCCGGCGGCCGTGCCGCTCGCGTGGAACACGAGATCACAATCTTTGGGCGCGGTGTCCGGCGAGGCGAAGCGGGCGCCGATCGCGTGCACGAGCTCCGCGCGTGAGGAAGCGATATCGACCACCGTAACCTCTGCGGCCGGCAGCCGCGCGCAGAGATAGGCGACCAAAAGACCTACGAGCCCCCCACCGACGACGGCGATGCGATCGGCCGCCACAGGCGCTCCATCCCACACCGCGTTGAGTGACGTCTCCATATTGGCGGCAAGCACGGCCCGTCGCGGCGGCACATGTTCGGGAACGGGAAAGACTGCTTCCGCCGGCAAAGTGAAAAGGCTCTGGTGGGGATGCAAACTAAAAACGATCCGGCTGCGCAGTTCGGCCGCCCCGGCTTCGACCCTCCCGACCGTGGCATAGCCATATTTCACCGGGAAAGGAAAAGTCCCGGCCATCAAGGGCCCGCGCATGCGATCGTACTCGCTCGCCGGCACCCGACCGGCATGGATGAGCCGTTCGGTGCCGCGACTGACGGCGCCGAACAGGGAACGAACCTGCACTTCGCCGGGCTTCGGCGCGGCAATGGTCTCCTCGCGCAACTCGGCGCGACCCGGTCCCACATACCAGAGCGCTTTGCTCTGCATGTTCGCTCTTGTTGTCCCGTATCCTGCGGAAGATGTCCCCGCGCGCCGGTGTTCCACTACGATAAAGACTAGCACGCGTTAAGGCTTTCGCCGCATTGGACTTGGCGGCAGGCCGCTATATCCTCAAACGCCCGCAGAGACCCGCAAAGCCATTTCATGCTGGAACGTTCCCCCCGCGACGCGGTCATCATCGCCGCGTCCACCGCCCCGCCCGCGTGGCGCCCGGTGCTGTTTTTCCTATGCGTCGGGCTGTCGATGGCGGGACTGATCTGGCTCGCCCTGGTCGCGCTCTCGCCGGGGGGAATCGGCTTAGTTGACGTCATTCTGGTCACGCTGTTCGCGGTGACGCTGCCCTGGTACGTGATCGGCTTCTGGAACGCGACCATCGGCTTTCTGATCATGCGCTGGGCGCGCGATCCCGTGGCAGCGATCCTGCCGGTCGCCGCCCGCATCCGCGGAGACCAGCCGATCACCGCATCGACCGCGGTCGTCCTGTGCATCCGCAACGAGCCACCGGAGCGGATCGTGCGTATGCTCGAGTCCATGCTGCAGGGCCTTGTCGCGCGCGGCGTGGGCGAGCGCTTTCATGTCTATGTCCTAAGCGACACCGACGGTTTCGACATCGCCGCCGCCGAGGACGCCTGCTTTGCGGCCCTCGCAGCAGCATGGCATGGGCGGATCGCCGTGACGTACCGCCGGCGCGTACAAAACATCGCCTTCAAGGCCGGCAATATCGGCGACTTCTGCGTGCGCTGGGGCAAGGATCATGATTTTGCAATCATGCTCGACGCCGACAGCGTCATGACGGTCGACCTCGTGCTCAAGCTCGTGCGCATCATGCAGATCGATCCGCGGCTCGGCATTCTGCAAAGTCTCGTCATCGGAATGCCGTCGGCTAGCCCGTTTGCCCGCATTTTTCAGTTCGGGATGCGGCTGAGCATGCGCTCCTACACCATCGGGAGTGCCTGGTGGCAAGGCGATTGCGGGCCGTACTGGGGGCACAACGCCATCGTGCGGATCGCCCCGTTCATGACCCATTGTCAGCTGCCGGTGCTCGGCGAGGACGCGCTGGTCAAAGGTCATGTCCTCAGCCACGACCAAGTCGAAGCGGCGCTGATGCGACGCGCGGGTTACGCGGTGCGCGTGCTGGCGGGCGAAGGCTCGAGCTTCGAGCAGAATCCGCCGACGCTGGTCGAATTCATCCGCCGTGATCTGCGCTGGTGCCAGGGCAACATGCAGTATTGGCATTTTTTGCGCATGCCGGGTTTGCGGCCCGTAAGCCGCTACCAGCTCGCCTTCGCCATCCTCATGTTCCTCGGCTCGCCGGCCTGGATCGGGCTCTTGCTGATCGGCAGCGCCGCGGCTGCGCTCGCGCCGACGCCGGCCGATTTCATGCGGTGGGACGCCGGAGTAGCCGGTCTTATCCTGGTACTGGCGATGTGGTTTGCGCCCAACGTCGCAACCGTGATCGACGTGCTGACCCGAGCAAAGCTGCGGCATCTGTTCGGTGGAGGAGTCCGGTTCAGCGCGAGCTTCATGATCACGGTCCTCTTCGTCGTGCTGGTCGCTCCAATCATGTGGACGAGCCACACCCTATTTCTGGCGCGCCTTCTGTGCGGGCGCACCCTCGATTGGGGCGCACCGGCGCGGCACGATCACGAGGTACCGTGGTCGCTTGCGTTGCGGCAGTTTTGGCCCCAGACCCTCCTCGCACTCGCTCCCGTGCTGCTGCTGGCGGCCGCCGCGCCCGCGGCTCTTCCTTATGCCTTGCTCATTGCCGGCGGTCCGCTGCTCTCGATCCCGCTCGCGGTTCTAACCGCCTCGCCTGCGCTCGGGCGCACTCTCATTGCCCTCGGACTCGACCGGTTGCCCGAGGAGACGCTGCCACCGCCCGAATTACGGGCGCTCAAGCTGCCTGCGATCGAGATGTCGCAGCGAGCGTCGTAACCGACCATGCGGGCGGCCTGGTACCGCTCTTGGCACGAGTCTTGGCGGACGGTCCGAGGAGTCGCGCGTTCGCTTCGGACTTATTATGGCGTCGGCGCGGATCGCGCGGCGATGGACCGCCTTTACGGGGAGTTCGTGCAACCGGGCGATCTCGTGTTCGATATCGGCGCGCATGTGGGCGACCGCACCGCCGCCTTTCGTCGCCTCGGCGCGCGCGTGGTGGCGGTCGAACCGCAGCCGGCGCTGGTCCGCACGCTGAAGCTTCTCTATGGCCGTGACCGCGCGGTGACGATCGAAGCGGTCGCAATTGGCCGCAAGGCGGGAATGGTTGAGTTCAGCCTCAATATCGACAATCCGACGGTTTCGACCGCCTCGGACGCATTCCGCACGGCAGCGGATGGCGCGCCAGGTTGGGAAGGACAAGTATGGACCACCACCATCCAGGTACCGGTGGTCACTCTCGATACGCTCGTTTCCCACCATGGGCCCCCCCGATTCATCAAGATGGACGTGGAAGGTTCGGAAGCGGAGGCGCTTGCGGGCCTTACCCGCCCCTCTCCGGCGCTGTCGTTCGAGTTCACCACCATCCAGCGTGGTGTGGCGGCGGCTTGCATCGAGCGTTGCGCCCGGCTCGGCTACGCGCATTACAACGCGGTACGCGGCGAGCGCCAGGCCTTGGTGCACCGTGACTGGGTGAGCGCTGACGAGATCACCGCCTGGCTTGCCGCCCTGCCGCAGAACGCCAATTCCGGCGACATCTACGCCCGTCTGCCGAGGCGGCGCGCATGACACTGCCGACACTAAGCGGACCGGCCGAAACATCTCCTCCGACGCGCGACTTTCTCGGCCATCCGCGCGGCCTCGCCGTCCTGTTCGCGACCGAAGCGTGGGAACGGTTTTCCTATTTCGGCAATGCCGCGCTGGTCGTGCTATACATGACGAAATACTTGTTCGATCCCGGCCGTCTCGAGACCGTGCTCGGTCTTGGCGCGATCAAAGCGGCGCTCGAATTCTTGTTTGGACCGCTCGAGGCGCAGCCGCTCGCCTCGCAGCTGTTCGGCTTCTACACGGGCCTTGCCTATTTCGCGCCGATCCTGGGCGGCCTGGTCGCCGACCGCCTCCTGGGCCGGCACCGCACCATTCTCGTCGGCGGCGTGTTCATGGCGGCTGGCCATTTCATGATGGCCTTTGAAGCCCTGTTTCTCCTCGCGCTGTTGATGCTGATTATCGGCATCGGCGCGTTCAAGCCGAACATCTCGACCCAGGTCGGCGCGCTCTATGCGCCTGACGATCACCGGCGCGACCGCGCCTATTCGATCTTCTACCTCGGCATCAACATCGGGGCATTCCTAGCCCCACTGATATGCGGCACCCTCGCCGTTCAATACGGGTGGCACTACGGCTTCGGCGCCGCCGGCATAGGCATGCTCATCAGTCTCGCCATCTACCTTTGCGGCCGGCGATCGCTACCGGCAGACGACCCGCCGCGCCGCAGCCCACTCGCGCGCGAGAACAAGCCACTCGAGGGGGGCGAGCGGCGCGCTCTGCTCGCCCTCATCGGCACCTGTGCCCTGGTCACTCTGTTCTGGGCCGCCTACGATCAGCAAGGCAACACCCTGCTGCTCTGGGCCGAGGATTTTACCGACCGATCGATCGACCTCGGCTTTTGGCGCGGCGAAATTCCATCGCCCTGGTTTCTCGCGCTCAATCCGCTCATGATCTTTTTACTCACGCCGCTGATCGTGCGGCGCTGGGCGCAGCAGGGGCGGCGCGGCACCGAGCCTTTCCCGATCAGCAAGATGGCGTTCGGCTGCCTTTGCGTGGCACTCGCCAACCTGCTGATGGCAGGCGCCGGGTGGGCCACAGCGGGCAAGGCGAGCGTCGCATGGCTTCTGGGCTACTTCGTGCTTGCCACGATCGGCGAGCTACATGTTGCGCCGGTCGGACTGGCGCTGATCTCGAAGCTCGCTCCCGCCCGAATGACGTCCATCATCATGGGGGTCTGGTTTGCAACCACGCTGCCGGCTGACGTTCTCGCAGGTTTCCTCGGCGGCTTCTGGAGCAACGTAGCGAAGGCGAATTTCTTTCTCATGATCGCGCTCATCGCCGCGTTCGGGAGCGTCGCGCTCTGGATGACCAGCCACATCGTTCAAAAATGGGCAATCCGGGAATTCGGTCCCCGATAGATCGGCTCTTCCCCTCGATCACTGATACGCAATGCGGCCCATTTGATCCCGCACCAGATCATCTGCCGTCGTCCCCGCGAAAGCGGGGAGGTGGATTCACATTCGAACTGCAACAGTTTTTGGAACATCTCCGAGGGGGTTGCGAAGTCAAGGCACTTTCTCGGGGTGTTGTTGTATGCGCTAAGAAGGGTCTGGAACCGTGGCTCGCTCAGCGTGGCGAGATCGGTCCGACGCGGGATGAAGCGGCGCATACGACCAATGGCATTTTCGATGCCGCCCTTCTGCCAGGGTGCATAGGGATCGCAAAAGAACGTCCGCACATCGATCCCGTGGAGCGCGCGAT
>JBJMTU010000186.1:0-9518 GCA_045811545.1 Xanthobacteraceae bacterium | reverse complement strand
TTCAGATGATCCAGAGGGACAGGCGCGCATCGCGGTTTCTCGTAGTACCCGGTCAGGAAACCCTGTGTTTCGCCCAGACGCGCGATGCGTACGGGTTGAAAATTCTATTCGAAGAAGGTGCGAGCGGTATTGGAATCCTGCGGCCGTGAGCCCATGACCTTGCGGCAGACGTTCCACAAGGCTGCGGAGATCTGCCCGCGGTCAGCGCGTTGCCTGAGGCCGTTAATGCCGGCGCGCCTGCACTACGTACCCTGTGATAGTTTCCTCGCCCAGTTGCTTGCATGCTTCCAAACGATGTAGCCCTTCCACCAGGACGAAACGTTCGCCGTCCTGCCGCACCAGAATCGGGCTTTGTAGCCCGACCTGGAGGATGCTCTCGGCGATCTCCTGCGCCTTCTTGGGATCGAGCGTCGCGCGCCGCTTCACCGGCACCTAGATGTTGGCGATCGCAAATGTCTCGCGTTTCATCATGGACGGCGACCTGCGCGTCGCGTTCGTCTGCTCATTGCAGCTGATCCTTGACCTTGTTGATCCCGGCCATCACGCACGGCTCGTCGACGCCGGGCGAACCGGAGAGGCCGACGCCGCCGATCACGTCGTTGCCGACCTTGATCGGTACGCCGCCGCCGATGGCGATCACGTTCGGCAGCGTGGTCTGTTCGCGCCGCACCGGCCGCGTCGCCATGTCCTTGATGAAATCCTCTGTGGTCATCTTGAAGGTCATGGCGGTGTAGGCCTTGCGACGCGCGTTTTCCATGGTGTGGACGCTGGCGTTATCGGCCCGCAGCGAGACCACGGTGTTGCCGCCGCGATCGACCACGACGACGGAGGTGGCATAGCCGCGGGCCTTGCAGTCCTCCAAAGCGGCCTGCGCGATCGTCAGCGCGATCGGATAGCTTAGCTCCTTGCGCTCGAGCAATTGTGCGCCCGCAGGCGTTGCGGCGGAACAGGCGAGAGCGATGAGCGCGAGGCGGACGGGCGTTGCGGGCATAGGTGGTTTCCTCCTGGATGCAAACGGTCTTGTGCTTTGCCGATAACAGCGCAAGCGGAAAGTCTATTCCATTCGGGCAAAGGCGCGAAACCCTGTGCGTCCGCACCGCGCCTTTGCCTGCCTTACAAAACTGCAAAAAGAAATCGCCCGGCGCTGACGGTGCAGCGCCGGGCGGTCCTCTCGCTCGCGATCGTTCAGTGCGCCAGCGGATCGGGCCGCACCTGAATCTGTACGGCGCGCGGCTTGCTGCCTTTGCCGCCTTCCTTCAGCCACGGCGTGCGGTCGCCGTTGGTGCTCCACAGCCCACGGCCCTTCCAGCCGGCGTTCGGATCGTCGATGCGCCCGTCCAAGCCCTTGGCAAAGAAGCCGAGCGGGTACGGGATGCGCAGCATGACCATTTGCCCGTCTTTGAGCGCAGCGAAGCCGTCATTGAGGTTGGCGGTCGAGATCGGAACGTTCTCGCCGAGCCCCACCGTGTTGTGCTGGTCCACCCAGGTGTAGTAGCTCGCCTCGGCGCTTCCGTTCTCGAAGCCCTCGAAGGCCGGGCCCGGATACTTGTAATAGGCGAATCCTTCGGGGCAGTGGTTGCCGGTCGCATTGGGCCCGTTGAGCGGACCCTTGCATTTGCGCCGATCGAAGCTGACGAGCGTGCCGTTCGAGCCCGATCCCCAAAGGACCCCGTTCTTGTCGATGTCGCCGCCGCGCACGCCAATGCCTTCCTTGGGGATGGCGTAGAACTCGCTGAGCTTCGTCTTCGGATCGAAGCGCAGGAATCCCGGGGTGCCGGCGAATACGTTGAGGGTGTACCAGACGGAGCCGTCGGTCGGGTGCGGCATCACGGCGTAGGGACCCGAGCCCGCGATCCGCTTGTCCTTGCCGGCGTCCGCCGGCTGGTCCGGCTCGGCCCATTCGTCGACCTTGCCGTTGCCGTTGGTGTCGAGCACGAACGGCGCCCAGCCTTGCGCCTTGGCGGCGTCGCCGGTCTCGTCCCAGGCATTGGTGTTGATCCAGCCGGCGACCGGGCCGGTGCCGGAGAGCCACAGCGTGTTGTCAGCATCGTAGCCAAACTGCGGATGGTGTGTCCCGAAGCAAGTGTCGATCAAGCTGTACTTCATCGTCTTGGGATCGAGCATCGACACCTGGCGTCCCGAGCGGTCGAGCGGGAACACTTTGGCCGAGGGATGGTCCGAGCCCTTCTTGCAGAAGGCTGGATTTTCGATCCCGCGCACGGCCGCGGCAAACCACACCCGGCCGCTCTTGTCGAACATGCCGTTGTGGTTGTTGGCGCGCTGGCTCCAGATTTTCTCATCGCCCCAATAGGCCGAGGGCTGCGTCGGCTTCGCGGCGGCGGAGGCATGGAAGGGGGGTCCGAACGATTCGGGCGTGTTCGGGTCCGCGACCGTCATCTTGAAGAACGTCACCTTGTGCGTCTTCGGATCGAGGATCGGTATCTCGTCGCTCGAGTACTCGGGCGAACCGTAGAGCGGACCGTAGGCATTGACGGTCGGATAGCGGCGGTCCGAGGAGATCAGGTCGTGGGTAAACTGCTTCTCGGTGCCCCACTCCCACGAGGTGACGACGACGTTGCGCTCGACGCCCTGCGGCCGTTGCGGCTTGCTCTTTGGCAACTCGCCCTTGGCGACGCGGTCGGTCCAATCGCCGAAATACTTGAACGGCACGCCGGCGAGCTGTCCGGCAATGCGGTTCACCATGAACTCGCCGGTTTGTCCGGAAGCGATGCGGCGCATCCACGCTTCCGCACCTGTCTTGAACTCACCAAACTGCGCCGGGATGGTGCGCGTCGACTCCTGCCCGAGCTGATGGCAGCCGATGCAGTCGACGTTACCCATGCGCTGGCGCCAGGTCTCGCGCGTGATGTTTTTCGGGATTTCGCTCGAGCCGCCGAAATCTTTCTCAGGCGGCATTTGCATCATCGCGTACCAGTAGATCGCCGGGTAGTAGTGCGCCGCGGCCCGTTCATTGGGGGCCGGCACCGCCGTCAGGTTGAGCTGCTGGCCCGGCTTGGCGCGCACCTTCGGCGAGTCCACCAACCCATAGCCGCGCACCCAGACTTGGTAGTTTGCAGTCGGCAGGTCCGGGATGACGTAGCGGCCCTGATCGTCCGTCACGACGCTCTTGGCATACTTGGTCGGCAGCTCGGTCGTCTCCGCGATCACCCAGACGCCGGCCTCCGGCCCGTTCGTTCCGGTGACTACGCCGCCGATGTCGTTGCTATCGATCGCGACGGCGGTCTGGGCGCGGAGCTGCGTCGGCGCGGCCGAAACAAACGAGGCGATGCTGATCGCGGCTACAGTCAAATAAAGCCTGGCTTTGACTCTCATGGTGCGCTCCTCGTGCATTTTTCTGTCGCGCTCGTGGCCTATGCACGGCTGGGCCAGCGTGTGCGCTGGGCATGGATTGTGCACAGTCCCTGTCGCCTCGCAATAAGCCTCGTCGCGGTTCGCCCCACAGGCGGAACGGGAAACGGCCCCCCAGCGTTGGCTGCAGGTGAAGGGGCTCGTTGCGGCTCATACCCGCAGAAATAACGGAAGGAGGCCGCCCTCCATGATGAGCAAATTTCTATCGATCGCCGCGGCGAGCGCTGTCTTGATCGGCATGACCGTGCTCGGCCACGCCCAAAGCTCAGGCCAGCGTATGCCGCACAGTACACCCGGCCAGAAGATGCAGGACCGCGGCTCGGTGCCCGGCCAGCCCGCAGCATCCGGCTACACACCCGGCCATCAGATGCAGCAGAAGGGCAGCCGAGCCGGCGAGCCCGGCGCCTCCGGCTACGCGCCCCGCCATCAGGAGCCAAGCACGACGGGCCGGGGCAGCATGGGCGGTCGCGACCCGGACCGCGGTCGCGGCGACGAGCGCTGAGTCACGTCCGAAAAGAGTGAAAGGGACCGCGGCCCTTTCCTCATGTCGCTGGCGCGACGGCTCGGCGTGCCCCATATGACTCGCGTATTGATGGAGACTCCAATTGTCCAAGCCGCTCATTGTATCGATTCCGCACCGCCTCGGCCGCGAGGAGGCCGCGCGCCGCATCAAGTCCGGGCTCACCGCGGCGCGGACGCACTATTCCGCGTTCCTGAGCATCAATGAGGAAACCTGGAGCGGCGATCGGCTGGCCTTCAACCTCAGCGCGCTCGGCCAGCGTGCCGTCGGCTTCATCGACGTCGCCGACGACCACGTCCGCCTCGAAGTCCAGCTGCCGTGGCTGCTCGCCGTCATCGCGGAGAAGCTCACGCCCGCGATCCGCAAGGAAGGCACGCTAATGCTGGAAAAGAAGTGAGCCCTCCGATGCGGAGTGCTCTCCGAACCGGCGAAGCAACCATGGCCCGCGCCAGCGGGAATCCAGGGGCCAAGGTCCGTGCTCATTCCCGCGCGAGCGGCGACGGATGAAAGCACCTCGGCCGGTGTTGGTACGTGAGGAAGTCTGCTAACGTTACGGCCGGATCGGGAGTGCCCGCGGCCGAGGAGGCAGTCAATGCGCACGATCCCGCTCGTTTTGATGACGTTCGTTGCTTTGTCGCTATCCGCATCCCTGTCCACGGCTGCCCCGCGCACTGGCGCCAACGGCACTTTTTGCGCGAATTATGGCACCGGCCACAGCGGGATCGACTGCAGCTTCACCTCGTTCGAGCAATGCCGCGCGACCGTGGGCGGCGTCTATGGCTTCTGCCAGCCCAATCCATACCCCGGCACGGGTTACGGCAGAGGCGGGACCTGGAACCTGACGCCGGCTGGGCGAGCGCGCGGTTACCGAGCAGAGCGGTAAATCCGCTCAGCGGGCCGCATGACTTAAAGCGCAGCGCCATTCGGCACGCTTCGTGCAACCGCAGATTTCTCCGACGTTCCATCCCGGCTAAGCTGGCCGATACGTCCTGCCATAGCGCATCCTCATTGTGACGAAGCCCGCGACCCCGCACAGCGGTTCGGCGCAGATCGGCCCGGCGGTACTCGGCGCCTCCTCGTTCGCCTGCGCCGACGTGCTGAGCAAGGTCGTGCTCATCCAGGGCGCCGACGCGCTCACCATGTCGGTCGTGCGTGCCGTGCTCGGCGTGGCGTTCCTGTTCGGCTGGCTCAAGCTCGTGCCGCCGCGCGGCGCCTTCGGCTCGCGCGCGACATGGATCTCGCTCGGCCTCGGCGTCCTGTTCGCCGGCAACGTGTTTCTGCTGTTCAAGGCCTTCGAAGTGATCGAGGTGCCGATCGCGATCCTCACCTATTTCGTCTATCCGCTGCTCACCGGATTGGCGGCGGCGGCGAGCGGGCTCGAGCGCGTCACCTGGCGCGGCGCCGCCGCGGCGCTCGCCGCCTTTCTCGGGCTGGCGCTGATGATCGGCGCGCATCCGACCACGCTCGCGACGGTGGGCATCGTCGCCGCGCTCGGCGCTGCGCTATGCCGGGTGGTGATGCTGCTCGTCACGCGCGCGCTGCTCTCCGGCGCCGACCCGCTGCGCATCACCTGGTATTCGCTCCTGTCCTCCACCGCCGTATTCCTGGTGGCCGTGCTCGCGACGGGGAACTGGCAGCCGCCCGCGACCATGTCCGGCTGGCTCGCCCTCGTCGTGCTCAGCGTCGCGGTCACCACCGGCCTGCTCGGCGTATTCGCCTCGACCGGGCGCATCGGGCCGTTCCGCACCGCGCTGTTCATGAATCTCGAGCCCTTGCTCACGGCCATTGGCAGCGCGTTCGTCCTCGGCGAGGTGCTCACGCCGCTGCAGGCGCTCGGCGGCGGCATCATGCTCGCCGCGCTGGTGATGTTTCAGTTGCGGAGGTGAGGGGAGTGGCGGAGCGAAACGCGCGAGCTCACACCCGCTCCACGAAACTATCCACCACCCGTTTCTCACCGGCCTTGTCGAACTGAATGGTGAGCTTGTTGCCGTCGACCGCGGTGACGTTGCCGTTGCCGAATTTTTGGTGAAACACGCGGTCGCCGATCGTGAATTCGGACACGGTGCCGGTTGACTTGGCGACGAGCTCGCCTTCGATCGTGAGGGGGAGGCGCCGCCGCGGCTTGCCGCGCATGCCCGCTCCCTGTCCCCTCGCACGCGGGGGAGGGGATCCTGTGGCGTCATTCATCGCTCCACCGCGATGTGAATAGCCCTCGCCGTCCTCATCGAAGTCGCCGAACCGGCCGCGCGCCTGGGCGCGCTGCCAGCCCGGAGTGCCGTAACTCGAGCCGAAATGCGTCATCTCGTCGAAACGCGAGGCGCCGGTATTGCCATAGGCGGCAAAGCCGCCCCGCGACTCGCTCACCTCCACGTGACCCTCGGGCAATTCGTCGAGGAAGCGCGAGGGAATGTTCGACGACCACAGCCCGTGCATGCGCCGGTTGGCGGCGAAGAAGATGTTGACGCGCCGGCGCGCGCGGGTGACCCCCACATGGGCGAGGCGCCGTTCCTCCTCGAGCCCGGCGCGGCCCTGGTCGTCGAGCGTGCGCTGGTGCGGAAACAGGCCTTCCTCCCAGCCCGGCAAAAACACGGTGTCGAATTCGAGCCCCTTGGCCGAATGCAAGGTCATGATCGACACCGCCTCGCCCTCGCTCTTCTCGGTGTCCATCACCAACGAAATGTGCTCGAGGAAGCCCGCGAGATTCTCGAACTCCTCCATGGAGCGGATCAGCTCTTTCAAGTTCTCGAGCCGTCCGGCGGCGTCCGCCGAGCGGTCCTTCTGCCACATCTCGGTGTAGCCGGATTCGTCGAGCACGATTTCCGCAAGCCGCATGTGGGGGAGCGAGTCCTTCTGCGCGCGCCAGCGCTCGAAGGCGGCGAGCAGGTCGCGCAGCGCCGCGCGCGGCTTGGGCTTGAGCTCGTCGGTCTCGATCACCGCCTGCGCCGCCGCGGTGAGTGGGACGCGTCGGCGCCGCGCATGGTCGTGAAGCAGCTGCACGGTGGCATCGCCGAGCCCGCGCCTGGGCACGTTGATGATGCGCTCGAAAGCGAGATCGTCGGCGGGCGAGTGAATCACCCGAAGATACGCCAGCGCGTCGCGGATTTCCTGGCGCTCGTAAAAGCGCGGGCCGCCGATCACGCGATAGGGCAGGCCCAGCGTGATGAAGCGGTCCTCGAATTCGCGCATCTGGAACGAGGCGCGCACCAGAATGGCGATCTCGTCGAGTGGATGCGGATTGCCGTGTCCGTCGTCGCGCTGGAGCTGCTCGATCTCCTCGCCGATGGCGCGCGCCTCTTCCTCGGAATCCCAGCAGGACGTGACCTTGACCTTCTCGCCCGGTTCGTCCTCGGTGCGCAGCGTCTTGCCGAGCCTGCCCTGGTTATGCGCGATCAGATGCGAGGCGGTGGCGAGGATATGTCCGGTCGAGCGGTAGTTGCGTTCGAGGCGGATGATCCGGGCGCCGGGAAAGTCGTGCTCGAAGCGCAAGATGTTGTCGACCTCGGCCCCGCGCCAGCCGTAGATCGACTGGTCATCGTCGCCAACGCAGCAGATGTTTTTGAGCGTCCGGGCCGGTTGTTGCGCGGAAGGTGCCGCAGACTCGGTCTGCTCCCCGCTTGCAACCGAACTGTCGCGGGATGCAGCCACTTTGCTATCCGTTGATATAGCGGAGCGGTCCGTGCTCTGCCCCAGCAGACGCAGCCAGAGATACTGCGCCACGTTGGTGTCCTGATATTCGTCGACCAGGATGTATCGGAATCGCCCTTGATACTGCCGCAGCACCTCGCTTTGCTCACGGAACAAGCGGATGCATTCGAGCAAAAGATCGCCGAAGTCGGCGGCGTTGAGCGCCTTCAGCCGCTCCTGGTAGGCGGCATAGAGCTTCTTGCCGCGGCCCGAGGCAAAGCTGGCAGACTCCCCAGCAGGAACTTGGTCTGGAGTGAGGCCGCGGTTCTTCCAACTGTCGATGAGGCCCGCCAGCACCCGTGCGGGCCATCGTTTCTCGTCGATGTTCTCCGCTTCCAGCAGCTGCTTCATCAGGCGGATCTGATCGTCCTGATCGAGGATCGTGAAATCCGGCTTGAGCCCCACCAACTCGGCGTGGCGGCGCAGAATCTTCACGCCGATCGAATGGAACGTGCCGAGCCACGGCATGCCCTCGACGATCTGCCCGACCATGGTGCCGACACGCTGCTTCATTTCGCGCGCGGCCTTGTTGGTGAAAGTCACCGCCAGGATCTCGCTCGGGCGAGCATGTCCGGTGGCGAGGATGTGCGCGACGCGGGTCGTCAGGACGCGCGTCTTGCCGGTACCGGCGCCGGCGAGCACCAGCAACGGACCTTCCAGCGTCTCCACAGCGAGACGTTGCTCCGGATTGAGGCCGGCGAGATAGGGCGCGCCCGCCGCCGCCCGCGCGCGGGCGGCGATCCCGCCCGGCTGCGGTCGCGGCGGCACATGCGGATCGTCGCGCGGCACCTTGCCCGGTTCGGCCATTCCTCGTTCCGTGGTGGGTTCCGGCGGCTCATGCCGGCGCGCCGCATGGCCGCGGCGAATCTCAAAGCTAAAGATGGCACTCGTCGTGCCGGATGGGGAGGGCCCACATCCGTCATTGCCGGGCTTGACCCGGCAATCCATCCCTTTTTCGCGAAAAGATGGACCACCGAAATCGGGTTTACCCGATTTCGGCGTTTTAAGTGAGCAAGCCGGATAAACCCGGCTTGCGTGGTCAAGCCCGCGGGTGACGTGGCTTGGATGATTTCCGGCGCTCAGCTCCTTGCCGGCATCGCGATCCGCCGCCCGGCGGCTTCGGGGCGCGGCAGATTGGCGTGCGAGGCCTTCATGCGGGCAAGCCCGCGCGCGACGTCGTCCGGGAAGGGCGCGGTCTTCCCGGTCGCCATGTCGACATGCAGCGACATGTTCTCCGAGGTCGCCGAAACCCAGCCTTCGCCGGCGTGGAAGAGCTGCTCGAAGTAGTGCATGCGTTTGGCGTCATAGTCGAGCAGCTGAAACGTCACCCGCACCGGGTCGCCGGCGTGCAGCTCGCGCAAATAGCGGACATGCACTTCGGCGGTGAAGCAGGAATGCTTGCGCGTCTTGACGTAATCGAGGCCGCAGCCGATGAGTTCGAAGGCCTCGTCGACCGCGCGGTCGAACAGCACGTTGTAATAGGCCATGTTGAGATGGCCGTTGTAGTCGATCCAGCCCGGCTCGACCCGCATCAGCGAGGACACGAAGGGAGCAAAGAAGACGGGTTCGAGATCGCAGCGGTCGAGCATAGGGCGACCTTACGATGTGCGGCGCCGCGCCGTCCACGCCGGAGGCGACTTGCGAAAGGCTGATTTTGAGCGCACCTCCCGTCGTTCCCGCGCAAGCGGGAAGGTGGATTCACATTCGAACTGCAACAGTTTTTGGAACATCTCCGAGGGGGTTGCGAAGTCAAGGCACTTTCTCGGGGTGTTGTTGTATGCGCTAAGAAGGGTCTGGAACCGTGGCTCGCTCAGCGTGGCGAGATCGGTCCGACGCGGGATGAAGCGGCGCATACGACCAATGGCATTTTCGATGCCGCCCTTCTGCCAGGGTGCATAGGGATCGCAAAAGAACGTCCGCACATCGATCCCGTGGAGCGCGCGAT
>JBJMTU010000185.1:0-19114 GCA_045811545.1 Xanthobacteraceae bacterium | reverse complement strand
TTATCGGACGCGCCATGCCGCGGTTCGAGGACCTGCGCTTCGTGCGCGGCAGCGGCAATTACACCGACGACATCTCAGTGCCGGATCAGGCCTATGTCGCGTTCGTGCGCGCGCCGCACGCCCATGCGCGCATTGTCTCGATCGACACGTCGGCAGCGCGCCGGCAGCGAGGTGTGCTGGCCGTACTTGTCGGCGAGGACTACGTCGGTGACGGTCACATCGGCATGGCGCATCTTCCCAATCCGGCCGATGCCAACGACGTCACGATCTCGACCTTCGGGTCCTCGCCCGAAAGCAAGATCCTTGATCAGCTGCAGCTGCCGCTCGCCGTCGGCAACGTGCGGTTCGTTGGCGAGGCGGTCGCTGTGGTCGTGGCGGAAAGCGTGGGGGCCGCACGCGACGCCGCCGAAGCGGTCGCTGTCGCATACGAAGCGCTGCCGGCGGTGACCGACGTCATGGAGGCGCTCGCGGACGGGGCGCCGACGATTTGGCCGGAGGCCTCCGGCAATGTCGCCCTCGATTGTGCCTTTGGCGATGCCGCCGCCGTGGAGGCGGCCATCAAGGACGCGCATCTCGTCGTCGACGCGACGATCCGCAACCAGCGCACCATCAGCGCGTTCATAGAGCCGCGCGCGGCCATCGGCAGCTACGACGCGGCCGGCGAGCGACATACGTTGATCTCCGGATGTCAGGGCGCGCATCGGCTGCGGCATGCGCTCGCGGGCTGCCTCAAGGTGCCGCAGGAACGCGTGCACGTGATCTGTCCGGATGTCGGCGGTGCATTCGGCTCGCGCTTCAACATTTATCCGGAGCAGGTCGCGGTGGCGTGGGCGGCACGCCGCGTGGGACGCCCGGTGAGATGGACGGGCGACCGCAGTGAAGCGTTCCTCACCGACTATACTGCGCGGGACGTTGTTACGCGGGCGCGGCTTGCCTTCAACCGCCGCGGCCGCATGCTGGCGCTGGCGCTCGAACTCACCGCCAACGTCGGAGCGCACACCGTCTCCTACGTGCCGCTGAGCAACGGTTACCGCGTGGCGCCGACCGTCTACGACGTGCCGATCGCCTGGGTGCGCCTGCGCGGCGTGATGACCAACACCGTGCCGACGGCGCCGTTCCGCGGCGCCGGACGGCCGGAAGCGACCACCGTCATGGAGCGGCTGATCGACATCGCCGCAAAACGCTTGAAGATCGACCGGGCGGAGCTGCGCCGCCGCAATCTCATCCGCCGCAACCAGCTTCCCCATCGCACGGCAACCGGGCTTACTTACGACAGCGGGGATTTTGCCGGCAATCTCGCCCGCGCGCTCGAAGCCGCGGATTGGGACGGCTTTCCCGCCCGCCGCAGGGAGGCGAAGAAGCGCGGCCGGCTGCTCGGGATCGGCCTCGCCAATTACGTGGAGACGCCGGTGGGGATGCCGCACGAGCGCGTCGCCATCAAGGTGTCGCCGGCAGGCCGCATTGCGCTCGCGGTCGGCACACAATCGAGCGGGCAGGGCCACGAGACGAGCTTCCGCCAGGTCGTCGCCGATCGGCTCGGCGTCGATCCGGAGGCGATCGATTTCGTCAGCGGCGACAGCGCGGCGCTCGCCTCGGGCGGCGGCACCCATTCCGATCGGTCGATGCGGCTCGCCGGATCGCTGATGGTGGAGAGCTCGCGCGCGGTGATCGACAAGGCGCGCCGCATCGCCGCCGTCATGCTCGAGGTTGCCGAAGGCGATGTTTCATTCGCGGACGGATTGTTCATGGCGCCGAACAGCAATCGCAGGCTCACCCTGTTTGATATCGCCCGCGCCGCCGGGGATCTCCCCGCGCTGGCCGATGACCTGCGCGGGCCGCTGGCGGCCGAGGCAAGCTTTACCGGGCGCATCCCGGCCTATCCGACTGGAGCCGCCGTCTGCGAGGTCGAGGTCGATCCGGACACCGGCGCCGTCGCAATTCGCCGCTATACCTCGATCGACGACGGCGGCCAGCCGATCAATCCGCTCATTCTGCACGGCCAGGTGCACGGCGGCGTCGCCCAGGGCGTGGGCCAGGCGCTGCTGGAGGCTTCGGTCTACGAGGCAGGCTCGGGCCAGCTTCTTTCCGCAAGCTTTCTCGACTACGGCATGCCGCGCGCCGATCACTTCCCGCATCTCGACGTCGAGTTGACGGAAGATCCGACCAACGGCAACGCGCTGCGCGTCAAGGGTGGCGGGGAGGCCGGCATTACGCCGAGCTCGGCGGCGCTCGTGAACGCGGTCGTCGACGCGCTCTCCGGCCCGGGTATCGAGCACATGGACACGCCGGCGACGCCACAGCGCGTCTGGCAGGCGATCCGTGCCGCGCGCGAAGCAAAGCGCGGCACCGAGGATTCGGATTAATGCCGAATCCGACTCATACATCAGCTCTTACACGACAGTGGACAATGTGAGGGCTCGCGCCACCCAAGTCGGCCTTGGCCGACTTGGGCAATCATGACTGCCGATCTCGGGTAAACCCGAGATCGGTGGTGCGCCCTGAAATGTGAGAGCGGATGGGCCTAAGCCTGCGGAATGCGTTACTGCGCGGCGGCGCTGCTGTTCTTCGGCGCGGCGGCGGGCGGCCGCGCGGATGCCGCGCGTGCCGGCAGGTATTTGACGACGACCGAACGGTCGAGTTGCGCGGCGGCGTTGTCGGGCAAGCGTCTCCAAACCTCGTCCATGCCGAACATAGGAATGCCGAGATAGCCGCGCACGGTGAGGACCTGGCTGTCGGGACTCAGCGTCATCATGGCGCGGTAGATCGTGCCGTCGCGCGGATCGACGATGTTGCCCTCCTCATAGCGCAATCCGTTGCGCTTCATGCCCCTGATGAAGGACATGCCGAGCAGCGGCGCATTCCTGCGGTCGTCCGTGCATCTGGCGCAGGTCGGCATCTGATTGGGGTCCTCGCCGGGCCGCGCAAACAGCTTTGCAAACGCGCCCTCGAAGACGCCGTTGCGCTCCACGAACACAAACCACCCCACCGACTTGCCGGTCTGGTCATCCTTCTTCTCCCACAGGCCGGCAACGGTCGGCTCTGCGGCTTGAACGGGACGGGCGGCGCCCGTGCATGCGACGAGCCCCGCGATGAGCATGATCGAAAATCGCGTTTTCAATGGCGTCTCCCCCGCGTGAGAACTAGCGCCATCGCCCAACAATATGCCCATTTCAGGGCGCTGGGCGCGATGTCCTCGGCCCGGGCCTGGCGAGCGCGATTTCGTCGCAATATTGCCGCGATCCACGACCTTGCGTTGCCTGCGAGGGCGCGGCAGAGACGCGAATGGCCAGCGCGGCGATGACAGTGTGGATGGATCAGCATCGGTTGCCATTGCTATAAGTCTGCCGGCGCTGCGCATAGGCGCGGACAACATCAAACCTGGGCGAATCCAGAGCCCCTAGCTGGCCATGTCGTTGATCTACCGACTCGCATCCCGAAACCTGCTGCACGATCGGTTGCGATTCGTCGCGACCGTGGTCGGCATCGTGTTTTCCATCGTGCTGGTGACGGTGCAGCTCGGGCTCTATTTGGGATTCGGGCGGATCGTCACCACCATGATCGACCACGCCGCCGCCGATCTGTGGATCATGCCGCCGGGCACCAAGTGCTTCGAAGATCCTTCGACGCTCGACGAGCGCGCGCGATTTCAAGCGCTGTCGATCAACGGCGTGGCGCAGGCCGCGCCCGTCGTCATCGGCTATGCCGACTGGCGCATACCGGCGGGCGGAACGTTTCCGATCTTTATCGTCGGCTCCGATTTGCGCGAAGGCGGATTGCTGCCATGGAACGTGGTCGAAGGCAGTGTCGAGGCGCTGGCTATTCCGGGCGCCGTCGCCGTCGACCGTTCCTACTTCGATCGGCTCGGCGTGGACGCGATCGGCGCGAACGCCGAGATCCGCGGACAGAAAGTGGAGGTACGCGCCGTCACCAACGGCATCCGGTCATTTACGACCACGCCCTATGTCTTCACCACGCTCGATCGCGCGCGCGCCTTCACCGGGACCGCGGCGAACAAGGCCACCTATTTTCTGGTGCGTGTCGCTCCCGGCGCGGACGTGGAGAGTGTGCGCGACCGGCTCAGAGCGAGTCTCTCCGACGTCGACGTGCTCACGACCGCCGAGTTTCGCGACCGCAGCCGCTCCTTCTGGCTGTTCGGCACCGGCGCCGGGTTCGCGCTCTTCGCGGGCGCGCTGCTCGGCTTGATCGTGGGCACCGTCATCGTCGCGCAGACCCTCTATTCGAGCACCAAGGATCACATCAACGAGTTCGCCACCCTGCGCGCCATCGGCTCCTCCAGCCTCTACATTCACAAGGTCATCATCTGTCAGGCGCTGATCAGTGCCGCGATCGGATTCTGCCTCGCTGCTGCCATCGGCTTGATCGTAGTGACGGCGACAGCGGACACGGCCTTGCCCATCGTCATGACACCCGCGCTCACGCTGGTGCTGTTCTTCCTCACCCTCGTGATGTGCGTCATTTCGGCAGTCGCCGCGATCGTGCAGGTGACCCGCATCGATCCTGTGATGGTGTTCACGCGATGACCGATCCCGTCGTCGAGGCCGTCGAGGTCGTGAAATGGCTGGGCAGAGGGGCGGCGCAGGTGCAAGCGCTCAAAGGCGTCAGCCTGGCGCTCAGGGGCGGCGAGTTGACGCTGCTGATGGGGCCGTCCGGCAGCGGCAAGACCACGCTGCTGTCGATCCTCGGCTGCATGCTCACGCCCACGCACGGAGCGGTCCGCTTGGGCGGCCGCTCGACCGAGGGCGCCGGGGCTGAGGACTTGGCGCGGATCCGGCGCGAGCACGTGGGCTTCGTGTTCCAATCCTATCACCTGTTTCCGACCTTGACGGCGACCGACAATGTGCGCTTGGCGCTCGACGTACGCGGCGAAAATTCCGTCCGCGCGATCGCCAAAGCGAAGGACGCCCTGGCCATGGTCGGCCTGGCGCACAAGCCAAATTCGTTTCCGCTCGAGCTCAGCGGCGGCGAACAGCAGCGCGTCGCCATCGCGCGCGCGATCGTCGGACACCCCTCCGCCGTTCTCGCGGATGAGCCCACGGCTTCCCTCGACGGCGAAAACGGCAATGCGATCATGAAGCTGTTGGCCGAGATCGCCAAGGATTCCTCGCGCGGGGTGTTGGTCGTCGCGCACGACACGCGTATATTGCCCTTCGCCGACCGCGTGGTTCACATCGAAGATGGACGCATCGTTCGCGAAGAGCGCGGCGAGGCAGCACTCGCGAAGAACGAGGGTCAGTGCGCCAAGCATGATCACGCTGAAAGCCACGAGCGCGTGGAAAACAAAGCATGACCGCGTGGCAAACTAGGTCGGCCGCGCTCGGCGCGATCGCCGTGGCATTGGCGCTGGCGGTGCTGGCGGCGAGAACGGGGGAGCGAGAAAGTGCCCGCGCGGCGCGCCCCGAAGCGGCCGGCGAGAAGCGCTGGCAGGCGGTGGCGCCCGGGCGGGTCGAGCCCGTCTCGGGCACGATCAAGATCGCCGCCCCCGTCATGGGCGTGACCGCGCAGGTACTGGTCAAGGTCAACGACAAGGTGTTCGCCGGCGAGCCGCTGATCCGGCTCGTCGACGGCGAAGCGCGCGCGCGGCTTGCCGCCGCCGAGGCGCAAATCGCCTTTCGCATGCGCGCGCGCAACGAGGAGAGCGCGCCGGCGCAGCCGCCGCGGCCGTCGTTGCGGCGCCGAGCCGAAGCGCCGGCCGCGGACAGCGAAAAGGCGGCGGTGCGGCGGCGGGCCGAGGATGCGGTTGCCGACGCCGACAAGGCTGCCGCGCAGGCGCAAGCCGACCTCGACAAAACCGCGCTCGACCGCCGCGCCAGCAAGGCATCGGAGGCAACCGCCGAGGCGGCGCGTGCCGCTTTGACGCGCGCGCAGGATACCGCGCGGCAGCGGAAGGCCGAGCTGCGCCGCATCGAGGCCGATCCCGGCACGCCGCTGCCGACCTTTGCCGACGGCCAGGTCAACGTCGCGCGCGCCGAAGCGGCAGCCGCAGCCGCGGCGCTCGACCAGTTGACGATCCGCGCGCCGATTTCCGGCACCGTGCTGCAGGTCAATGCCAAGCCCGGCGAGCTGGCCGCGCCGTCCAATGCCCAGCCGTTGCTGGTCATTGGCGACGTTTCGGCGCTGCGCGTGCGCGCAGAGCTGGACGAGCGTGATCTCGGAGACATCAAGGTCGGACAGCCGGCGCTCATCCGTTCGGACGCATTTCGCGGCCGCGAAGTCGCGGGCAAAGTCTCCTTCATCGCCCCGATCGTCGGGCAAAGCCGCATCAACGGGCGCGGGCAACGCAACATGACCGACGTCGATGTCGTCGAAGTTCTCGTCGATGTGGCGCAGCCGGACCCGCTCGCGGTCGGCATGAAGGTCGACGTCTATTTCCAGCCCGAGGGCCGCTGAGCCGCTCCGAGCACTCGGTGCGCACCCTCCCCCGCTTGCGGGGGAGGGCTGGGGAGGGGGCATTCGGCACTGATCTCGATGCATGCCCCCTCCCTGTCCCTCCAGCCGAAGTCGGATGTTTCCGACTTCGGCCAGTTAATAAAGCGGTCGAAGTCGGGCAAGCCCGAGTTCGACTGCAAGCGGGGGAGGGGACGCTGTGGCCTCGCCACAGTTAAGGAGAGCAGATCGAATCAGCGTCCAGAGTTAGCCATGGTCGCGCACAGCAAAAAAATCGGCGACATCGAGGTGACGGCGCTGAGCGACGGCGTGCTCGCGACCTCGCTCGACGTGGTGCTCGGCATGGACCGGGCCGAGGCCAGGCAGCTCGCCGGCACCTCGGGCGGCGACGGCGTGCACATCGCGGTCAACGCCTTCCTGCTCAAACTGCAGGGACGATGGGCGCTGATCGATGCCGGCGCGGGCAACAGCATGGGGCCGACGCTCGGAAAGCTACCTGAGCATCTTCGCGCCTTCGGCCTCGCGCCGGAGGAGATCGCCGCGGTCTTTCTCACCCACATCCATCCCGACCATTCCAACGGTCTCGTCGATGACGCGGGCCGCGCCGTCTTTGCGAACGCGGAGCTGATCCTGCACGAGGCGGAAGCGCGATTCTGGCTCGATCGCGACGAGGCAAGCGGGGAGACCGAGCGCATCCGCCGCAACATCGCCAAGGCGGCGGTCGCGACCGCGCCTTATCGCTCGCGCATGCGTCTCGTGCGCGAGAGCGAGGCGATGTCCGGTGTGTCGGCGGTTGCGCTGCCCGGCCACACGCCGGGCCATAGCGGATGGCTGATCGCGTCCGGCAAGGAGAGCCTACTGATCTGGGGCGATCTCGTTCACCTCGCCTCGGTGCAGGTTGCGCGCCCCGATACCGGGCTCGTCTTCGACGTCGATCCGCAAACGGCCTGCGCAACGCGCCGGCGCACGTTCGACCGCGTGGCGGCCGACAAGCTCACGGTCGCGGGCGCGCACATGGATTTTCCGGGGTTCGGAACGATCGTACGCAATGGCGCGGGCTTCGCGTTCGAACCTGACCCGTGATCACAGGGTGATGAACTCGCGCCGCCCGAGACCTACAGCGCCCGTTGTAGAGTTGTCATTGCCGGGCTTGACCCGGCAATCCATCTTTTTCGCGAGAAGATTTTTTTCGCAAGAAGATGGATGCGCGGGTCAAGCCCGCGCATGACAAATGGCTTTCATTCAATCACCTCGTCGGCGGTAGCGAGAAGCGCCTGCGGCACGTTGAGACCAAGCATCCTGGCGGTCGAGGCGTTGATGACGAGCTCGAACTTGGTCGACTGCACGACCGGCAAATCCGCGGGCTTCGCGCCCTTGAGGATCCGGCCGGTATAGACGCCGACCTGGCGCCACGCATCCCCCAGGCTCGCACCGTAGCTCATCATCCCGCCGACTTCGGCATGCAGACGGTCTTGATATATTGCGGGAACGGCGTGCCGTGCCGCCAGCTGAGCCAATTGAACACGGCGGTCAACCAAGAAGGGGCCGGTGCCGCCGACGAAGAGGGCGTCCGGTCGCTCGCTCAGGAGCCTCGCGAATGCTGCATCGATCTCGCCGATAGTGCTGACGTTGAGAACCTGGATTTGCAGCCCCATGGCGCGAGCGGCCGCTTCCACCTCTCGCAATGTAGTCTCGGTAGACGCCGCATGGGTCGGATCGACGAGCACGGCAATACGAACGGCTCCGGGCACCAGCTCGCGCAGAAATTCCAGCCGCTTTGCCGCCAACTCGGCCGCAAAAAAATTGATTCCCGTCAGGTGGCCGCCCGGCCGAGCGAGGCTGGTGACAAGACCCAGCCTGACCGGATCTTCGCCGACAACGAAGACGATGGGGATCGTCGTGGTTGCGGCCTTGGCCGCGAGGATGGCGGGGACACCTGCGGTCGCGATCACGGCGACTTGTCGCCGCGCCAATTCCCTCGCCAGCGCCGGCAGCCGATCGGTTTGATCGTCGCCCCAGCGGTATTCGATGGCAACATTCTCGCCTTCGCTGAAGCCCGCGTCTTTCAATCCCTGACGGAATGCACGCAGGCGGTAAGCCTCGGGCGATGAGGGATGGAGGAACCCGACCACAGGCATGGCCTGTTGCGCACGCGCCGCGAGCGGCCAAGAAAACGAAGGCATGGCCGCCGCGCCGCCGAGCAGCGTGATGAATTCACGCCGCCTCATTCGATCACCTCGTCGGCGCGGCCGAGCAGTGGAAGCGGGATGGTAAGGCCAAGGGCCTTGGCAGTCCTGAGATTGATGATGAGCTCGACTTTACTAGATTGCTGGACCGGCAGATCACCCGGCTTCTCGCCCTTGAGTATTCTGCCGGCATAGATGCCGACCAGCCGGTAATATTCCGTTTCGCTGCTTCCATAGCTCATCAGACCGCCGGACGCGGCGAACTCCCGGTAGTGGTAGACCGAGGGCACGGCGTGGCGGACAGTCAGTGCCCCGAGCTGTTCGCTTCGGGCATTGAAAAACACATCGGGCATCATCAACAGGCCACCTGCCCGCAGCTGGCCCAAGGTCGCGAACGCCGTATCGAAATCGCGTTCGGTACTGGCGTTCAGGACATGCAGCTGCAGCCCGAGCGCGCGCGCGGCTCCCTGCAGAGCTCGCGAAAAAGGCTCGGCAATGCCGGGACTGGTGGGGTTGACGAGCAGGGCAAAGCTAGTCGCCGTGGGCACGACCTCATGCAGCAGCTCCAGTCGTTTCGGCGCCACCTCCACGTTCAAGTTGGTTATGCCTGTCACGTTGCCGCCGGGTCGGTTCAGGCTGGCGACAAGTCCAATCTCAATCGGATCGGCCGCTATCCCGAAGACGATCGGAATAGTCGCAGTCGCGGCTTTCGCCGCCACTGCCGCAGGAGTGCCGCCGGCGGCGACAAGCACGCCCACCTGACGGCGAACCAATTCGGCCGCAAGCACCGGCAATCGACTATTTTCACCCTGCGCCCAGCGATATTCGATCTCGACATTCCGCCCCTCGACGTATCCTGCTTCTTTCAACCCCTGGCGGAACGCGCGCAGACGTATCGCGTACACCTCAGGCGATGCACTGCTGAGAAACCCGATCACCGGCATCTGTTGCGCGCGTGCCGCGAGCGGCCACATCGCCGCTGCGCCGCTGAGAAGCGTGATGAACTCGCGGCGCTTCACTCGATCACCTCGTCGGCGCGCAAAAGGAACGCCTCCGGGACCTTCAGGCCAAGCACCTTGGCGGTGGTCAGGTTAAAGACCAAGTCGAACTTGGTCGGCTGCTCGACCGGAATATCGGCTGGCTTCGCCCCGCGTAGAATCTTGTCGACATATTCAGCGGCACGGCGGAAAAGATCCGGGAAGTTTGGTCCATACGACATCAGACCTCCCGCCTCGACATACTCCCGAACGCCACCCAAGGTGGGAAGCCGGGCGCCTAACGCGAGAGTGCTGATTCGAACCCGGTTGGTATTCATCAATGGGTCTGTCTGAACATAAATGGCATCGGCGCGCCCCTTGAGCGACTCGATCGCCGGCGTGATCTCTTCGGGGCGGCGAATTTCAGAATTCACGACCTCGAGCCCGAGTGTTTGGGCTGCCTCCAAAACTTGAATCATCTCTGACGCCGTGACCGCGTTGCCAAAATTGCTCAGCATGGCCACTCGCCTCAGATCGGGAACCACCTCGCGCAGGAGCTCGAGCCGCTTACCGCCGAGATCGGCCGCGAGTTGCGACAGTCCGGTGACGTTGCCGCCCGGCCGCGAAAGGCTCCTCACGAGTCCACCGCCGATCGGGTCGTTGGCAATTGTAAAGACGATCGGGATGGTCGAGGTCGCCTCCTTCAATATGGGGACTGGGGTTCCGGTCGTGACGATGACATCAACTTTGAGTCGAACAAATTCGGCGGCGATCTCCGGCAAACGTTCGGCGCGTCCATCTCCCCAGCGGTATTCGATCCCAATGGTTCGACCCTCGATCCATCCGAGTTCGCGCAGCCGCTGCACAAAGGCGGCAGTCCACGCATTCATCGCGGAAGCTGATGCCGGCCCTAGAAATCCGATGGTCGGCGGCTTCTGCTGCGCGCGCGCCGCGAGCGGCCAAAGAAACGAAGGCATCGCCGCGGCGCCGCCTATCAGCGTGATGAACTCGCGGCGTCTCATTCAATCACCTCATCGGCGAGCGCGAGCAGCTTGTCCGGTACTTCGAGCCCGAGCGTCGCGGCGGTCTTCAGGTTGATCACCAATTCGAACTTGGTCGGCTGCGCGACCGGCAGGTCGGCCGGCTTCTCGCCCTTGAGGATGCGGCCGACATACGTCCCCATCAAACGGTACGGCGCGGATCCACTGCCGCCGTAGCTGACAAGACCGCCATCCGCAGGGAACTCGCGCCGGGAGTAGATTGCAGGAATTGCGTGCCGATTTGCCGATGCGACGAGTATCCGGCGTCGTGCGTTGAAGAGAGGGTCGGCGGACACCAACAGCGCGACATTTTGCACACCGCCGAGCGCGGCGAGCGCTGGATCAAAGTCGGCTTCGCTGCGCGCGTGCAGAACACGAATCCCAAGTCCCAGGGAGCGCACGCTTTCTTCCACATCCCTCATCTGCTCGGAGGCCTGCTCGGCAGTCGGGTTGACGAGGACGGCAAGGAGGTTGGCCTTGGGCACGAGTGCACGGAGAATGTCCAGCCGCTTCGCCGTCAACGACGCGGTGAAAGCCGTGATCCCCGTGGCATTCCCGCCGGGCCGGTTGAAGCTGGCAACGAGTCCCTGCTGCACGGGATCCCCGTCGGTGCTGAACACGATGGGGATGGTGCTCGTGGCCGACATGGCCGCGCGCGGCGCCTGGAGGCCGCCGGTGGCGATGATGACGCTGACCCTGTGGCCGACGAGCTCCGCCGCGAGAGCCGGGAGGCGATCGAGCTGGGCGTCCGCCCACCGATATTCGATCGCAACGTTGCGGCCCTCGGTAAAGCCGGCTTCCGCCAGACCCTGGCGAATGAGCGCGAGACGTTCCCTATACACGTCGGCAGAGGCGCTACCGAGGACTCCAATCACCGGCAGCTGCTGCGCGGGCGCCGCGAGCGGCCAAGCTGCCGCCGCGCCGCCGAGAAGCGCGATGAACTCGCGCCGCTTCATTCGATCACCTCGTCGGCGCGCGCGAGCAGCGTTGGCGGCACTTCGAGGCCCAGTGCCTTGGCAGTCTTGAGATTGATGACGAACTCGAAGCGCGATGACTGCACAACCGGCAGGTCAGCCGGCTTTTCGCCCTTGAGTATGCGCCCAGCATAGTTTCCTGCTTCACGCCCGACTTCATTGCGATCCGTGCTGTAACTCATGAGGCCGTGACAAATTCGCGCCATTCGTAGAGGGCCGGAATCCGGTAACGCGCCGCGAGCGCGACGAGTCGCTCACTGATCACTTGGAAAAACAGCGTCGTGCCGTAGAGAATCGCAGCGACGTTGCGTTCTGCCATGGTAGCGAACGCCTTATCGACCTGCTCTTCAGTGCCGACGCTGACAACGAGCAGCGGTTGTCCGATGGCCTGCGCTGCCGCTTGCATTTCCTGGACCTGAAACGGCGTCAAGGTGTTATTCGGGTTGACGAAAAAGGCGATCGTGCCGGGTTGCGGCAAAAGTTCACGCAGGAGCCCCAAGCGTTTTGGTCCGAGTTCGGTCGTCAGCAGGCTTACACCGGTGGCGTTGCCGCCCGGCCGGCTGAAGCTGGCGACGAGGCCAAGCTGGACCGGGTCGAACCCGCTGGTGAACACGATGGGAATTGTCGAGGTCGCCGCTTTTGCTGCCACGGCCGAGGGTCTATCGGTGGCGACCAGCATCGCCACCTGTCGGCGGACGAGGTCGGCCGCAAGCATCGGTAAACGTTCGTCCTGGCCTTCGGCGAAGCGATATTCGATTGCAACGTTGCGCCCGACCGCGAAACCCGATCCCTCCAGCGCCTTGAGAAACGGCGTCCGCAACGGGGCTTCCGCATGGGGAGAACGGCCGCTGAAATATCCGATCACCGGCATCGTTGCCGCCTGCTGCGCGCGCGCCACGAGCGGCCACGCCGCCGCCGCGCTCCCAAGTAGCCTGATGAACTCGCGGCGGCTCATTCGATCACCTCGTCGGCGAGCGCCAGGAGCTTCGCCGGAATTTCGAGTCCGAGCGACTTTGCCGTCTTCAGGTTGATCGTGAGTTCAAACCTCGTCGACTGAACGACCGGGAGGTCCGCCGGTTTAGCCCCATTGAGAATGCGGCCGACGTAAATCCCCGACTGAAGAAACGCATCGGTGCGGAAGGTTGAGTAACTGATTAGACCGCCAGACCTAACAAACTCGGGCCATTCGAACATCACAGGAAGGGAGTGGCGGGCCGCAAGGGCCACCACTTGATGGCGCTGAACCTGGTACAACAAATCGGCGCTCATCAGGAGTGCGCCAACGCCGCGTTGGATGACGTCGACAAACGCCTGCTCAATTTCTTCTGCCGTACTCGCATTCAGGAGGTGGACCTGCAGTCCGAAGGTGCGGCCCGCCTCTACAACCTCTTTCACCTGAATGTCAGCAATGTCGCTGCTCGGATTTATGAGGAAGCCAATCGTATCTGCTTTGGGAACCAATTCGCGCAAGAGCTCCAATCGCTTTGGTCCAAGCGAGGCCGTAAAAACATGCGACCCCGTGGCGTTACCGCCGGGCCGATTCAGGCTTTTCACAAGGCCGTCCCTTACTGGATCGCTACCGCTCGTGAACACGATGGGAATTGTCGAAGTTGCAGCAAGCGCTGCCCACGCCGGCTGAGGGCCACCCGTCGTGGCGATCACGCTCACCTGCCTGCGCACGAGTTCGGCCGCCAGGGTAGAAAGCCGGTCGTACCGACCATCTGCCCAGCGGTACTCGACAATCAAATTTCTGCCCTCGACGTGACCGGTTTCGCTCAGCCCCTGACGGAATGCGGTCAGGAACTCCTTCTCCACGTCAGCGGCCCTGGGACTGAGATAGCCGATCGTGGGTACTGCCGGCGGCTGCGCGCGCGCCGCGAGCGCCCACGCAGCCGCCGCGCCGCCGAGAAGCGCGATGAACTCGCGTCGTCTCATCCGATCCAGGACCATCTCCTGCCCGCGTCGCGGCGAACGATCCGGTGATTTCACAATAGGATAAGCGGCCCGACCGGCCACCTCGGCGCGCCGGGGCGATCGATCGGCGAGTCCGCAGCGTCGAGTATGCCTGCGGCCCTGCGCCAGGTCCTTAACGAGTCCTGAATCGTTCTGATTGGTGCTCCCGGTGCTGGCCGATTTAGACCTTTGGCCTACGGAGATTACCGGAGTTTGCAACCCGCAAACCGCGTGGCAAGGAATGGTTGTGGGGGCGCTTACCTCGGCCCCCACACTCTGGATAACACTTAAGCCCCGCTTCGGCGGGGCTTCTCTTTTGGCGCATCACTCCGCCTTGATGTTGGCCGCCCGGATCAGCTTACCCCATCTCACGGTTTCCTCAGCCACCAGCTTCCCGAATTGAGCCGGCGTCATCGGCATGGGCTCGCCGCCCAGCTCGGCCAGACGGGCTTGCAACTTCGGGTCGGCCAAGACCGCGTTGACCGCCTGATTTAGTTTCCCGACGATCTCGGGCGGGGTGCCCCTGGGCGCCGCGATCCCGTACCAGATGCTCACCTCGTAACCCGGCACGGTTTCGCCGATGGTCGGCACGTCCGGAATCGCAGCCACGGGCTTCGACCCCGTCACGCCCAGCGCGCGTACCTTGCCGTTCTTGATGTGACCGATCGAACCGGGAATGTTGTCGAACAGCACCTGCACCTGACCGGCGAGCAGGTCGCTGAGGGCAGGGGCCGTGCCTCGGTACGGCACGTGAACAATATTGATGCCGGTCATCGATTTGAGCAGCTCGCCCGATAGATGCGGCGACGTGCCGACGCCACCCGAAGCAAAGTTGATCTTGCCCGGATTGGCCTTCGCATAGGCGATGAACTCGGCGACGTTGTTGGCCGGGACCGCCGGATGCACCTCCATCACGTTGGCCAACCGGATCGTTCCGGCGACCGGGGCGCTATCGCGGATAAAATCGAACGGAAGCTTGTCGTAGAGCGCCGGGTTGATGGCGTAGTTCGGACCGACGAAGGCGATCGTGTAGCCATCGGGCGCAGCGCTGAGCGCGGACTGCATGCCGACATTGCCGCCCGCGCCGGCCCGGTTCTCGATGACAAATTGCTGGCCCAGATGGTCCGACAGATATTGGCCGATGATACGCGCGACGATGTCGTTGGGGCCGCCGGCCGCAAAAGAGACGATCCAGTGCACCGGCCGCGACGGATAGATTTCCGCCGACGCGACCCGCGACAGGGCGGGGAGTGCGGCAGCACCCAGTGCCAGATGCAGAACTCGCCGACGGGGAAGTTTCATCGCGCTCTCCTCCCGAAAAATGCCGGTCTGCGGGCCCTGCGGGCGGCCCACAAAACGGTCGGTTGTTCATCAGAGTGCGAGCCCGCCGACGGCAAAGCGCTGCCAATCACAATAACCGGGAGTTCGGCACGTCCCTCTAGGCAGCTCGACGATTAGGCTACATCAATCACGCGACGCGGCGGAAGGGGGACCGCTCATGCATCGCGCAGCCTTGCGAGACGCATCGCAGCCGCTCAGCTGACGTGGAGCAGCGCTAGCGCTGCCGGATCGGACGCATTGGCGCAGGCGGCGGGGTGGTGGTCGCGGTTCGCGGATCGGCCAATTGCAGCGCCTGCAGCGGATCGATGAGGCCCGAGCCGAAATTGTCGTCGCGCTCGCCGGGCCCGAGCCGCTTAGCGCTCATGGTCAGGATGCGGCGAATCTCGGCGGGCGTGAGTTTCGGATTGCGCTCCAGCAACAGCGCGACGATGCCGCTCACCTCGGCGGCCGCGACCGACGTGCCCGTGGTGATCTGATAATCGCCCTCGGGTGCCGGCACCAGAATATCGACGCCCGGCGCCGCGACAGAAATGTATTTGCCGCGATTGGCGCCGGTGAAGAGCTTGTCGTCAGCGTCGGTCGCGGTGACCGCGATCACGTTGGGATCGGCGCCGGGATAGAGCGGCGGAGATTTCGGCCCGGCATTGCCGGCGGCGGCGATCAAGACGATGCCCTTGTCGTAGGCCAACTTGAGCACGCGCTCGAGCGAGGGATCCTTCGGGCCGGCGAAGCTCATATTGATGATGCGCGCGCCTTGGCGCACCGACCAGTCGATGCCCTTGAGAATGTTGAACGTGGTGCTCTCGGCGGCCGCCGCCGCGGTGGAGAAGGCGTGCACGGCAAGCAGCCGCGCCCCGGGCGCCGTACCGAGCAGCCGCTGGTGCGAGGCGATGGCGCCGGCCATCCCGGTGCCGTGCGCGTGCGGCTTCTCCGGCGCGCCCACCGCGCTGAAGCGCTCTGCGATCACCCCTTCCAAGTCAGGATGCGCAGCGTCGATTTGCGAATCGATGACCGCGATCGTGACATTGGTGCCCCTGACCATGCGGTGAACGTCGGAGATCTTGAGCTTCTCCAAAATGTATTGCGCGGCGTCGCCCTTCGGCCCGGTGTCGTCGCCACGTGAGGCAGGCGCGGTCTCACTCCCTTGCTGCTGCGTCCTGTAGACGTATTGCGGCTGTGCGACCGCGACGAATTGGATTCCCGCCAGCGCCCGGATGACGTCCTGGATGGTTCGGCCATCGGTGAAGCGTAAACGCACCGCAGTCGATCCGGTGATCGCGATGTTTTCCGAGGCCACGATCTCCAAACCCAGCGGTGCCACGGCAGCCCGCAGCCGCTCCACCGTGACGGTGGCGGTGGCGATGTGCACCACCGCCTCGTCCTTGATCAGGCTCGTCTCGGTCAGCGGCGGGATGTCGATGATGCGTTGGGGGAAGCCGGGCGGCAGGTTCTGCGCGCCGGGCGGCGGAGTTGGCTGCTGCCGCTGCGGCGGCACGCGGGCGCCGCCGGTCTGCGGAATGTTGACGACGGGCGCGGTGTTGAGCGCAGCGAGTTGAGCGGGACCGTTGCCGACGAGATTGTTGATGAACTGCGACGCGCTCGTCTGTGATGCGATGACTTCGCCGAGGAACGGCGAGAACGGCGCCGGCACAGCCGGCACCGCACCGGGCGGCGGCAGAATGCCGGTGTTGAGGAAGCCGCACAGCGGGTCGTTGCAGCCGGCGAGGATCGAGGGGAACGCCGGCGGGTTCGATGCCGAACTCGGATCGTTGAGCGCGATGAAGGGATCGACGGTGCTGCCCGCTCCGCCGCTCGCCGTACCGCTCGCGCTCGAATTGGTGATGGTGCCGACCGGGAAGCTCGAGCCCGGAATCGAGCCGGCCGGGAAATTGACGAATTGCGCATTGGCGCCGGCGAAGCCGCCGACGGCACTGTTGGTCGCACCGGTCGCATTACCGGCTGCCGTGGACGAATCAATACTGCCGAAGTTTGCGCCGACGAAGCCGCCGATGATGTCGTGATTGCCGGTACCGGTCACCGGGCCGGACGCGGACGCGAACTCGATGCCACCGAGGTTCACGCCGGCAAAGCCGCCGAGATAGCTCTCGCTCGCCCCGGTGACCGGGCTCGTCGTGCTGGACAGCAGAATCGTGCCGCCGTTGAGACCGACAAAGCCGCCGACGATGCTGTTCGGTCCCGTGCTGCTGACCGGTCCGGACGACGTGGAGAGGATGATAAAGCCGGGGCTGGCGTGGCTCAGCGCGCCGATGAATCCACCGAGGATGCTGTTGCCGCCGCCGGTCACCGCGCCAGTGGCGGAGCTCGTCGCAATGATGCCGTCGCTGGCGCCGACCAACCCGCCGGCGAGGCTTCCCGCGCCGACGCGGACGTTGCCGCTTGCATGCCCGTCAATGATGAGAGCGGTGTTGAAATACGCCGCTCCGTCGCCGTCCATGCAGCCGGGGCAATGGAAATTGTTGGAGGTGGAACTGGAGCCGACCAAACCGCCGGCGACGCTTCCACTCCCGGCTTGAACATTGCCGGTGGCGATGGAGGAGAGGATCGTGCCGGTGTTGTCGCCGACCAAGCCGCCGGCTTGCAGATTGGCGACGTTGGCGCCTCCGACGTTTCCGCTGGCGGAGGAGTCGGAAACGAGACCCTGATTGTTGCCGACCAGCCCGCCGAGCGTGGTGCTTCCGCCCTGCCCGTTGATGCCGCTGCTGCCGGCGGCGCCGGTCACATTGCCGGTCGCGAACGTATTCTCGATGATCCCAGCGTTGAAGCCGGCGAGCCCGCCGCCGGTGCTGTTCGAGCCGACGCGGACATTGCCCTCGGCATGCGAATTGGTGATCCCACCGAAGTTCTGTCCCACCAGGCCGCCGGCGGAGACGTTTTGGCAGGAGTTGCTGGCCGCGCAGTTCGGGCCGTTTTGACCGACGCTGGCGGTCGACGTGACGATTCCAGTCGCGTAGGAGCCGGTGATGGTCGAGCCGGGCGAATTGAATCCGGCGAGCCCGCCGAGACTGGAGAATATCCCCGCGCTGAAAACATTGCCGGTGGCGAAAGACGATATGATCGTCCCCGAGCCGGAATTGAAGAGACCGTTCTGGCCGACCAGCCCGCCGAGTACGCTGAATGCGACACCGGTCACGTTGCCGCTCGCGGACGAGCCCGTGATGGTCCCCAGGTTGGTGGCGACCAGCCCGCCCGCGACATTCAAGGAGCCTGGGGAATTGGAATTGCCGACGTTGACGTTGGCTGCCGAGCTCGAGTTTTCGATGAGGCCTTTGTTCTGTGCGACGAGCCCGCCGGCGCTGACACCGCTTTGCGGTCCGCCGTTGATGGTGCCGCTCAACACGTGAACATTGCTGATCGTGCCGCGGTTCTCGCCGGCGACTGCACCGAGGAATACGAGGCTTCCGTTCGTCGCGATGGTGACGTTGGCGAGGTTGAGATTGCGCACGGTCGCGCCGCTCTCGATGAACGGGAATAGCGCGACCGGCGAGTTGGCCGAAACGAGGGTCAGATCGCTGATTGTGTAGTTGGTGCCGAGTCCGCCGTTACCGTCGAACAGTCCGGTAAAGATCGCTCCCGGCGCGAAGCCCGTGAATCCCGCGGCGCTGAAGCTTTTGCCCAGCGCGTACGTCCCGTTGAGATTCGTGCTGACGAGCTGCAGGTCGCTCGCGCTGTTCACCAGCATGTACGCCGTCAGCTGCGACGGCTGGTTTGGGTTAACGAAAACGCCGCCGCAAAAGCTCGTAGAACACAGAAAAGTCGTCGGAGTCTGATATTTGCTGCCGACTTCTGGACTGTAATAGATCGAGACCGTGCCGGCGCTCTGCGAATAGTCGACGCGACCGGGGATACCAGTCCCTAAGAACAAGACGGTCCCTGATCCGGTTCCAGTGCTGTCCGCCCGCAGGATCAGATTGCCCGCGCCGGTATTCGCCACCTTGCTGCCTTCGGAGAAAATGATGTTGTGATAGGCGCTCAGCGTCAGCGAGTTACTGTTGCTCCAGTTGATCTGGGTATTGGTATCGAGAGTGATATCGCCGTTACCTTGCAGTTGAGGATCGTTGTTGGTCGTGATGACAACGTTCTGATTCGCAAGCTGGTTCTGGATGATCGTTGCGGTCGTCTCATTGGGCTGACACGGGCCCTCGCAGAATTGACGGATGAAGAAGTCTTGGGGATCGAGCAGCAGCGTGCCAGCTTTGCCGTGAGGCGCGCTTGAGTTC
>JBJMTU010000184.1:0-11354 GCA_045811545.1 Xanthobacteraceae bacterium | reverse complement strand
GCTGAAAGTGTCCTGGAAAAATTGCGCTACGGTGGCGACCGTGGTCTTGAATGCCTCGGGCGCGGCGCTGACACTCGCACCGTAGGTGATATTGAAGATCATTGCAATAGGCCTATGTGAAAAACCGCTGCATGGATTCGCTCGCCCGATCGAGCGATCCTACTTTCATTGGAATGCAAAAAATTGGCCGGTGGCAATCCAGGTGGCAAACTGATGACAGGGGATGGAGCGTCACTTCGAGTTATTGATCTCGTTGGAGGCCACGCCCGGAATTGAACCGGGGTACACGGTTTTGCAGACCGTTGCGTAACCACTCCGCCACGTGGCCTTTCGGTAGTCCTTATATGGAGTTGATCGTTCACGGCAACAGCCTTCTGACCCGCGCGGCCCATCATTCCCGCCGTCACAGCCGGGCGGCGATGTCGCACGATGCAACGAAGTCCGTAATCCGCCGTATCAGGTTGGGCTCGACCAGGAACGGCGGGTGACCCTGGTCCGGCACCACGACGACCTCAATCTCGTCGCGCCGGGACACCATTGCCTGAAGCGTGGTCGAGGCCAGCATATCCGACCTGGCGCCGCGAATGACCATCAGTGGCACCTGCGCCAAGGCGGCAAACTGATTCCATAGCGTCGGGAGATGTTGGAGATCGGCGCCTTGCAGCGTCCGCGCCAGCTTCGGATCGTAGTCGGGCAGGAGCCGGCCGCCGTGCTGGCGCCAGGTGCGCTGAGCAAACGCGATCCACTCCTGCCGTGTCAGCTTCGGGAACTGGGCGTCGAACCACCAGCGCAGGATTTCCGCGCCCTCCTCGAAGTTGCGCGGAACGGGGAGCTTTCCGACGTAGCCTTTGATCCGCACCCACCCCTGCGGCTCGATGACGGGACCAATGTCGTTGAGAATGACACCAGCGATCGCGGTGGGCCGCCATGCTGCCAGCATCATAAGGAGGAAGCCGCCGTAGGAGGTGCCGATGAAAATGGCCGGCGCCGTCTCGAGCGCGATCAGGACCGCCGAGAGGTCGGCGAGCGCGACGGGAAGCGCGTAATTGTCGGGGTTGCGATCGTATTCGGATTGGCCGTGGCCGCGATAATCGAGCGCCAACACAAGCCGCGGCTTGACAAGGTCGGCCGTCATCGCCGCCGCCAGGGGGTGAAAGTCGGCTGCAGTCCGGGCAAGACCAGGTAGGCACACAACCGGCAGCGCGGAAGCGACGCGAAACCCGTAGCTGCGCACATGCAGCCTGAGGCCGTCCCGGGCCGTCACGAAGACTCTCGCGAAGCCCCGGTCCGACTGGGTCATCCGCCTGACCGGCGCAACCGCCGGGCAACGTGTGGAATGCGCGTTCTAATGCTTCGGCTCGACCGTCGAGTCGGACCACTCCGTGGATGTCGATGGTTCAACGCGCTGCAAATAGGGGGCCAGGGCGGAATTCCGCACGTCCTCATCCCGGGGGCGTTTGGCGTCGACCGCCGGCGCGTCCGTCGGATTTTCAACGCGCCGTGACGAGCCCTCGAATACAGCGTTCTCGTCGATCGACAACGAGCGATGGAAAATGTCACCCTCGACTGCACCACCCTCCTGCAACTTGAGGCGAACGGCACGGATCGTGCCCTTGACGTGCCCGCAGACCGTGACGTCCTGCGCAATCACGCTGCCCTCGACCTGTGCGCCATCGCCGATCAGAAGATCAGACGCGCGCACCTCGCCTTTGATTCGGCCGAAGACCTGCGCTGGACCATTGCATTCGATATTGCCGACGATCGACATGCCGGAGCCGATGCAAGAGCTTGTTCCCGATTTCGTCATCGGCTCGCGCCCTAGAGGGTGCTCAACGACCGAGTGTTGCTGTTGCACGGCTCTCCCCACGGCTTCTTCCAAAGTTGCCGCCGCGCTCTGATCTTTCTCCGGTGCTTTGCTCTTGAACATGTCCACCTCCGTTTTCCGCCGGCATTTCACTGCGGAAAGGCCAAAGCTGCCTTCTCGCAATCGCGCGCGAGCTGACGCAGAGCCTTTCTTCCCCCCACGGGGAGGACCCTTAGCCTAGGATGACATTTGAGCAGACATTTGAGAATAGGACTGCGCAAAACTGCCACCACGATGGAGCAGACGATTGCTAGCCATGGTAAACACGGCGCCGTGTCAGGGATTTGACTTCCCAACGATTGCGCATCGGCACCGGGTCTTGGGTTCCAGTCCTGCCTTGTGAAGGAAGATTGGGACAATTGTAGAGCAGCAGGGACGCGAGCTGCTAAAAAAGTCGTCGACTGTAATATTTACATGACAAGAATGACCGGCAGCGCGCCGCTTGAAAGATATCGAGCGCCGCCTGCATTTGCTCGATGGCCACGGATCATCCCCTGCTCGCCCGCGGCGCGAGCGGCCAACCGGCGTCTTGCCTTTTGCCGGCTCTTGCCGCAAGACGACGCCGCTCACACGCGCTGGAATCCTCAAAATGACCGACTTTGCCGCGGCGCGCCGCATGATGGTGGATGGCCAAGTCCGCACTAGCGACGTGACGGATCCCCGCATCATCGCGGCCATGCTGGAGCTTCCGCGCGAGCGGTTCGTACCGGAAAGCAAAGCCGCTCTCGCTTATTTCGATCTCGATATTGCGGTCACCGAGCCGACCGCCGGCCAACCGGCACGCTGCCTGCTCAAGCCCATGGTGCTGGCAAAGATGGTTCAGGCGGCGGCGGTGAGCGCGAGCGACCACGCCCTCGATGTGGGCTGCGCGAGCGGCTATTCGTCCGCGCTATTGGCACGCCTCGCACGCTCCGTGGTCGCGCTCGAGGAGGATGATGCTCTCGCTCGCCTTGCGCGTGAGAACCTCAAGGCTTTTGGCGCGGACAACGTGACGGTCGTGACGGGCCCGCTGACGCAGGGCTGGCAGGCCGCGGCGCCGTACGACGTCATCCAACTCAATGGGACAACCGAGATCGTGCCGTACGGGCTCGCCCGCCAGCTTAAGGAGGGTGGCCGGTTCGTAGCCGTGCTTGGCCGCGCGCCGGCCGGCCAGGCGATGCTCTACCGTTGTGTTGCCGGCGACCTCAGCGGCTGGCCGATCTTCGATGCCGCGGCGCCCGTACTCCCCGGATTTGCCGCGCCAGCGGCTTTTGTCTTCTAGACCGCGATGATTTTTGATCGGATCGTTCGCCTTTCCGTCGTCATCGCCCGCGAAAGCGGGCGATCCAGTAACCACAGGACTCTCCCTGATTACTGGTTGCCCCGCTTTCGCGGGGCATGACAGGGGGGTGGAGCGAGCGACTCCATCTAAAGTCATCACCCTCTAGGCGGCGTTTATGCGGATTTTTCGGAAGGTGTGGCGCGAAAGCACCAGGGGGGCGCCTTTTCGCGAAAGCCTCGTTTTGCTCGTCTCTTGCCCCTCAGCCAGCCCCATTCTGGTTAATATTCTTACGTAGCGAATCAAAGGGCCGCGGCGCGAGGGGCGGACGGCGGCTGGCTGGAGTTCGGGGGATGCTGCGGGGTGCTCCGGGGCGGGCGACGGCGCGGGCTGCGCAGATTGCAGCGCTTGGCGCATCCGTGGCCTTCTCGACCATCTCGCTTGCGGCAGATCAGGCGGTCAATGCCGCGCGACTGGTGGGCGCGGGAGCTGGATCCGGCACCATGGATCTAGCCCTCATTGAGGCCTACCAAAATAATCCCCAGCTCAATTCTCAGCGCGCCGCGACCCGCGCCGTCGACGAGAACGTCCCCACTGCGCTCGCCGGTTTCCGCCCGCGCGTGAGTGGCACGGCGAGTCTCACCGACCAGTATCTGGACACGTTGACCAGGGCAGGCACCGACCCGAGGAGCGGCGCCGCGCTGTATACCTTTGCCCGAGGCGCGATCGCGGTGCAGTCCTACGGGGTGACCGCAACGCAAACGCTGTTCAACGGCTTGCAGACGGCGAGCCGCACCCGTCAAGCCGAGGGCCAAGTCTTCTCCGCCCGCGAAACGTTGCGCACGACCGAGCAGAACGTGCTCCTCAGCGCCGCCACTGCCTACATGAATTTGCTGCAGACCGCCGCCATCCTCGAGCTGCAGCGCAGCAACGTGAACGTGCTCGAAGTGACGCTGCGGCAGACGCGCGACCGCTTCACCGCCGGCGAGGTCACGCGCACCGACGTCGCGCAAGCGGAATCGCGGCTCTCCGGCGGCAGATCGCAGCTGTCGCTCGCGGAATCCAACTACGTCACCGCCCAGGCGCAGTACCAGCAAGTCATCGGCGTGCCGCCGCCGGCGCGGCTCGCCCCCGCACCTCCGGTCGATCGGCTCTCGCCGCGCACGCTCGACGGCGCAATCGCCCGCGGCCGCACCGAGCACCCGCTGATCACGACGGCGATGTACAACGTCGACATCGCGCTCCAGCAGGTCAAGATCGCCGAGGGCGCGCTCAGTCCCACTTTGGCCGCCGTCGGCAACGTGCAGAAGAACTTCGGCTCGACCCAGTCGCTGGCCGTGCTGGAGCAAACGTCGGCCTCGCTCGCCGCCCAACTCACGGTTCCGATCTATCAGGGTGGCGCCGAATACGCCGCCATCCGCCAATCCAAGGAAACGCTCGGGCAGCGTCGCCTCGATCTCGATACCGCGCGCGACCAGGTGCAGGCGACGGTGACCCAGGCCTGGGGGCAGCTCGAGGCCGCCAAGGCGCAAATCGATGCCACTACGTCCCAGGTCACTGCCGCCGAGGTCGCGCTCAACGGCGTGCGCGAGGAAGCTCGCGTCGGCCAGCGCACGACGCTCGACGTGCTCAACGCGCAGCAGGATCTCGTCAACGCCCGCGTGGCGCTCGTCACCGCCCAACGCGATCGCGTGGTTGCGTCATACACGGTACTGGCGGCAACCGGCGCGCTTTCCCCGCAAATCCTCGCTCTCAGGATCGAGGTCTACGATCCCGTGGTGCATTACCAGCAGGTGCGCGACGCCTGGGGTGGCGTGCGCGCGCCCGGCGGGCGGTAGGCTACCCCACCTTTTCGCGCTCCGCGCTGCGCCTCATCCGAACCCCGAGCGTGTTGGCGTTCCCGTGCCGGCGTGTCATAGTTCTACCGCCGCGGATGACGCTGATTCTGCTGAGATCGCGGCCGGGATGCAGGGCCGGTTCGAGGGGGCACGCGATGACGCAGCCTGCGAGACAAGAACCGTCAATGGAGGAGATCCTCGCCTCCATCCGCAGAATCATCGCCGAAGACGAGTCGGCGACACAAAACCCGCCAACCGAAGCCGCCAGCACAGAGCCGTTGCGTGCGGCTGCGCCGCCCGCGATGCCGGCGGCGCACCCTGCGGCGAGCGCAGGCCCGGCGATGCGCGACGAGGAGACCGACCGGAAATTGGCCGAGCTTAGGGGGATGTCGCGGCACGGGCCGAGGCCGGAGCACGCGCCGGCCGAACGGTCCGACGCGCCCGGCCCCGGCCTTGCAAGAGAGCGGGCCGTCAGCGACGGCCTGCTTTCTCCCGCGACGACGGCCGCGGTCGATGCTGCGTTCCATGCGCTTGCCCAGACGGCGCCGGCGCGCGGCGGTCGCACGGTCGAGGAGCTGGTCAGCGAACTTCTTCGGCCGATGCTCAAAGCCTGGCTCGACGACAACCTACCGGCCATAGTCGAGCGCCTAGTGCGCGCCGAGATCGACCGCGTCGCGCGCGCACGGGACTGAGCACGAAGCATTGAAGCCGGGCATTAGAGTCGCGAGCGCAACGCGCCTTGTCGAGCTAATCTCCGCTTATCGAGAATCGCTTGCGGCGCAGGACTTTCCGGCCCTGCTCATCGCGCTCGATCCGGTGAGTGATGCCGGATACGGGCTCTCGTTCCCCAGGGGCAGTCAGCTGACCGCTATCGCGCAGCGCCTTGACATACTGCGCGGCATCCGCAACCGCGGCCGGATCCGGAGTATCGCGGTCGATCGATATGATATGGCCGCGCGCATCAAGCTCGACCGATAACGACATCGGGACCGGCGCGTAGATCGCCTCGCCCCCTTCGACATGCACGGGGTAGAGCTTGTTGGCGTCAACCTCGAGGCGTCTGCCCGGCAATTCACGTCTAATCGAGACGGACTCGAAGCCGCGCTTAGCGAGCTCCTTCTTCAGCGCCTGTTCGTTGATGCGCGGCATTGGTCAGCCATGTCCTGGCCCCCGAATTCCACTGTGCATCATACAGGCGTCAAGCGCATCTTCTCAACGGTGCGCGAAGGCGCAGTCGATGCGAACCCGGCGTAGAACCATATGTCTTCCTTCGCGTCGCAATTCGTGGGTATGGCTTTCGTGGGTTGACGGGGCGGCGGCGCGTACGACTTCGGCCGCCGATTTAGCGGCTTTTGGGACCTTGAGTCGTCCCCGTCGCAGCAGATCTTCGAAGAAGGACTTGGCGGCCTGATCCTCGCCCGGCGAAGGCGCCGCGCCGACGGCAAGCGCCGCGCCGGTAACCTGAAGGCGCTTCGGCTCGGCGGCCGCATAGACCATAATGGAAGGCACGCCGAGGCCGTATTCGGCGACCGAAAGTTGCAGCATAGGCAGCGTCTTCGATTCGCTCGGGCTTGCGGCGGCCGCCGCTATGCGCGCAGTCGCATGGGTGGCGGCCACTGCCATCGAGGGCGGCAGGATGCCGTGGCGCACGAACCCGCTTCGCAGCGGCGCTTCATAACCTTGAGCGGAGAACCGGCTCGCCGCAACGGCGAGCATGCTGGCGGCCACCTGGCTGAAAAAGGTCGGCACGACGGAGGCGGCGCGAATGCCTTGGACCAGAATTGCACCGATATCTTGGCTCACTTGCAGCAAAGCAGCTTCGTCTCTCGTGTCCTGCGTGGCCAGCATGCCGGCCAATCCTTCGAAGAACGCGCCCGTGAAAACGCGCGAGAAGGAATGCGGCTCCGAGCTCAGTGACGTGGCCGGTGCCGTGGTCGGAAGGGTGTCGGGATCTCGGTAGAAGAAGCTATTCACCGCGTTGCGCAAACAGTCGGACTCGACTGCGGAAGGAGCGGATTGGCGAATGGCCGAGCCGAGCTGCTCCGCCAATCGCGAGAGCCGAGACGCGCGGCGAAGGACACCGCCGGTTTCCGCCAGCACCCCCTCGCGCACGCTCGGCAGCTGAAGCGCCGACAGCAGCGCGCTCATGTCGCCGAACGATTCGTGGAAAGCGGCGACCTCTATGCTCGCCGCGTCGAACAGTTGGGGCTTGAACGAATCGAGAAGGGCATGCCCGAGCTCGTGGCACACGACATCGGGACTCTCGCCGGAAAAGACCGTCCGTCCCGCGGCCACACCGTGGAAGAACTTCAAGCCCACGCGGTCATAAAAGGCGTTGAGGTCGACTCCGAAATCGAGGTCCACCGGCAGTATGGGGCCTACTTCCCAGGACAGTCCGGGCAGCAATGCCCCCCACAAGTCGGCGCCGCGCCGCAATGCTTCGGCGGCAGTCCAGTACCGAAACTCGGCAGTGCCGGGCGGATGAGGCTTGGCCTCCGGAGCCGAGGCCGGGTGAACAATGCGGATCGGCAGCGGCTGATCGCGCAGAACGGGGATCGGCCTTTGGATGACTTGGCCGCCGCTGGGTTGAGCGCCGGCGCCGGGATCATCCTCCCAAGCGTTGATCATCCCCTTCGGCTGTGCCTTGCGTTCCGTGGGGGCCGCGCGAGCCTTGCCTCTGCGCTTGCTGCGCGCGGCCGATGTCTTCGACCCGCGCTTGGATCGTTTCTTCGCCATCGCATCTCTCCTGTTGCTGCATCGCCGACGTGTCACCATTGGCGAGCCGAACTCGCCGTGGTGGCGGCATGGCCATTATCGCCGCTTCCGCGGTGATGTTCAGGTGAGATAGATCACGTTGCGTTGAAAAACCGGCACTGATTGCGGCGCGCAGAGGTGCCGCTGGCGCGACAAGTCGTGCTAGCCGCTCGTTCTTCGCTCCGTTTGCATGGCATGGCGTCGCAGCTTCGCCGCGAACCACCACGCCAAGGCGGGCAGCGCGATGGCGGTCGCCGCGAACAGCGGCACGGCGGTAAAGCGGTCGAAGACGAGCGCCGCGACCGCGACGCCGAGCGTTTGGCCGAGGTAGATCGCGGAGGAAAAGATCGCCACTGCGGTGCCGCGCGCCTGCGGCGTCATTTGGGTGGCATTCGTCTGCAACGTGTTGTGGAGCGCATAAAAGCCGAGCCCGATCGCAGTGACCGCGATGGGCGCGATCCACCAGACGCGGGCAATGGCGAGCATCAGATAGGCAAGCCCCAGAAGCAGCCCGCCAAAGATCGCGAGCCCCGCTTGTCCGAAGCGGTTGACCAGCAGCGAAACGGAAGCGGCATAGAGGAGCCCGCCGACCCCGAACGTGCCGACAATCAGCCCGATCGCGCCGAACGACAGCGCGAAGCGCAGATGCAGGTCGGCCCCGACATAAGCGAAGGCGCCCCATCCGACGCTCGCCTCGATGAACACGGCGAAAATGACGAATCGCGCCCAGGGATTGGAGAGCACCGCGGCATAATCGGCGATGAAACCGCGCGCGGATTCGCCCGCGCGATGGGCCGCGCGAGTACGCGGGTTGGTCACAAGCTCGAAGACGAGCCCGGCAGTCGCCAGCGCGAACATTCCCGCGAGCACGAAGAACACCTGGCGCCAGCCCAGCAGCTCGCCGAGCACGCCGCCCGCGGCTTGGCCGAAGAGCTGGCCTGAGATCTGGCCTGCCAGATAGCGCCCCAGAATCGGCTGGCGGCGCTCGTAGGGCGTCACGTCTCCGACATAGGCCATGGAGAGCGGAATGATCCAGCCGGCCGCAGCGCCCGAAGCAAAGCGCGCAAAGGCGAGCGCCGAAAGCGATTGCGCGGTGCCGCACAGCGCGACCAGGAGCGAGCCGAGCGCGCACATCGCGGCAACCGTGCGATATTTGCCGAACCGATCCCCCACCGGACCGATGATGAGCTGAATCGAGCCGTGGCTCACCGCGTAGGCCGCGACCACGATTGAGGCTTCGCCCACCGTGGTTCCGAAGTCGGCGGCGATCTGCGGCAGGAGCGAGTCCGTGACCCGCACCATCGCCTGGCTCGCGAAGCCCGCGCCTGCCAGCAGGATGATGGAGCGCGTCGGAACGTCTCGGGTTGCGATCGAGGAGGCCACGCGGGTTTTGAGGTATTGCGCCTATTCAGGTGTGGGCGTTGACAGGGCGGAGCGCGCCGGGCTTTTTACCGCGAAATTTCCGGAACGAAACACCAATGATCGACAAGACATACCAGCCCTCCGCGATTGAGGGGCGCATCTACGCCAAGTGGGAGGAAGCGGGTGCATTTCGCGCTGGCCGGGCGGAGCGGCGCGACGCACGGCCCTATTGCATCGTCATCCCGCCGCCCAACGTCACCGGCTCGCTGCATATGGGCCATGCGCTCAACAACACGCTGCAAGACGTGCTCGCCCGCTTCGAACGCATGCGCGGACGCGACGTGCTCTGGCAGCCCGGCACCGATCACGCCGGCATCGCCACGCAGATGGTGGTCGAGCGCCAACTCATGGAGCGCCAGGAGCCGCCGCGGCGCACTCTCGGGCGCGAAAAATTCCTGGAGAAGGTGTGGGCCTGGAAGGCGGAAGCGGGCGGCACGATCACCCAGCAGCTCAAGCGCCTCGGCGCCTCCGGCGACTGGTCGCGCGAACGCTTCACCATGGACGAGGGGCTCTCTCGCGCGGTGCGCAAGGTGTTCGTGGAGCTTTATCGCGCCGGCCTCATCTACAAGGACAAGCGGCTGGTCAACTGGGACCCGAAACTCCTTACCGCCATCTCCGATCTCGAGGTGCAGCAGGTTGAGGTGAGGGGGCATCTGTGGCACATCCGCTATCCTCTCGAAGGCGCGGCTTTTGATGCCAACGATCCGTCGACATTCATCACGGTGGCGACCACGCGACCGGAGACGATGCTCGGCGACGTCGCGGTCGCGGTGCATCCCGACGATGAGCGGTACCGGCGTCTGGTGGGGAAGCGTGCCGTCCTGCCGCTGGTCGGCCGGCGCATCTCGATCATCGCCGACGAATATTCCGATCCGGAGAAAGGCACCGGCGCGGTCAAGATCACGCCCGCCCACGACTTCAACGACTTCGAGGTCGGACATCGGCATGATCTGCCGCTCGTCGATGTGCTCGACGCCGAGGCGCATCTCAAGCTTGCGGGTAACGAGGCGTTTCTGCGCGACGTGCCGCCCTCGACGGACCTCGATCAGACATTGGCCTATCATGGCCTCGATCGCTTCGTCGTCCGCAAGGACATCGTGCGGCGGCTCGAGGCCGCGGGTTTGCTCGCAAAGACCGAGCCGCACACGCACATGGTTCCCCACGGCGACCGCTCGGCGGTCGTGATCGAACCATTTCTCACCGATCAGTGGTACGTCGACGCCAAGACGCTTGCCGCGCCGGCGATCGCGGCGGCGCGCGCCGGGCCCACCGTATTCGTGCCGCGCAATTGGGAGGCGACGTATTTCAATTGGATGGAGAACATCCAGCCGTGGTGCATTTCACGCCAGCTGTGGTGGGGACATCAGATACCGGCGTGGTATGGGCCAGACGGCAAAATCTTCGTCGCCGAGAGCGAGGCCGAAGCGCTAAGCGAAGCAATCTCTCATTATCTCGCCAACGGCACGCTCTCCAACGAAGCCGACATGCGTCGCCATGAAGGCAAGCTGCTCACGCGCGACGAGGACGTCCTCGATACTTGGTTTTCCTCGGCGCTGTGGCCGTTCTCGACCTTGGGCTGGCCGGACCAGACCGCGGAGCTCAAGCGCTACTACCCGACCGACGTGCTGGTGACCGGCTTCGACATCATCTTCTTCTGGGTTGCGCGTATGATGATGATGGGGCTGCACTTCATGCAAGAAGTGCCGTTCCGCACCGTCTACATTCACGCCCTCGTGCGCGATGAGCGCGGCGCCAAGATGTCGAAGTCGAAAGGCAACGTCATCGACCCGCTCGAGCTGATCGACGAATACGGCGCCGATGCGCTCCGCTTCACGCTCGCCGCCATGGCGGCGCAGGGGCGCGACATCAAGCTCTCCACCCAGCGAGTCGAGGGCTACCGCAATTTCGCGACCAAGCTGTGGAACGCCTGCCGCTTCGCGGAGATGAACCACTGCGTGACGGTGCCGAGCTTCGACCCGAAGTCGGCGAAGGAGACGCTCAACTGCTGGATCGCGCACGAGACCGGCAAAGCCGCGCGGGAGATCACCGAGGCGATCGAGGCCTACAAGTTCAACGATGCGGCGAGCGCGGTGTACCGCTTCGTGTGGAATATCTTCTGCGACTGGTATCTGGAGCTGGCGAAGCCGGTGCTCCAGGGCGCGGATGGTCCCGGCAAGAATGAGACGCGGGCGATGACGGCGTGGGTGCGCGACGAGAT
>JBJMTU010000183.1:0-12146 GCA_045811545.1 Xanthobacteraceae bacterium | reverse complement strand
GCTCGCTGACGAACTCGACGACGGCCGCTGTCGTCGAGCCAACCGGGTCGAGCGTCTGCAGCGCTTCGGCATGCGCCATGATGTCCTCCCGAGGTCGCGAGTGGGCAGCCTATGCGGTCCCCGCAAGCTTCACCAGGGCATCGACCGCGATGACGCCGTGTCCTGCCGACCGCACGATCAAAGGGTTGATTTCCGCTTCCGCAACACTGGCGTCGTCGGCAAGGCGGGACAGCGCGACCATTGCGTGCGCGAGCGCCTCGAGATCGGCCTTGGGCCTGCCGCGGTAGCCCGCGAGCGGAATGAGCCCGCGCACCTCAGCGATCATCTCCTGTGCGGTGACAAGGTCGATGGGCGCGAGCCGCAAGCTGCGGTCGCGCGCGATCTCCGCGAACACGCCGCCGGCCGCTACCATGATGAGCGCGCCAACGTCGCGATCGACGCGGTAGCCCAAGAGCACCTCGCCGAGGCCGCTGACCATGGGCTGCACCAGCACGCGGGCAAGGCGCGCATCAGGCTTGTGCGTGCCGACGGCCGCGGCGATTTTTCGGATTGCGGCAATGAGCGCATCGCCATCGCCGACACCGAGCTCGACGCCCCCGGCCTCGCTCTTATGCGCGATCGCGGCGCCGAGCGCCTTGACCGCGACCGGATAGGGGAAGGGCAGGGGCGGTGCCTGATCGATGTCGATGTCGAGCGCAACCGAGGGCACGCGTGCAATGCCCAGGCGGTCGAGCAGGGCGCCGGATGCGAGTTCGTCGAGGACAGGCCCGTTGCTTGCCGGCGGCGCTGCCGAGCGCGAGGGCATCGGCGGCTGCCGCGCCAGCGCCGCGGCAATCGCATCGGCGCACGCCTCGGGCGTGCGGAAATTCGGCACGCCCGCGCGGCTGAGCGCCGCCAAAGCCTCCGGCGCCTCGGGCACGATGAACGCCGCAAGCGGCTTTGCCGCGCCCGCGCTGTCGATCACCGGACGCACCGTCGCCTCGGGTTGCGACCGCGCGGAGGAGCCGATCACCGCAAGCACGAGGTCGAATTCCGGCGCCGTCGTGAGAATATCGAGTGCGGTTTTCACCGTCTCGTAGCGCGCTCCGGCGATGGTGAGATCGATCAGCGCTGCGGGCTTGACCTCGATGCCGGCGGCGGCGAGGCGCGCCAAGGTCGCTGTGCTTGCCGGCTCGATGGTCACGCCGCGGCTGGCGAGCGGATCGACCACCATGGTCGCGCCACCCGCCGTGGTCGTCACCACGCCGACGCGTTTGCTACGCACCGTGACCGGCACGCGCAAGAGCAGCGGCAAGCCTTCGATCAGGCCTTCGAGCGTATCGACCCGCGCAATGCCGCAAGCCTTGAGAAACATGTCGGCGATATCGTCTTCGCCGGCGAGCGCGCCGGTATGCGTGACCGCAAGCTCGCGCGCCGCGGCCGAGCGCCCGAGCTTATAGGCGATGATCGGTTTGCCGCGCGCGGCCGCCGAAACCGCGAAGCGGCGCAAGGCTTCGGCGTGCCGCATGGTCTCGAGGAACAGCATGTAGCCGTCGATGCCTGGATCATCGAGCGTTGCCGCGCAGATCTCGCCGAGCGAGAGATCGACCTCGTTGCCGACAGAAACGAGGCCGGCAAAAGCTATGCCGCGCGCCTTGCCCCGCGACATGAGCGTCCCGATGAGATTGCCGCTGTGCGAGGCGGCAAAGATGCGTCCAGCCGGTAGATCCGGCTCGTCAAAGGCGGCGTTCGCCGTCAGCATGGTGCGCGTGCGCAGGTCGACGACGCCGAGGCTCGATGGTCCGACCATGCGGAGGCCGGTGCGCGCGCAGGTCTCGCGCAGCCGCGCCTCGCGCGCCGCACCTTCGGCACCCGCTTCCGCGAAACCGTCGGCCAGCACGGTTGCGACCTTGACGCCGAGACGGCCGCACTCCTCGACCGCCGCAACGGCAGCTTCCGTCGGCGTCACGATATAAGCGTGCTCGGGCGCCTCGGGCAACGCCGCGAGCGCCGGCCAGGCGCGCTCGCCGAGCACGGTTTCGCGCCGCGGATTGACCGGATAGATGCGGCCGCCATAGCCCATGCGCCGCAGAAATTTCAGCGGCCGGCCGGCGGTCTTGGTCGCATCGTCCGACTGTCCGATGATGGCGATGGAGCGGGGCGAGAACAGAAGTCGGCGAAGATCGTCAGGCGCCGCTGATTGCATGCCCGCGCTACTCCGCCGCCTCGGCCGGTTTGGGCCGGCGCTGGTCGAAACGGCGCTCGAACAGGTGCTCGGCGATGCGGTTCTTGAGGATCTCAATCGAGCCGCCGGCAATCATCCATCCGCGGCAGCGCCGCATGCACCATTCCACCAGATTGTCCTGGCTATAGCCGGTCGCGCCCATGATCTGGATCGCTTCGTTCGCCGCTTCGAATCCGGCTTGGTTGCAGGCCGCCTTGGCAACAGCGGTTTCATAGGCGGACGGGAGCCCGCGATCGGCATTGCTCGCCGCGCGGTAGAGCAGAAGCTGCGCGCCCTCGAGCTTGATCGCCATGTCGGCGAATTTCCATTGCAAGCCCTGAAACTCGCACAGCGGCCGCCCGAATTGCTGGCGGGTTGAGGCATATTCGCGCGCCTTGTTGAATGCATAGCGGCCGAATGCGAGCGAGCGCGCGGCATTGCCGAGGCGCTCGATGTTGAAGCCCGCCATCTGCTTCTTGAAGCCGCCCGGGCCGAGCAGGACGTTCTCCGCCGGAATGCGGCAATTGTCGAAATGCAGCTCGCACCACTCCTCGCCGCTCATGAAGCGCGAGGCTCGGCCGATGCTAAACCCCGGCGTGCCGCGCTCGACGATGAGCGAGCCGATGCCGCCCAGGCCGGGCGCGTAGCGCACATAGATCAGGAAAATCGCCGCGTCCGGACTGAAGGTGGAAAACAGCTTGCTGCCGTTGATGATGTAATCGGAACCGTCCGGCTTGGCGCTGGTCGTAAGATCGGTCGCGGCGGAGCCGGCATCGGGCTCGGTAATGCCGAGGCTCATCACCATGCGGCCCTGCAACAGGTCGGGCAGCCAGCGCGCCTTCTGTTGCGGCGTTGCGTATTCCGCGAACGTCCGCATCGGGCCGAAATTGCCGAACTGCACGACGTCGGCGCTGCGCGGGCATACGGTGGCGACCTGCTCGATGGCGATCACCGCGTCCGTCAGCGTGCCGCCTTGCCCGCCGTCGGCCTCGGGAAGGGTGATGCCCATCAGCCCCTGCGCGCTCATGAGTTTGGCGACGTCGAACGGATAGCGTGGATCGTGCGCGCGCCTGAGCGCGTCCTTTTCGAGATGGGTGAGCGCGAAGCGGCGAACCGAGTCGGCGAAGGCCTGCTGCTCTTCGGTGAAGTTGAACTGCATTCCGGATTTCCTCACGCTCTGGCCGCGTGCAGACCTTTCGTCGCGCTAGTTCCTGACGGGATTGCTTGCTCCGGGGCAGGACTCAGAGCTGCATCACTCCGCCTTCGCGCCCGACGCCTTGACGATCGCCGACCATTTACTCTCCTCGCGGTCGATGTCGGCGGCGTATTCTTCAGGCGTCGAGGCCAACGGCTCGGCGCCGTCATTTGCCAGCCGCGCCTTGAGATCCTCCGACATCGCCGCGGCGCGCAATGCGGCGCTGAGCTTGTCTATGATCGGTCGCGAGGTGCCGGCAGGCGCGACAATCCCATAATGCAGCACCGCCTCATAGCCCGGCAGCGCTGCTTCCGCCACCGTCGGCAGGTCGGGAAAAATCTGTGAACGTTTGGCACCGGTCACCGCCAGCGCGCGCACCTTGCCTTCTTTCACCAAGGCGAGCGCCGGCGGCAGCGAGCTGAAATAGACCGCAACGTGGCCGCCGACGAGATCGGTGAGCGCCGGCCCGCTGCCCTTGTAGGGAATATGCGTGAGCTTGATGCCGGCCATGGTCGCGAAATATTCGGTGCCGAGGTGGATGCCGCTGCCGGTGCCGGCGGAGGCGTAATTGAGCTTGCCCGCCTCCTGCTTCGCGAGCGCGATCAGTTCGCCAATTGAACGGACCGGGAGCGACGGGTGCACGCACACGACGAGCGCACTGGTGGCGATGAGGCCGATCGGCGCGAAGTCCCTGCGCGGGTCATAGCCGACATTGCCATAGAGCGTCGGGTTGATCGCGAGCGTGCCGGTGCCGCCGAGCCCGAGCGTGTAGCCGTCGGGCGCTGCCTTGGCGATCTGGCGGGTGGCGATGCTGCCGCCCGCACCGCCGCGATTCTCGATCACGATTTGCTGGCCGAGCGTCTTGCTCATCTTCTCGGCGGCGGTCCGCGCCATCAAGTCGTTGCCGCCGCCGGCGGCGTAGGGAACGATGAGGGTGACGGGGCGGCTGGGATAGTCCTGCGCAAAGGCGGACGCGGCCTGGGCGGCGAGCAGTGCCGCCAGCAAGACGTCACGTCGAATCATCGGCTTCCGGGGCATTCGGGTGTTTCCTCACTGTCGACGTAGCCTTGACCCCTTCACTCGGGCTTGATGCCCACGGCCTTCACCAGATCGGACCACATCGTCAGCTCGCGGTCGATGATGGTGGCGTAGGCCTCGGGCGTGGTGGGCTGCGGCTCGGCGCCTTCGACCAGGAGCCGCTGGCGCACCTCATCGCTCATGAGCGCGGCGTTGAGCGCCCGGTTGAGCTTGTCGATGATGGCGCGCGGAGTGCCGGCCGGCGCCGCGAGCCCCCAACGCAGCGGCACGTCGTAACCCGGGAATCCGGCCTCGGCGAAAGTGGGCACCGCCGGGATCAGCGCCGAGCGCTCGGCGCCGGTCACCGCAAGGGCTCGCACCGTCCCCGCAAGAACGTGAGCGTGGGCGTTGGGGAGCGCGCTGATCAGCACGCCGATATGACCGCCGAGCAGATCGTTGAGCGCCGGCGCGGCGCCCTTGTACGGTACATGCGCAAGCTTCATGCCGGTGCGATACGCAAGCAGTTCGACGGTCAGGTGATTGAGCGTGCCGACGCCGGGCGACCCGTAAGGGATGGGAGTTGCGGTTGCTCTGCCGATTTGGATCAGCTCGGCCAGCGAGCGGGCGGGAAAGCTCGGATGCACGACTATGAGATTCGGCGTGGCCGCGATGAGCCCGATCGGTTCGAAGTCCTTGCGCGCGTCGTAGCCGAGGTTCTCGAGCAGGCTCGGCGCAGTGCCGAGCGCCGCACTGGTCGTCATCAGGATGGTGTAGCCGTCGGCTGCGCTCTTTGCCGCCGCGCGCGTGCCGAGGGTGCCGCCGCGACCCGCGCGATGATCGACGAGTATCTGCTGGCCCAGCGTCTCGGCGATCTTGTCGGCAACGCTGCGCGCGGCCGTGCTGGCGCTGCCGCCGGCGGCGAACGGGACGACGAGGGTGATCGGCCGGGTCGGGTAGTTCAACTCCGATCCGGGCGCAGCTTGCATGGCGCAGCCCGCGATCAGCGCCGCTGCCAGCACGACCTCATGCGCGTGTTTCCTCACCGGCAACCTCTCGACTGGCTCGCCGCGCATCCTCGCATTCTGTTTCATCTTTGCAACCGCGCGGCAGATGGGCTAGGGGTCAAGCGACCAGCGTCGAGTGGCAACGGCAACGATGACTTGGGCGGATACCTTTCTGCGCACGTTGAAGGAGAACGACGTCAGGCTCGTCACCTACGTGCCCGACAACGTGCTCACCCCGCTGATCGACGGCGCGGCCGCCGACAACTATTTCATGTCCATCGGCGCAACCCGCGAGGACGAGGCCGTCGGGACATTGGCCGGCGCCTATATGGGCGGCCTGCGCGGGGTGGTGATGATGCAGACCAGCGGCTTTGCGCTCATCGCCAACGCGCTCGCGTCGCTGATCGTGCCGTATCAGATTCCGGCGATCATCGCCGTGTCGGAGCGCGGCACCTTGGGCGAGTTCAACATCGGCCAGGTCACGGTCGCCCGCACCATGCGCCCGACGCTCGATTCCATCGCCGTCACCCATCACACGCTGACCGACGAAGCCACCATGCCCCTCATCGTCGACAAGTCGATCAAGCAGGCGTTCACCACGCAGAGCCCGGTGGTTTTCATCTTCTCGCCGCTGCTGACCGGCGGAAATCCGGCGGCGGCAGCCAAATTGACGTGAGGGACAAAAGCGTGGCCGCCGCGACGATCGATGCTCCGGCTGTGCTCAACCGCGCGGATTTGACCAAGCGCCTGGTCGCCAAGCTTGCCCGCGACGAAGCCGTGGTCGCCGGCATCGGCAATACCAATTTCGACCTCTATGCGGCCGGCCACCGGCCGCAGAACTTCTACATGCTCGGCAGCATGGGACTCGCTTGCCCGATCGCGCTCGGTGTCGCGCTCGCCCAGCCCGAGCGCGGCGTGATCGCGCTCGAAGGCGACGGCTCGATCCTCATGGCGCTCGGATGCCTCGCCACAATCGGCATGGTCAAACCGCGCAACCTGACCATCGTCATCATGGACAACGGCATCTATCAGATCACCGGCAAGCAGAAGGCGGCGACCGCGAGCAGCGCCGACATCGTGGCGATCGCGCGCGGCGCCGGCATCGCCAACAGCTACTGGGTGCGCGACGAAGCGCATTTCGAGGAACTCGTTTCGCGGCGCTTCGATGCGGGCGGGCCGGCGCTGCTGGCGGCGAAGATCGACGACAAGCCGGGCATCGCGCAGACTGTGCGGGATCCGCCGCTCATCCGCCATCGCTTCATGCGCGGGCTCGGCACCGCTCGGGTCAGCGCGCTGGACGCGTAACCTCGCATTGGAACGCGCAACGTTCTCCAGCGACGATTAAATTAGCGCGCGATACGGCGCAATCGGTGCAGGTTTGGAGGAGTTCCTTGAGGCCGGCCATGGATCCTCGCCGCGGCGATATCGAGGATGACGCGTCCAGTACCAAGCGCCGCTCGCTGCTGTCGCTCGCCGGCAGCCTGCTTGCAGAGATCAGCCTGCCGAAGCTGGCGGTGGCTTTCACCCTCCTCGTCGTCATACCGGGTTTGGTGCTGGGGATCGCGCCTATCGTAGCGGCGATCTGGTTCAGCAAATTCTCGAGCAAGCTCGCATCCGCGCTCGCTGGCGTCTGGCCTGCGATCCTCCTCGTAATCGTCATCGCCGTCGGGTGGCTCGGCGGCCGCTCCTTGTTTCGGCTGGCGGAGAAAAGCTTCTGGTCGCTCAATTCCCTCGTCGTGCAGCCGGCCTACACGGTTTGCCGCGAGGCGCTGCGTCAACTCGCCGAGCGGCTCCTTTCGGCCCGGGCAAGCAAAATCCAGCGCGCGCGGCTACGCGCCGCCGCGGCCTTGGTGTCCGGTGGCATGATCTGCGGCGTCGCGCTGCTGGTGCTGATGGCGGTCTTGCCGCATGCGGACTTGTTGCGGGGCGCGGCCGGCGTGGGGTCCCCCGAGCATCTCGCGGTGGTAGCGCTCGCCAATACCGTGGCATTGATTGCCGGCTATCTCGCGGCGGCTGCACTCGTCTGGGGGATCGCCGACGCGACGATGGCGCAGCCCCGCGACCTCGAGCAATTCGATCAACGGCCCGAGGGCGGCCGCACGTGGCGCATCGCGCATTTGTCGGATGTGCACGTCGTCGGCGAACGCTACGGCTTCCGCCTCGAAAGCGGCAGGTCGGGGCCGCGGGGCAACGAGCGTTTGAGCCGGCTGCTCGCGGAGCTGGAAACGCTGCATGCGCGTGATCCGCTCCACGCCATCGTGGTGAGCGGCGACATGACCGATGCCGGTCGCTCGAGCGAGTGGGCCGAATTCCTCGATGCCGTCCTGCGTCACCCCCGCCTCGCCGAGCGAATGCTGATCATTCCCGGCAACCACGACCTGAACATCGTCGATCGCGCCAATCCGGCGCGCCTCGATCTGCCGACCAGCCCGAACAAGCGGCTGCGGAAGCTGCGGGTCATGTCGGCAATAGGACTCGTCCAGGGCGAGCGCGTGCGCGTAGTGGATCGCGCAGGTAGACATCTGGGTGCAACTCTCACCGCGACGTTGGAGCCGCATCTCAAGGAGATCGCGAGGTTCGCTGACATCGGCAGGCCGTGGTTGTCGCGACGCCTGAGCGAATTGTGGACCAGCGTCTTTCCGATGGTGCTGCCGCCGGATCAGGACGACGGCCTGGGGATCATTCTGCTCGACTCGAACGCCGACACGCATTTCTCGTTTACGAATGCGCTGGGCATGATTTCGGTCGATCAAGCTCGCGGCTTGGACATCGCCTGCGCGCAGTACCCCTACGCCTGCTGGGTCGTCGCCCTGCACCATCACGTCGTCGAGTATCCCCGCCCGGCAAAGGCGCTATCCGAGCGTGTTGGAACCGCTTTGATCAACGGCAATTGGTTTGTCCGGCGACTCAAGCCGCTCGCCGGCCGGGCGGTGCTGATGCACGGTCACCGGCACATCGACTGGATCGGGGAATGCGGCGGCATTCCCATTCTCTCCGCGCCGTCCCCGGTCATGGAAGCGACGGACGACGCGGCCACGTATTTCTACATCCACACGTTGGCCGTAGGATCCGACCGGCGCCTGAGATTGCTGCAGCCGCAGCGGATCACCGTCGAAGGAGAACCGACCTCCGGTTAGAGCCGCTCGCGTCCCGACAGAAGCGCTGCAATCCATCGCGTAGACTCCCGCTGCTCGCACAGCGTGAGGCATGCAATCACGATGGGCACACCGATGAATGCTCCTGGAAGGCCCCAGAGAAAGGCCCAGAAGAACACTGCGAACAGGACCAGGAACGGAGAGACGCGGAGCGCAGCGCCGGCGATGCGTGGCTCCAGATAGCTGCCGATGAGGAATTGGATGACATTGAGACCCAGGAACACGATGGCGGCCAATTGCCACGAGCCGAACTGTACGAGCGCGAAAAGAGTCGGAAATGCGGTCGCGACCAGCGGGCCGATGAACGGAATGTAGTTCAAGACGAACGCGATCAGGCCCCACGCCGTCGCCAGTTCGAGACCGGCGAGCAGCGCAAAAGCCCAGACCACGAGGCCGGTCAACACGCTCATTGCGCTGCGGACGAGCATGTATCTTTGGAACTTGTCTGCGATTTGCGTGCTCGCTTGCAGAATGGTCCGCGCGGCTTCCTTGTTGCGGAGGTTTTCGATGTTCTTCCCGGCGATGTCGATCTCGAGCAGGCCGAGAGCCGTGAACACGAAGGCGATGACCACGAACGTCAGCAGCCCGTGCAGCCTTCCGCCGATCTCCTGCACCGCGCGAATGAGCCAGCCTGCATTGAAATTCTCGACGAGCAGGCTCGTAACCAGGATGCCGTGCCCCTCGAGCCAGTCGGTCCATTGCATGTACAAGGCTTGCAGCCGCAGCGCGTTTTCGATGAGCCAGCGTCCGACCGTTCCGAACGCCCACACGATCAAGTAGCCGAGCACCGTCACGATGAGCAGGGTCACCGCCAGCGTGACAACAAGGGCAAGCAGCCGCGGAACCCTCGTCTCGAGCGCGCGCTGCAGCGGCCAGACGATGGCGATGACGAACAGCGAGAACGCGACCGGCGCGAGAATGGAGCGCGCGAAGTAAAGTCCGGCAAAGACCAAGACCGCCGTGCAGAGGCCCAACATGGTCAATGCGCCTCGGCTGGTCATGGAGGCCTCGTCCCGTTGAATTCGCGCCGTTGGTCAGACGCCCCTCAGCAACTCGTCGAGATCGAAGGTGGAGCGTAGGCCCAGATCCTGGTGGTGGGCTCTCAGGAATGCCTCACCGGCGCGGCGCCCCTCGTCGCGCAACATGCACAGGAATTCCCACTCGGCGTTGAGCTTCGAAGAATAGCCGAGCTCTACCATCATGTCGCTGGACACGCGGTGAATTCGCATATCAGCCCATTTGGCACTTTCGGAATCTTCAGCGTGTGCGACTTTGCGCAGCAAGGCCATCATGCGCAACTCTTTCAGCAGCACGGCATTGAACGAAACCTCGTTGAGCCGGTTGAGAATGTCGCGGGCCGAGCGGGGCGACTCTGGTCGCTCGACCGGATTGATCTGAACGAGAATCGTATCCTTGGAACGGCACTCACGCACCAACGGCGTGATGGTGGGGTTGCCGGAATAGCCGCCGTCCCAATAGCTTTCGCCATCGATCTCGATGGCCTGAAACAGCGTGGGGACGCAGGCCGATGCGAGCAGCACGTCCGGCGTGATCTCGCTGTTTCGGAACACCCGGCCGCGCCCGGTGCGCACATTCGTGGCCGTGACGAAGAGCTTGATCGATGTTTGTGCCAGCCGATCGAAATCGACGGTCTCGGCCAGGATGTTGCGCAGGGGATTTGCGCCGCCCGGGCTGAGATCGTACGGAGAGAACAAGCGCGCCATCAGGTCCATCGCCACGAAAGCCGGCGAATGGTCGAGCGTCCAACGGCCCAGCAATATGTCCAGCGGGGTGCGCCGCAGTGGGCTCAACAACGCCGCCCGCGATACCCGCTGCCAAAAATTTTGCAGCGCGGCGCGCGCGCCGTCGACGCCGTTGTCGGCATAGCCGTCGATCAGCACCGCGGCATTCATCGCCCCCGCCGAGGTGCCCGAGATGCCGTCGATGCGCAGCCAGGGCTCCTCGAGCAGGCGGTCCAGCACGCCCCAAGTGAAAGCGCCATGCGCGCCGCCACCTTGCAGCGCGAAGTCCACCAACACTGGCGCGCGGCTCGATTCCACGGTGGCCGTCGTCCTAGTCCGCGGATATGATGGTCTTATTACGTGCCGCCTAGATCAAGGTCTGTCGGCAGAATTGTCGGTAGAGGGTGCGAGCGTGCATATCTTGAATGCGCTAGCGCTCGACAAGCGCTCGACCAACGAGTTCCGGGAGGAATCGCCATGGCCAACAGCTTGAGACCGGTGACGGTCGCCCCGAAAGGCATGGGCCTTTACGATTTCGTCGCGCATCAGGAGGGTTTCTTTGCCGTCGAGGGGCTCGATGTCGAATTCGACTGGAAGACGTTCCGCGGCACGCAATCGAGTTGGAAGGGGCTCGAATATTTCCAACGACCGCAGGACCGGCCCTATACGCAGGACAAACGCGAGGTCATCCAGGGCGCCTGCGTCTGGGGCACGATCTGCAATGCCAGCGCCGGCATGGGCAAGATGGTGCACGACGCCTACGGCGTCTCGCCATGGGCGATCTTCGTGCGGCCCGACTCGCGCATCCGCCGGCCGGAAGACCTCAAGGATGTGCCGGTATCGGTCGGCATGCGTGCGGGAAGCCACTTCAACGTGCCGTATCGGCTGGAGAAATATCTGCCGCTCGAAAACATCAAGGTGGTGAACACGGGCGGGTTCGGCGCCCGCCTCAAGGCGCTGCTCGACGGCGACGTCGAGGCGGCAAGCTTGTTGCCGCCAGATCGCCATGGCCGAGCAGCTTGGACTGCGCCAGATCATCGCGGACACGTTCAAGACGCTGTGGTGGGTTCCCGAGAATTTCGAGCCGGAAGTCGTGCGCGCCTATCTGCGCGCGCTTGAACGCGCCGAAAAGGCGATGGACGCCGATATGGAAAAGTATCTGCCCCTATGGAAGCTCGCGGTGCCGGCCGAATTCGAGAACTTCCATCCTTGGGACTACGCGAAGTTCGGCCGGGGCGAGCGCTTCTATTACCGGGCGCTGCCGCACGAGGAATTCGACGACACGCTCGCGCAAGTGCAGCGCTGGGGCCTGGACCAGTTTCTCAAGGATCGCAACTACGAGAAACTGAGCTACTCCGCAACGCGCTGAGTTCTAAAGCGGGCCTAAAAGCTGCCTCCTGCGTCCGGCGCAGGTGACACTCGTTACGTGCCAACCGCGTCGGTCACACACTTCTTCATGTGGCTGGTTTTGGCTGCGCCCGCGAGCTTCTTTTCCTTCGAGTCCGTCTCGCACGTCGTCTTTGCATCCCTCTCGCACTTGGTCATGAAGCTCTTGAGGGCCGCCCCGGCAAGCTTCTTCTCCGTCGCATCCGACTTGCAGGTGGCAAACGCGGGTGCCGACGAGGCAAGGCAGACGGCCAATGCCAACGCGATTTTCTTCATGGCTTCCTCCATCCGGGTGCCGTGACAACAACGAAGGATGCGTGACCTTAATCGAAGCCCGCGTCGCCGAAAAGCGGCCTTATCGGGTTGGTTGCGTCCGCCAGCTGTGATTAATTGCGCGTTCCGATCTTGCGCAGGCCATAGATGAAAAACATCAATCCCAACCCG